>JAFBAS010000012.1 GCA_019247605.1 Hyphomicrobiales bacterium
TAAGGGCTCAATTCGTGAAAATCATACGCCATGTACGAGGCGGTGGCCAAAGTTGCACAGAACGTCGCGATGAACAGCCAGACCAGCACCTCGACGGCTCTGGCGAGCATTCGTGAGAGGACACCCTTCGGCGGCGCTTCCCGGCGCTCCCGTTGCGCCCTTCGTCGCGCCGAGATTTCCGTGCGCGCTTCGCTGACGGCAACAAGCGCCGACACCGCGGCGAAGGAGAGTTGAAAGCTCGCGCCGAGCACCGCCTCCGGCTCGAAGATGATGACCGCGAATGCCGCATAAGCGAGATTGCGCATCGTGAAGGCGCGCCGATCCGCGATCACTGCGGCGAGCACGATGAGCGTCATGAACAAGGCGCGTTCGGTGCCCACGCGTGAGCCGGTGACCACATCATAGGCGATGGCGCCGAGGATCGCCGCACCCGCCGCCCATTTCTTGATGGGGTAGCGCAAGGCGAGCACGGAGGAGAAGGCGAGCATTCGCCGCACGATCCAGAAGATCATTCCGGCGACGAGTGTCATCTGCACGCCGGAGATCGTGATGATGTGGAAGATGCCGGCCTCGCGAATGAGTTCGCGCGCGTTGTCGGAGAGGAGGTCGCGCTTTCCGGTCACCATCGCGGCGGCGACCGCTCCCTCATCCCCACCAACGATCGTGAAGATGCGCTTCGCGAGCGCGTTGCGGGCACGATCGATCGCCGTCGTCAGCGCGAGCCGAAGACCCGGCGGAGCGGGTGCCGGGACGACCTCCAGACGGCCGAGCACCGACCCGACCCCACCGATCCTCGCGAAATAAGCGTCTCGCGCGAAATCATAACCTCCGGGAAGGACGAGTCTTGCCGGCGGCAAGACCCGCGCCGTGAACGACACGAAGGCGCCGGCCTCCACACGCGGTGTCTCCCGCAATGTGAGGCGCAGACGATAGGGAGTCTCCTCCGGGCGCAAACCTTCGGCCGTCGCCACACGCAGCACGAAACGCGCGCCGAGGCGGCGCCAATCCATTTGTTCAACGGTTCCGGTGACCTTGAGGACGCGAACCTTGTCGATGACAGGGGCGAAAAGGAGAGCGGAACGCAAGGACGCGCAGAGGAAGCCCGCCGAAAGGAAAGCGAGCACCAACGCTACGGTGAAGGGTGCGCGCCAGTGACGCAGCAGGCGGGCGAGGCACGCCGCGCCCGCCGTGAGCACGCCCGCATAAAGCAGCGATGGCTCGCGGTCGGCGGCGAAATAGAGAATGACCCCGGCGCCTGCCGCGACGGGAAGCCAAAGGAACAGCCGCCGATGAGCGATCTCGACGTCGATCGCCGCGCGAAAGCGCGGCCCAATTTGGAGCCCGATCTCGCGCAGCGAGAAAGACTCGCCCAGCGAAAAGCCGGCGAACGCACCGCCGCTCCCCGCCGGCGCTCCGATCGCCGCGCCGTTCTCAACGCTACTCACGGTCGTGACAAGGCCCCCAGGATGCCCTATGTGCCGCCCCATGCCGGCGCGGCATACTTTCGGCCAAGGGACGCGGATGTGCAATCTCTTTGCGAGGACGGTGTGGACATCGGCCTCACCTTAGAGCCGGCCGGCAAGCTCGCGTTTCGCTCACCGTTCCACTTCCGCGGGACAGTTTGATGCCTAGCACCATCGTCACGCGCTTCGCGCCCTCGCCGACGGGCTTTCTTCACATCGGCGGCGCGCGCACCGCTCTTTTCAATTGGCTCTATGCGCGTCACCACGCCGGACGCATGTTGCTGCGTATCGAGGACACCGATCGCGAGCGTTCGACACAAGCCGCGATCGCCGCGATTGTCGACGGCCTCAAATGGCTCGGTCTCGAATGGGACGGAGACACAGTTTTTCAATTTGCGCGCGCAGCTCGCCACGCTGAAGCGGCGTTGAGCCTCGTCGCTGCCGGCAATGCGTATCCCTGCTACGCTTCTAAAGCGGAGCTCGACGAGATGCGCGAGACGGCGAAGCGAGAGGGCCGGCCGATGCGCTATGATGGGCGTTGGCGCGACCGCGATCCCAAGGACGCTCCGCCGGAGGTGAAGCCCGTCATTCGCCTCAAGGCACCGACCGAGGGCGAGACCATGGTCGACGACATGGTGCAAGGCCCGGTCACCTGGCAGAACAAGGACCTCGACGACCTCGTCCTCCTGCGTTCCGACGGCACCCCGACCTATATGCTTGCGGTTGTGGTGGATGATCATGACATGGGCGTCACGGACATTATCCGCGGCGACGACCATCTCACCAACGCGGCACGCCAAACCCAGATTTACCGCGCCTTCGGCTGGGACGTGCCGCGCATGGCCCACATCCCGCTCATCCATGGGCCGGACGGCGCGAAACTGTCGAAGCGTCACGGCGCGCTGGGCGTGGATGCCTACCGCGCGCTCGGTTATCTTCCCGCGGCGCTCCGCAACTACCTCGTGCGTCTGGGCTGGTCGCATGGCGACCAGGAAGTTTTCTCGACGCAGGAGATGATCGATGCCTTCGATCTCAACGCCGTCGGACGCTCACCGGCGCGTTTCGATTTCGCCAAGCTCGAGAATTTGAACGGTCTTTACATTCGCGAAACGAATGATCGCGAACTTACAAGCGCGATCGAGAATATCCTTCCCGAGGTCGGCCCGCCGCGCGGCGCGCCATCCAGGCTCGACGACGCCATGCGCCGGCGTCTTGTCGCGGCTATGCCCGGTTTGAAGGAGCGCGCCAAGACCCTGATCGAGTTGATCGAGAATGCATATTATCTCTACGCGACGCGCCCTCTCGCGCTCGATGACAAGGCGAGGGCGCTTCTTACGCCAGCGGCGATCGAGACACTCGCAAAAATCTCACCCGAATGCGAAATTCAAGACGGCTGGGCCGGCCCTCATCTCGAGGCGATGGTCCGGGGATTCGCCGAGAGGCAGGCAATGAAGCTCGGCCAGGTTGCCCAGCCTTTGCGCGCGGCTCTCACGGGTCGCGCCACCTCGCCGGGCTTGTTCGACGTGATGACGGTCCTCGGGCGCGACGAGTGCCTGGCGCGGATCAAGGATGCGATTGCTTTATGCGCCGCGAGTTGATGAGGCCTCTATTTCCCTCTTCGGCGTCATATTCATATCGGCAACAAATCATTTTTCGCGGGTTCCTGCCATCACAGGCGCGCTTCTTGCTTTGCGTGAGGCTCGTCCGCGCTTGGCTTGCCCGCACTTGTCAAACGCGTTACGCACTGCAACATAGCAGGAAGCATGACGCGCAGGGGCCGGTCGAAGATCGACCCGTCGGGCGCAATAATCAGCTTCGTGCTTCGGCGCGACCAACCGATAGGCTTGAGCCATGGGCATCGTCACCTCTTTCACCGTCGGCAACAAGGTCGTCGATTTTCCCGGGCGCGAGGGTTCCGTCGGGCCGAGCGTGGTCGATATTTCGAAGCTCTACGCCCAAACCGGGATGTTCACCTACGATCCCGGTTTTACTTCGACGGCAAGTTGCGATTCCAAAATCACCTATATCGACGGAGATGAGGGCATTCTCCTCTACCGCGGATACCCGATCGAGCAGCTCGCCGAACACGGTGACTTTCTCGAGACGGCGTACTTGCTTCTCTACGGCGAATTGCCGACCGCGCAGCAGAAGGACGATTTCGTCTACCGGGTCACGCGCCACACCATGGTGCATGACCAGATGTCGCGCTTCTTTCAGGGCTTCCGGCGCGATGCTCATCCGATGGCCGTCATGGTGGCGGCGGTCGGTGCGCTCTCGGCGTTCTATCACGACTCCACGGACATTTCCGACGAGCACCAGCGCATGGTCGCCTCGATCCGCATGATTGCCAAAATTCCGACACTTGCGGCCATGGCGTTCAAGTATACGATCGGGCAACCCTTCGTTTATCCCAAGAACGATCTCGATTACACCTCCAATTTCTTGCGGATGTGTTATGCGGTTCCTTGCGAGGAATACCACATCAATCCGGTTCTCTCGCGCGCGCTCGATCGCATCTTCATCCTGCATGCGGACCATGAGCAGAATGCTTCGACCGCGACCGTGCGGCTTGCCGGCTCCTCGGGCGCGAACCCCTTTGCCTGCATTGCGGCGGGGATCGCATGCCTTTGGGGCCCGGCCCATGGCGGAGCGAACGAGGCGGCGCTCAAGATGCTGGCCGAGATCGGCACGCCCGACCGCATTCCCCAGTTCATCGCGCGCGCCAAGGACAAGAACGATCCGTTCCGCCTCATGGGCTTCGGGCATCGCGTCTACAAAAATTACGATCCTCGCGCGAAGATCATGCAACGCACCACGCATGAGGTATTGAACGAGCTCGGCATCAAGGACGATCCGCTTCTCGATGTCGCTCTCGAGCTTGAGCGCATCGCGCTTCACGATGAATATTTCATCGAGAAGAAGCTCTACCCGAATATCGATTTCTACTCCGGCATCACCTTGAAGGCGATGGGCTTTCCGACCGACATGTTCACCGTGCTCTTCGCGCTCGCGCGCACCACGGGCTGGATCGCCCAATGGAAAGAAATGATCGAGGATCCCAGCCAGAAGATCGGCCGACCTCGCCAGCTCTACACGGGCGCGCCGCGTCGCGATTACGTCCCGCTCGCTCAGCGTCACTGAGCCGACGAGGCCCGGGCGCCGGCGATTTGTCGGCGATCCTGCGGGTAGAGTGTCGGATCAGATGAGCTTCAAGAAAGCTCGTCTATCACAACGCGCGCGGCTTTCTCGGCCGGATTGGCGCCCGACACGCGGACTCGGGAACGCACGCGAGCGAGAGCCGCAAGCTGCGTCCGACGCTCCACCGTTTCGTCGAGGAGCGCCAGCAAGGCCGAAGTGAGAGCCTCACAGGTGCAGGCGTGCTGGATGAGCTCAGGCACAGCGGGTTCGCCAAGGACGAGATTCGGCAATAGGACAAAGGGTGCGGTCACGAGGTTGCGCAAGATGAGAAATTCGAGCCCGCCGACCTTGTAGGCCGCAACCATGGGGACGCCCGCGAGCGCAAGCTCGAGCGTGACGGTACCCGATGCGGCAAGCGCCGCGCGCGCTCGACGGAAGGCGGAAAGCTTCGCGGCTTCACCCGTTACGATCTCGGGCGTAACCATCCAACGGCTCGTGTGTGCGAGAATCTGCGCTTCGAGACCTTTCACGACCGGCAGAACCGGGCGGATCGGGCGCAGAGCGTTCAGCCGCGCGATCGTCTCGCCGAACACCGGCAACAATCGCTCGATCTCCATTCGGCGGCTGCCCGGCAGAACAAGCAGGGTAGGCGGGGACGTCGCGCGTGCTCGTTCCTCATCCGCGCTCGGCTCGAAATCATCGAGCCTTTGCGACAACGGATGCCCGACATAGGTGCAGCGCGGTCCGCCAAGGCGGCGATGCGCCTCGGGCTCGAACGGCAAGAGCGCGAGGACGTGATCGACATAAGTTCGCATCGCGCGGGCCCGCCCTGGTCGCCACGCCCAGACGGAAGGGCTCACATAATCGATTACCGGCAGGTCCGGCAGTTTTGCGCGAACGCGCCGTGCGACGCGGTGCGTGAAGTCCGGGCTGTCGATGATGACGAGCGCGTCGGGCTTCGTCGCCAAAATGAGAGCGGCCGTGTCGCGGATTCGCCGCAAGATCAGGGGCAGGCGTGCGATCACGGCGGAAAAGCCCATTACGGCGATGTCCGAAAGGGGAAATAGGCTTCTCAGCCCCTCCCCCTCCATGGCGGGGCCGCCGACGCCCACGAAACTGACCTTGCGTGGTGAGAGCTCGACGCGCAGCGCGCGCATGAGCGGTGCGCCGAGCGCGTCACCCGAGCTTTCCCCGGCGACGATCGCGATTACAAGCGCACGCGAACTTTGAGAGGCCACGGGTTCAGCGCTCATGGCGCGCCACGTCCCTCGAGCCCGAAGAGGAAGAGGCCAGCTTCGTCAGCGCCCGATATCATGGCTTGGCTCTCGAGGAGCAATACCCGATGCGCCTCGACGATCACTCCAGCAAGGCCGGCGCTTGCGACAAGCTCCACAGTACGCGGCCCGATGACCGGCATGTCGACCTTGAGGCTCTGCCCCACCTTCGCCGCCTTGAGCAAAAATCCGCCACGGCCCGCACGCGGCAGGCGGCCGTCCCGACGCAGCTCCATCACGCGTTCGATGAGCGCGTCGGTGCCTTCGGCGCCCTCGACGGCAACGATGCGCTCGCCGATGGCTACCAAGGCTTGGCCCACGTCGAAAGGCGAGAGCGCATCGAGGCACGCAAAGCCGCGCGCGGCCGCCGTCACCGCTTCGGCAGGCGGATCGATCCTGCCGATCCGCCCTTTGGGTGCGACGAGCTCGGGGGCGACATCGGCAACACCCAAGACCGGAAAGCCTTGCACCTCGAACCAGCGCATCATGCCGCGCAGCATGGCATCGTCTCCGCGCCGGATGTTGCGCAGGAAATCGAAGAGATAGGTCCAGCCGATGGCGTCAATGCGCATCGAGCTTACACTGGGGCGGTTCATCGCGCCGATCAGCACGACGCCTGCGCAACGCTCGCGCCGCAACAACGCGAAAAGCTTGCCCAGTTGCCCGAGCGCCAGCCAATGGGCATGGAAACGGGAAAGACCCGGATCGGCAATTCCTTCGATCGCGACCACGATCGAACGACGGCCGGCTGCCCGCATTGCATGGAGGACGGCGAAGGGCAAGGCGCCACCGGCGCAAAGGATGGCGATAGGACGAGACTCGGGCGCGTGTGCTTCGGATTGGATCATCGGTCGCGCGCGGCGCGATCTTGAAGATCAACCGGCATGCGGGAAGGTCGGACCGCCCGACCGGGCATTCGAAGAGAATGCGGCCGAAATCCTCATAGCTTCTGCCCCTGCCCGTTCCGCGGCGTGCATAGCGCCCGCTCGCCTCCGTCGCGGATGAAATCGAGAACTTCATGCACGATGCGATGCTGGGCGAATTCGGCCGCGACGTCCTCGAGGCGTTCCTTGAGCGTGCCCTCGTCCGCGAAGAGGAGACGGTAGGCACGGCGCAAATCATGCATCTCCTCGCGCGAGAAGCCTCGCCGTTTCAGCCCGACGATGTTGAGGCCCGCGAGATAAGCGCGGTTGCCGAGAGCCATCCCATAAGGGATGAGGTCGTTCTCGAGACCGGAAAGGCCGCCGACGAAGGCGTGATCTCCGATCCGGACGAATTGTTGCACGGCGCAACCGCCGCCAAGAATGACGAATTTACCGATGCGACAATGTCCCGCAAGCATCACATTGTTTGCGAGAATCGAATTCGAGCCGACGACGCAATCATGTGCCACATGGGCGTTGGCCATGAACAGGCAGTCGTCACCGACCGAGGTGTGCATGCCCCCCCCGGTCGTGCCGGGATTCATCGTGACCCCTTCGCGAATGGTGCAGCGCGCGCCGATGCCGAGCGTCGAGGGCTCGCCCGCATATTTGAGGTCCTGCGGCCGATGCCCGATCGAGGCAAAGGGAAAAATGCACGTTTTCGGCCCGATCGTGGTGCGCCCCGCAACGACCGCATGGCTCAGGAGCTCGCAACCGTCCCCGAGGACGACGCCCGACCCGACGAAGCAATAAGGGCCGATGCGTACATCCGCCCCGAGGCACGCGCCCTCCTCCACGATAGCGGTATTGTGAATCGCGCTCATCACGAACGTAGGGGTGCTTCAGGGGAAATTGCCAGGCTCATCTGTTTTCTTGGATTTCGACGGATCATGCTTTTTTGAACCCCCGGCCAGGCGCGGCGGTGATGGCCCCGCTCAATCGCGCACCAGCATTGCCGCGATCTCGGCCTCCGCGACGAGCGCGCCGGAAACCTTCGCCTCTCCGCGGAACCACCACATGTTCAGACGGCTCTTGAGCTTCGTCATGTGGTATTCCAGCACGTCGCCGGGAATGACGGGCTTGCGGAATTTGGCCTTGTCGATGGTCATGAAGTACACGGCCTTCGGCCGGGGAGTCACGGTGCGCGCGCACAGCGCACCCGCCGTTTGCGCCATCCCCTCGATCATCAAGACACCAGGCATGATCGGGCGCCTTGGAAAATGGCCGGTGAACTGAGGCTCGTTGTAAGTGACGTTTTTGATGCCGATGCAGCTCTCATCACCCTTCATCTCGATGATGCGATCGACGAGCAGGAACGGATAGCGATGCGGCAGATAAGTGAGGATCTCGAGGATCTCCGCCGAGTCGAGTGAGCCTGGTGTGTCGCCCATCGCTTCAAACCTTCCCCGCACCAGGCTCGCGCGCCCGGCCTTCACCTTCGCCGACGACGCCGAGGCCTCCGCGCTCCCCATGTTTCCACCGCTTGGCCAGAAGCGCGACGACCTGCATCTCGCGAAACCAATCCCGGATCGGCTTCGCCGGAGTGCCACCCCAGCGAGCCCCGGCCGGCACGTTATCCTTAATGTTGCTCGCGCCGGCAATTTGCGCACCCGCGCCGATGCGCAAATGCCCGACGACGCCGACATGCCCGGCAAGAACGACGAAATCCTCCAGCGTGACGCTCCCCGAAATGCCGACCTGGCCAGCGATCACGCAATGGCGGCCGATGACGACGTTGTGCGCGATCTGGACGAGGTTGTCGATCTTCGTTCCCTCGCCGATCATCGTGTCTCGGTTGGCGCCACGATCGATCGTGGAATTGGCGCCGATCTCGACATCGTCCTGGATGATCACACGGCCGATCTGCGGCACCTTCGCATGTCCCTGCGGGCCCATGGCGAAGCCGAAGCCGTCCTGCCCGACCCTGACCCCTGCATGCAGGATGACGCGATTGCCGATTAGGGCATGCGTGACTGACGCGCCGGGGCCGATCGAGCTTTCACGCCCGATGCGCACCGAGGGGCCGATGACGGCATTCGCACCGATCAACGTTCCCGAGCCGATCTCGGCATCGGGGCCGATCACGGCTCCCGGATCGATCGTGACGCCCCCTTCGAGCCTTGCCGTCGCATCCACATGCGAGCCCGGCGACACCCCCTGCGTGCCGCAGGTCGAGGACAGGCGAAGCGCCGCCGGAAACATATGACCTGCGACCCGCGCGAAGGAGCGGTATGGGTCCTTCACGACGAGCGCAATCATGCCGCCGGGAACGCGCGCGGCGTTCTTCTCGGCGACGAGGCAAGCAAGCGCGCGCGAGCGCGTCAACGCCTCGAGGTAGTGGGGATTTTCAAGGAAGGTGAGCTCGTCGGCCTTGGCCCGGTCCACGGCCGCAACGCCACGCACGGGCTTGCGCCCGATTTCGGCCGAAAGCGGCGCGGCGCTCACGAGGGCGGCGACCTCCGCGAGGTTCAGATGGGCAGCCGGCTCGAAGAAAACGGGATCAGGCACGGTGCTCTCGCCAAACCCTCGAAGCCCATCGTGCCTCGAGCAAGGTCGCAGGTTTGTTCAGAATGCGCCGCCGCCGGAGAAGCGGAAGACCTGCAAGCGGTCGAACTTATCCTTCGTCAAGGCATAGGCGAGATCGAAGCGGATGGGTCCGAGCGGCGAGTTCCAGATGAGCGAGCTGCCGATCGAGGAACGAATGATGTGTGAATCATGCACGTTCACGCACTCGCTGACCTGGAAGTTATTGGTCGCCGCGAAAGATACCGGAGGATTACAGTTGACCGGGTTGGCGATCGTTCCGCCATAAAAGCCGGGGAAGAAGCGCTGCCCCTTGTAGCCGAACAACGTGCCCGCATCCGCGAATACGGCTCCCTTGATTCCGAGCTCGCGAGGGACGCCCCAGATCGGGAACTGGAATTCGAGCGAGGCTCCGTAATAGGTCGTGCCGCCGAGCGGATTGTCCTTGACGTCGCCGTTCGTGTCGCGCGGGCCGATGCCCTGCGGCGCAAAGCCACGCACGAGCTCAGGGCCGAGATTGAAGTTGTCGTTGATCTTCAGCTTCTCGCCACCATAGCCCCAGAGATAGCCGCCCTGAAGCTTCAGGAGACCGACGACGTCCTCGTAGACCTCATAATAGTATTTGGCGACGCCGGTGGTGCGCACCCACTTCGAATCCCCGCCCGCACCCGCGAAATCCTGTTTCACTTCGGCGAGAAGGCCCGAATGCGGGTCCTTGACGTTGTCGACCGTGTTGTAATCGAGCGTATACCCCGGAGCCGAGGTCACCGTCGTTCCCTTCGATTCCTTCAGGGCGATCGAGGCCTCGCCATTGGCGGAACAACCGACCAGGTTCACCGTGCCGTCGGGATTGAGCGGCGTGACGCCGGCAATCGGAACCGAGCAATCGTTGAAAGGCTGCGACGGCTTGTTGGGGATGACGATGTCCGTTGCATAGAGCGCGTAGCGGGTGATGAAGGTCCATTCTTCCGTGAGCGGGAATCCAACGCGAACCTGGCCGCCAGTCGTACGCGAGGTGTAAAGCGCGTAGCGCGTATTGTCCTGGAACTTGGTGAAGAGATCGAAGCCCGCCGCCAATCTCTGGCCGAGGAAATACGGATCCGTGAAGGACAGCTCAATGCCATTCGAGCGCTGGCCGAGCGAGCCACCGAGTTTCACGTAATAGCCACGTCCGAGAAAGTTCGTCTCGGTTACCGACACCTCGCCGATAATCCCGTCCGTCGTGGAGTAACCGCCGGAGATCGAGAACGAACCGGTTGGCTGATCCTCCACGTCGACGATCACGACGATGCGGTCAGGCGTGGAGCCGGGTTCGGTCGTGACTTTCACAGTCTTGAAGTAGCCGAGATTGTTGAGCCGCCGCTCGGCGCGATCCATCAAGACCTTATTGTAGGCATCGCCCTCGGCGAGGTCGATCTCGCGACGCACCACATCGTCATGGGTGCGCGTATTGCCCTTGATATCGATGCGCTCGATAAAGACGCGCGGACCTTCCTCGACGATGTAGCCGAGCGCGACCGTGTGGGTCGCCGGGTCACGCGTGCCGACAGGGCGCGCTTGGCCGAACGCAAATCCGCGCGCGCCGACAAGACCGGTAATCCCTTGAACGGTCTTCTCCACGAGCTCGGCGTTGTAGACGCTCCCGGTCGACGTGCGCACGGCGGAGCGGAGCTGATCGGCATCGATGCCTGGGATGTGCGATTCGACATCGACGGACCCGACCCTGTATTGCGCGCCCTCGTCGAGAACGACGGTCAGCACATATCCCCCCCGTGCCTCGTCGAAAACGGCGTCCGACGAGACCACGCGAAAATCGGCGTAGCCATTCTTGAGGTAATAACGGCGGATTTGCTCGAGATCGGCCGCCACGCGATCGGGATCGTAGATATCCGAGGTCTTGAAGAAGCTGAGCCAGTTCGACTCGGTCGTCGTCATGATGTTCTTCAAGCGCCAGTTCGAGACGGCGTTGTTGCCGATGAACTTGATCTCCTTGACACCTGTCTTCTCGTTTTCCTTGATCGTGAAGACCACGTCGACCCTGCCGTTCGGCAGATCGACCACCCGCATGGACACGTCCGCATGGCCACGGCCCTGCTGGCGATAGAGGTCCTTCACGCGCTGCACGTCGGCTTGCGCCACGGCCTCGCTGAACGGCCCGCGCGACTTCGACAGCACGGTGGTTTCGAGCGTATCGGTCTTGAGCTTGTTGTTGCCCTCGAACACCACGCGCGAAATCTGGGTCTTGGCATTGATGGTGACGACCAAGTTCGAGCCCTGGCGCGTAACGGTCGACCCGGGGAAGAAACCGGCCTTGTCGAGCTCTGCCTTGGCGGCGGCAGGATCGAGCAGATTGCCATCACGGGTGACATAGCCCTTGACCTGCTCGGGATCGACATTGCCGTTGCCGCGAACGATCACCCGCTGAGCGAAGGCTGGCAAAAGCCCAAACACCACGACCATCGCAACCGCGGCCACCCGAAACGCCGGAAGCCGAAGGGAAGTCCAATCAAACATCGTCCGCCACCGCTCTAGCCAAAGAAGCACGCCCGCTCCCCGGGGGAATCTCTTTTCCCTGCCCTTCTATCGGGTTTCCAAGCCAGCGCAATCGCTCCACAGCGTTAAGGGATATTTATCGCCGGGGCGTGACCGCAAGGCCACGCCCTGGAGACGCTTGGATCACCGCCCATCAGGCCGGGAGTGGCCCATCGCTCGATCGGAATGGCGAAAATTGGCGGGAAAATGTCGATTCGCCAAAGGGTCTCGCTTGTTACCCCTCGTTTGTACTTGGATTTGCGCCCTCGTCCGGGCGCACGAATAGAGCGCATTGCCCAGGCCATCACACCGGCGATGGGCTCAGGAGGTGATCCGCCAGATGTCGTTGACCGTGACGAAGAGCATCAGGGCGACAACGAACGCAAGTCCCATGCGAAACCCCATCTCCTGCGTCCTTTCGCTCAGCGGGCGCCCGCGGGAGCCCTCGATAGCGAAGAACAAGAGATGGCCTCCGTCGAGAAGCGGAATGGGGAACAAATTTATGAGACCGACCGACACCGACATCCAGGCGATGAAATTGAAGAACGGCACGAGGCCCCAACTTGCCACGACGCCGACCGCCTGGCCTATCCCGAGCGGTCCTGAGAGCTGGGACGCGGACTCGCGGCCCATGAGAATGCCGGCAACATAGCCGAGCGTCTTCTCGATGAAGCCATATGTGTCGGAAATTCCGCTCCCAATGGCTCCGAGCGGCGTGGGGTAGGTGTAGTGAATGTCGCTGGGGTCGGTCGAGGGCGCCACGCCGACGCGCCCGATGTTCTGGCGGCCGAAGGGCGTCTTCACGTCGCTGAGGACCGGTGTGGCCGTGAGCGTGACTTGCCGACCCTGCCGCTCGACCACGAAGGTCAAGGTTGTGCCCGGATGGGTGCTCACGATCTGTTGGATGTCGGAGAAGCCGGCGATCGGCTGGCCATCGATCTGCAGCACGAGGTCGCCTGGAAGAAAGCCGGCAGCTGCCGCGGGGCTCGCGGGCTCGACCTGCTCGATCCGCGGGGTCAGCGTCTGTCTGCCGTAAAAATACGCTGTCGCCGAGAAGATCGCGATCGCGAGAATGAAATTTGCCACCGGGCCCGCCGCGACGATGAGCGCGCGCGCCCAGACAGGCTGAGCCGGGAGGCTCTGGCGACGCATTTCGGGCGACATCTTCGCAAGCGCGGCATCGTCGGGCATGCCGGCCGCATTCTGGTCGCCGTAGAATTTGACGTAGCCACCGAGCGGCATGGCCGCGACACGCCAGCGTGTCCCTTTTCGATCGTTGAAGCCGAAAAGCTCGGGGCCAAATCCCATGGAAAAGGTCGAAACTCCCACTCCACACAGGCGGCCTACGATGAAATGGCCAAGTTCATGCACGAAAACCACGATTCCGAGCACGAGCAACATAGGTAGGACGTTACCGACCAGAATGTGCATCAATAGGGTCCCAAGTGAGAGAAGGATCATCTTACGTCCTTGCTGTCGCTCGAATGTGGCAAGATCACGCCCAAACGCTGCCGGATCGTTTGAGGGCGTGCAAGGGCTCAGGCTCGCGTTAATGTCTCGTTGAGGATGATCCCAACCTTGTATGTGCTGCAAGTTGGCCAAAAGGCTTGGTTTACAACATGGTGAACGGCGAGAACGGTTTAAAACTCATCCTTTAGGCCGACACGCCGAGCCCGGCGACGAGAACGAGCGAGGCGAACGCAAATCCATCCAGCCTGTCCATGAAGCCTCCATGTCCGGGAATGAGGCGGCTTGAATCCTTCACGCCATAGTGCCGCTTGAGCGCGGATTCGAAGAGATCGCCAGCCTGAACCGCAAAGCTCGCGACAAGGGCGAGCCCCAGCACGGAAGCGGGCGAATGCGGCGGGATGGCGCCTGCTGCATTGATGAGCATGGCGACGCCGACGCCCGCCAATGTTCCGCCGACAAAGCCGGACCAAGTCTTCTTGGGGCTTACGCTTGGCCAAAGCTTCGGCCCGCCAAGGCCGCGACCCGCGAAATAAGCGCCGATATCCGTCGTCCAGACGAGGGCGTAAAGCCAAAGCGTCCAAGCAAGACCATGCTCGGGTAATGAGCGCAAGACGACGACAGGTAGCGCGACGCAAGCCGCATAGGCGAGGCCGGCGGCGCCCATGAGCCCCGTGCTCCTCTTTTCGGCTCGCAGCGCGATGACGAGCGCGGCGATGAGGAGCGCGGCAAGTCCCAACCCGAGTGAGGAGCGCACCGCACCGATGGCGGCAGCCGTGAGCCCGATGGCACCGAGCGCCGTGGCCGTTATCAAGCGACCATAGCCGATCATGGCCAGGAACTCGGCGAGGAAGAAAGCCGCGGCCGCGACCCAGAAAAGGATGAAGGCCACGCCATCGATCAGCGTCGCGCCGATCGCCAACGCGCCAAGGCCGACCGCCGAGCCCACGCGCGAAGCCAGTTCATTTTGTGCAAGCCGCGCGAGGAGGGATCCGCTCTCGTCCTTCAAGCGCGTTCCTTCAGCGAGGGAGCTCGCGAAGCGAGTCCGCCGAAGCGTCGATCCCGGCTCCTGAACTCGTTGATCGCGGACGCGAGAGCGGCGCCATCGAAATCCGGCCACAGCACCGGCATGAAAACGAGTTCGGCGTAAGCCGACTGCCACAACAGGAAATTCGACAGCCGCTGCTCGCCGGAAGTGCGTATGAGGAGGTCGGGATCGGGAATGCCGGCGGTATCGAGAAAGGCGGCAAATCCTTGTTCATCGAGCAAACCAGGTTCCAGATCGCCGCGCCGCGCCGCCTGCGCGATGGCCCGCGCGGCGGCAAGAATTTCCTGGCGCGCCCCATAATTGAACGCGACCACGAGGGTGAGGCCCTCGTTCGCGCAGGTCAAATTCTCCGCTTCGCCGAGAAGGTCCGCGATGTCCGCGGGTAGTCCCTGGCGCGATCCGATGAAGCGAACCTTCACGGCGCGCGCATGCAGATCGGCAAGATCGCGTCGGACGAATATCCGCAGCAAGCCGAAGAGATCGCCGATTTCCGCCGCCGGCCGGCGCCAATTCTCCGAGGAGAAGCTGTAGATCGTCAGATAGCGGATTTCGAGCTCGATAGCGGCGCGCACCGTGCGCCGCAGGGCTTCGACGCCGCGCCGATGACCCTCGAGACGAGGAAGGCCACGTTTCGCGGCCCAGCGTCCATTGCCATCCATGATGATCGCAACGTGGCGAGGCGCGTCCGAACATTCCTCGTGCGCGCCGGCCTCTTGCATGGCAGTTCGATCCCTCTTCACTGCAAAACCTTCAACGACGATGGTGCACGTGGAGTTTGCGCTACCGGTCCGGCCGGACAAATGGTTCCCGTTTTAGGGGAAAGGCGTGACCCCATTCCTGCAAAAATCGATGCTCGAATTCTCCAACGGATGGGTCGGCCCGTTTGGATTCGATCCGCGGCGCAATCGCAAAACTCGCAACCGCGCATGCTGAACTCCCGCGTGAAGCTTCGACATCGACGGTTGGACCCGCGAACAAGGTGGTCGGCGATCGACAACTCAAACCTGCATGATTTCCTTTTCCTTCGCGGCGAGAACAGCATCGATCTCGGCGACCACCTGGTCCGTCGCCTTCTGCACCTGATCGCGCTGGCGCGCCACATCGTCCTCGGCGATCGCCTTTTCCTTCTCGAGCTTCTTGATCTGATCCATTCCCTCATGACGCACATGGCGCACGGCGACGCGCGCCTCCTCGGCGTATTTGTGGGCGATCTTCACCATCTCCTTGCGCCTCTGTTCGTTGAGCTCGGGGATACGGATGCGCAGAACCTGGCCCTCGACGGTGGGGCTCAATCCGAGATTGGCGCTGCGGATCGCCTTGTCGACCGCCGCGACCATCGACTTGTCCCAGACCTGAACCGAGAGCATGCGCGGCTCGGGCACGCTGATCGTCGCCACCTGATTGATCGGCATATGGGAGCCGTAAGCTTCCACGCTCACCGGCTCGATCAGGCTCGCCGAGGCGCGTCCGGTGCGCAGCCCGCCGAGTTCATGGCGGAAGGATTGCGTCGCGCCCTGCATGCGCCGTTTCAGTTCGGCAATGTCGAGAGGTGGGGTCGGCATGGCGTCCTGTCCTTTCAGCGCTTGCGTCGGCCGAGTTCAGCGCTGTCTCGGCGGCGGTCCTTGCTCTTCACGGCGTCACCCGCGTCGAGGGGCGCCGCCCGCGCAGCGCGTCGGCGATGGCGTGCTCGCCCGAAAGCGCGGCCACGATTATCGACAACCGCGCCTCGCGAGCAAGGGCGAAAGCGGCCGTGTCCATGATCTTGAGGTCTCGCGAGATCGCCTCCGCATGACTGAGTTCCTCGAAACGAGTCGCTTTCGGATCGGTCCTCGGATCTGCCGAATACACTCCGTCGACCTGTGTCGCCTTGACCACGAGGTCACAGGAGAGTTCGGCGGCGCGCAGCACCGCCGCCGTGTCCGTGGTGAAATAAGGGTTGCCCGTGCCGCCGCCGAGCACGACGATGCGCCCCCGAGCGAGGTGGTCGCTCGCCTGTTGGCGCGAATAAGATTCGCAGATCGAAGGCGCGGGTACCGCCGATTGGGTTCTCGCGGGGAAGCCAAAGGATTCGAGCGCGCCTTCGAGCGCAAGCGCATTCATGAGGGTGGCCAGCATTCCGATGGAATCGCCGCGGGCCCGATCGATCCCCTGCTCGAGCCCTTTGACACCTCGAAAGAAGTTGCCCCCGCCGACGACCACCGCCACTTGGTGGCCTTCAGCATGCACGGCGCCAAGATCGCGCGCGATGCGTGCGACCGTCGGTGGATCGAGGCCGAACAACCCCTCCCCCGCCAAGGCCTCCCCGGACAGCTTGATCAGGATGCGCGATTTCTTCGAAGACGAGCGCGGCTCTTCCTTCCCGATTTGCATGTCGCGCCATCCTCGATGTTTCGAGGCCGGCTTGTGCCAAAGACGAGATGCGCTGGCAAGGCATGGAGCTTGGCGCCGAAGAATGCCCGGAAAAGCTCATCGCGCGAGCTTCTGGCCTTGAGCGCGGCTCGCGCGCGGTTTAGGCCGCCATGGATCGGGGCTGGACGACGGAAGTCCGAGGACCAGGGTACGGTCGCAGACGAGAGGAAATTCCACATGCATCACGAGGGCGCAAAGAGCCCCGATTCGACAAATCCCGAGCTTGATGGCGATGAGGGGAAGGTCCTGCTCCACGGCCCTTCTCGCCGTATCGAGATGTTGCTCGCGATCATGGCGGCGCTGCGCGACAGGCAAAGCGGCTGTCCGTGGGATGTCGCGCAGAGCTTCGCCTCGATCGCACCCTATACGATCGAGGAAGCTTACGAGGTTGCCGACGCCATTACGCGTGGCGACATGCGGGAATTGCGCGAGGAGCTCGGCGATCTCCTGCTTCAAGTCGTATTCCATGCGCAAATGGGCGAAGAGGCGGGGTTGTTCGACTTCGGTGACGTCGTGCACGCGATCACGGAAAAGCTCATCCGCCGCCACCCTCACGTGTTCGGGACGACGCGGGGCGCCGATCTCGAAGAGGTCAATGCCGCCTGGGAACGCATCAAGCGAGAAGAGAAGGCGGCGAAGCAGGAAAACCCTCCCGAGAGCATCCTCGACGGCGTGCCCCTCGCCATGCCCGCCCTCACCCGCGCCGAAAAGCTGCAATCGCGCGCCGCGCGTGTGGGTTTCGATTGGAAGACTCCGCAGCCGATCCTTGCAAAGCTGCGCGAAGAGATCGCCGAATGCGAGGCGGCGCTCGAGGCTGAGAGCGAGGCTGCCGTCAAGGACGAGGTGGGCGATCTCCTGTTCACGCTCGCCAATCTCGCCCGCCGTGTTGGCGTGGACCCAGAGGCGGCGGCTCGCGGCGCGAATGCCAAATTCGAGCGCAGGTTTCGCGCCATGGAAGCCGATGCCGCCGCTCTTCAGCGCGACATGAAGATGATGAGCCTCGATGAACTCGAGGCCCTTTGGGTCGCGGCCAAAGAACGTCTCGGGTAGACGCATTGATGGGTGAGCCGGCATGCCCTAACCTCTCTTCGCAACGACAAGAAAGGCCAGGGAGGGCCGGGGCAATGACGCATATCGTGAGCGGTGCGGTGATCAAGCCCGCATCGGAGTCGATCGACTACGCGGACATGCGGCGCCGAGTGAAGGCGATTTTCATCGGCTCGATCGGCAATCTCGTCGAATGGTACGATTTCTACGTTTACGCCGCCTTCCAGCTCTATTTCGCTCCGGCCTTCTTTCCCGGCTCCGACCCGGTGATCCAGCAACGCGATGCGGCCTTCTTCTTTTGGGCGGGCTTCGTCGTGCGCCCGCTCGGTGGCTGGCTGTTCGGCTTCCTCGCCGATCGCCATGGGAGACGAGGCGCACTCATGGCATCGGTGCTTCTCATGTGCTTGGGCTCTCTGATGATCGCTGTGTTGCCGACCTATGCCTCGATCGGCGCCGCCGCGCCGCTGCTTCTCGGGTTCGCGCGCATCGTCCAGGGCCTGAGCCTCGGGGGCGAATACGGTACGAGCGCCACTTATCTCAGCGAGGTCGCCGACCCCAAGCGGCGCGGCTTCTATTCAAGCTTCCAATATGTGACGCTCATCGGCGGGCAGCTCGCGGCGATTCTCGTGCTTCTCGTTTTGCAGAAGCTTTTCCTCACCGAAGCCGAGATCAAGGATTGGGGCTGGCGCATCCCCTTCGTCATCGGCGCGCTTCTCGCGGTCGTCGCGGCGATCATGCGATCCGAGCTTCAGGAGACGGATGCTTTCGAGGAGGCCAGGAAAAGGACGCCTGCGACGAATTCCTTGAAGGCGCTCTTCGCGCATCCGCGCGAGGTGCTCCTCGTCATCGGACTCACGCTCGGCGGCACCTGCGCCTTCTATACCTTCACGGTCTACATGCAGACCTTCCTCAAGCTTTCCGTTGGGCTCGACGCGGACACGACGACAATCGTCGTCGCCGGCTCGCTCATCTTCGCGATGCTTCTCCAGCCGATCTACGGCTTCGTCTCCGACCATATCGGGCGGCGCCCGGTGCTCACTTGGTTCGGCGTTTGCGGTGTCATCTTCACCTATGCCTTGCTCTCCGGCATACAGGCGACGAAGAGTGCGGCCGCGGCCTGGTGCCTCATCTCTTTTGCCTGGATCATCGTTGCGGGCTACACCTCGATCAACGCCATCGTGAAGGCCGAGCTCTTCCCGACGCGCATTCGCGCCACGGGCGTCGGCCTACCCTATTCGCTCACGGTCTCGATCTTCGGCGGAACGGCCCCGGTGATCGCGCTCCAGTTCAAGACCATGGGCCACGAGACCTGGTTTTACTGGTATCTCACAGCGTGCATCCTCTTTTCGCTCGTGATCTACACCACCATGCGCGATACGAAGCTCGACTCGGCGATGGAGCGCCATGAGTGAGACGATGGGCCTCGAGGCTTGAAGAGCGCGCGGTCTTGGTCCCGGATTGATTCTCCTCCAGCGACGAAAGAGCGGAAGCTGTGAGCATCCTCAAACCGAAGCTCGAGGCGAAATCTCCCGCTCTTGCCGAGAACGCCGCCGAATGGACGAAGCTCGTAGCCGAGCTTCGGGCACGGCGCTCCGCAGCTGCGGAAGGCGGCCCTGCGCGCGCGCGCGAGCGGCACAAATCGCGTGGCAAGCTGCTGCCGCGCCAGCGCGTGATGCAGCTTCTCGATCCGGGCTCCCCCTTTCTCGAGATTGGTCTTCTCGCGGCGAACGGGATGTACGGCGACGACATCCACGCTGCCGGGATCATTTGCGGCATCGGGCGAGTCGAGCGTCGCGAGGTGATGGTCGTCTGCAACGATTCGACGATCAAGGGCGGCACGTATTTTCCGCTCACGGTCAAGAAGCATCTGCGAGCCCAGGAGATCGCGCGCGAGAACCGCCTCCCTTGCGTCTACCTTGTGGATTCAGGGGGTGCGAACCTGCCGCATCAGACGGAGGTCTTCCCGGATCGCGAGCATTTCGGGCGCATCTTCTTCAACCAGGCCAACTTGTCGGCGCTCGGCATTCCGCAAATCGCGGTGGTGATGGGCTCTTGCACTGCGGGCGGCGCCTATGTGCCGGCGATGTCCGACGAAACCATCATCGTGCGCAAGCAAGGCACGATCTTCCTCGCGGGCCCCCCTCTGGTGAAGGCAGCGACCGGCGAGGTGGTGACGGCCGAAGAACTCGGCGGCGCCGATGTGCACGCCCGCCGATCCGGTGTCGCCGACCACTACGCCGTCGATGATGCCCATGCGCTCGCGATCTGCCGGCGCAGCGTCGCCAATCTCAACACGCAAAAGAAGGTCGACTTGGCCCTCACGGAGCCGCGCGAGCCCTTGCACCCGCCGACCGAGCTCGAGGCGATCGTACCCACCGACCTCAAGAAGCAATATGACCCGCGCGAGATCATCGCGCGCCTCGTGGACGGGTCGGAGTTCGACGAGTTCAAGGCGCTCTATGGACAAACCCTGGTGACTGGCTTCGCCAGGCTCAACGGCATGCCGGTCGGCATCCTCGCCAATGCCGGCATCCTTTTTTCCGAAAGCGCGCTGAAGGGCGCGCATTTCATCGAGCTTTGTTGCCAAAGACGCATTCCCCTCCTCTTCCTCCAGAACATCTCAGGCTTCATGGTGGGACGCGAATATGAGGCTGGCGGCATCGCGAAGGATGGCGCGAAGCTCGTCACCGCCGTCGCCACGGCGCGTGTGCCGAAGCTCACCTTGATCGTCGGGGGTTCTTATGGTGCCGGAAACTACGGCATGTGTGGGCGCGCCTATCAGCCGCGCTTCCTCTTCATGTGGCCGAACGCGCGCATCTCGGTGATGGGCGGTGAGCAGGCAGCGAGCGTGCTCGCGACGGTGCGCCGCGACAATATCGAAGCAGAAGGTAAGAAATGGAGCGTCGAGGAAGAGACCGAGTTCAAGGTTCCGATCCGTGCCCGCTACGAAGAGGAAGGCTCGCCCTACTACGCCACCGCGCGCCTCTGGGACGACGGCATCATCCTGCCTTCCGAGACGCGCACCGTGCTTTCCCTTGCGCTCTCCGCCTGCCTCAACGCGCCCATTGAAGAGACAAAGTTCGGAGTCTTCAGGATGTGAGCGCGGGTTGCCTTCGCGCACCTGGCGAGGCTGCCTTCATGGGGGAGGAACGCTCCTCATTTTCGCCCGCTCTCTGCCTGCGGCCGCCCCGGCTCGCCCCTTGAGCTTCATCTTCCCTGCGCGGTAGCTTTGGCGCACGCGCATGCCCGAAGGATAAGCCCATGTTCTCTTCCGTCCTCATCGCCAATCGAGGCGAGATCGCCTGCCGCGTGATCCGCACGGCGAAGCGAATCGGGCTTCGAACCATCGCGGTCTATTCGGCGGCGGATGCCGGAGCGCCTCATGTCCATCTTGCGGACGAGGCCCATCTCATCGGACCGCCGGCGGCAGTCGAGAGCTATCTGCGCGCCGACAAGATCATCGAGGTAGCGCTTGCCTCTCAAGCCGCCGCCATTCATCCCGGCTACGGCTTCCTTTCCGAGAACGCCGAATTCGCCGAGGCCTGTGCGCAGGCCGGGATCATCTTCATCGGTCCGCCGGCGTCGGCGATCCGCGCCATGGGGCTCAAGGACGCGGCCAAGGCGCTCGTCGAAAAAGCAGGCGTGCCTGTCGTTCCTGGATATCACGGCGCCCGCCAGGAGCCGGACTTCCTGCGCCAGAAGGCTTATGAGACGGGCTATCCGGTCTTGATCAAGGCCATCGCCGGCGGGGGCGGCAAGGGGATGCGCCGCGTCGACCGCCAACAGGATTTCGACGCCGCGCTCGCCTCGGCGCAGCGCGAGGCGACGAGCGCCTTCGGTGATCCGCGCGTGCTGATCGAGAAATACATCTCTTCCCCTCGACACATCGAGATGCAGGTCTTCGCCGATGCCCACGGTCATGCGCTGCACCTATTCGAGCGCGACTGCTCGCTCCAGCGCCGTCATCAGAAGGTGATCGAGGAGGCGCCCGCGCCCGGCATGACGCCCGAGGTTCGACGCGCCATGGGCGACGCCGCCGTCGAGGCGGCGCGCGCCGCGGGGTACGTGGGCGCCGGCACTGTCGAGTTCATCGCCGACGGCCGGGGCGCACTGCGCCCGGACGGCTTCTACTTCATGGAGATGAACACGCGTTTGCAGGTGGAGCACCCCGTGACCGAGGCGATCACGGGCCTCGATTTGGTCGAGTGGCAGCTGCGGGTCGCGGGCGGCGAGGCGCTGGCCTTGGACCAGGAGGATCTCCTCGTCGACGGCCACGCCGTCGAGGCGCGACTTTACGCCGAAGACCCGGAGAGGAGTTTCCTTCCCTCGACCGGCAGGCTCGTGGCGCTCAAGCTGCCGAGCGGAGAAGGCGTGCGGGTCGACTCAGGTGTGGCGGAAGGTGGCGAGGTCACCCCCTTCTACGACCCGATGATCGCGAAGATCATCGCGCATGGCGGCTCGCGCGATCAGGCGCTCGAGCGGCTCTCCGCCGCGCTCGCCTCGACCATCGTCGCCGGACCGAAATGCAACGTCGCCTTTCTCAAGGCGCTCGTGGACGCGGAGGAGTTTCGCGAAGGCGCGGTCGACACCGGCTTCATCGAACGCAACCTCGAAACTCTCGGCGCCACGCCCCAGCCCGCCGATCCGCAGGCGATCGCCGCGGGCGCGGCGCAGCTCTTGCGCATGGATTACGAGAAAGCCAATCCGTCGCTTCTCGTGCGCGGACGGCTCGGCTCTCACGAATGGCTCTACGACCCTTGGGGCTCGCGAAAGGGTTTCGAGCTCGCCGGACGCCGGCACACCGTGGTGCCTGTCGAGACCGAGACCGGCAAGACGAACATCGATCTATTCTTCGACGATGACGGCCCGCATCTTCTCGCACCGGGGCAGAGAGAGGAGACTTGGCCCGACGCCGAATGGAACGCCTCGCTGCGCCTTGCCGAGCTCGGCGACGGCTCGGGCGTTGTGGTTCGCGGTTCGGGCAAAGTCTTCGTCATTTGCAAGGGGCGCCAGACGAGCGTCGCCCTCGTCGATCCGCTCGATGTCGACCTCGAGCATCTCGATGGCGATGCGGGCGGGCAGGTGAAATCCCCCATGCACGGAAAGCTCGTGGCGCTTCTCGTTGGCAAGGGCGACGAGGTGGCGAAAGGTCAGCTTCTCGCCGTGGTCGAGGCCATGAAGATGGAGCACGCGCTCACCGCGCCGATGGCCGGCGTGGTGTCGGAGGTCCTCGCGAGAGAAGGCGAGCAGGTCAGCGAAGGCGCACGTCTCATGACCGTAACGCCTGAGCAAGAGTGAGACTTAGGTTGCCCAATCCATGACGATTAGACCTGGAACGCGCTCGAACTCCTTACGATTGGCCGTGACCAACGAGGCGTCCGCGCGACGTGCCTGCGCTGCGATGAGCGCATCGTAAGGACCGATCGGCGTTGCCTGTCGACGCAGATACGCGCGAATATCCGCCGCTGCTCGTCCATCCGCCTGCTCGAATGAAATGAGTTCGAGTCCGCCTGCCGCCACGAATAACGCGATCTTGTTCTCGTTTTCCGCACGGCGCTCACTGCATGCCGCGCCATACATGAGTTCGTGATAGACGATCATCGAAAGGCCAAGCGGAATTCCCGCCAGCCGCGTCATATTAAACTGTGCTCGTATTCTCGGCCGATCACCATTGATGAGCGCAATCGCGACATTGGTGTCGAGATGGATCACCGTTTGAAGCTCGGCCGGTCATCAGGCATCTGAGGCTGCTCGCGGCCCTGAGGCATGAAAGGCGTATCGCCAAGCCCATCGATGTCTTCCCAGGGCATCGGGGCGAGGGGCGCGAGCGGCTCCAGGATGACGCGATCTCCAACCTTGGTGATCCGCACTTCCCGCCCCTCGAAGCGATATTCCTTGGGCAAGCGCACGGCTTGACTGCGCCCGTGCGTGAATAGTTTGGCGGTCGTGCTCATATGCGCGCCTCGGCAATGATATCTACGGCAATGATATCTACCATACGATAGATATCCCTTGACGATCCGTCAACGCAAGCCTAACGAGCGCTGCCTTTGGGGGCCGATCTTAAATTTACCCGCATTCGACGATCTTGCCGTCTTGGAGCGTCACACGTCGATCCATGCGGGCGGCGAGATCGGTATTGTGCGTCGCCACGAGCGCCGCGAGGCCTGTCGCGCGCACGATCGCGCCCAGCATGGCGAAGACGCGCTCGGCGGTGGGCGGGTCGAGATTGCCGGTCGGCTCGTCGGCAAGCAGCACGCGCGGCGCGTTGGCGATGGCGCGCGCGATCGCGACGCGCTGCTGCTCACCGCCCGAGAGAGCGGCCGGGCGATGCCCCTCGCGCTCCTTCAGCCCGAGCACGCGCAAAAGCTCGGAGGCTCGGACGCGGGCCTCGCGACGCGGCAACCCCTTGATCATCTGCGGAAGCATGACGTTCTCGAGCGCGGAAAATTCGCCCAAAAGATGATGGAATTGGTAGACGAAGCCGATCGCCTCTCGGCGAAGGCGAGTGCGCGCGGTATCGTCAAGCGCGGCGGAAGAGAGATTGTCGACGATCACGTCGCCGCCGTCCGGCCGCTCGAGCAGTCCCGCGATGTGCAAAAGCGTGGATTTGCCGGCGCCGGACGGGGCGACGAGCGCGACCATCTCACCAGGCGCGAGCACGAGATCGGCACCGGTGAGGATGTGAAGCTTCGCATCGCCTTGGCGATAATGCCGCTCGACCCCGACAAGCGCGAGTGGCGCTCCCTCGGCTGCCTCAGCCACGGCGCAATTGTTCCACGGGATCGAGCGCGGCGGCCTTCCAGGCAGGGTAGAGCGTGGCAAGCACGGAAAGTGCGAGCGCGGTCACGGTGATGGTCGCGACCTCGCGCCAATCGAGCTCGGCGGGCAATTGCGAGAGGAAATAGAGCTCGGGCGGAAACAGATTGGTGCTCGTGAGGCGCGAGAGGAATTGACGGATCGTCTCGACATTCAAGGTGAGCACGAGCCCGAGAACGAAGCCGGCGAGCGTGCCCACGACGCCGATCGCGCCGCCCGTGACGAGGAAGACGCGCAGGATCGTGCCTTGCGTCGCGCCCATCGTCCGCAAGATCGCGATGGCCGAGCCCTTGTCCTTCACCAACATGATCATGCCCGAGATGATGTTGAGCGCGGCTACGAGAACGATCAACATCAAGATCAGGAACATGACGTTGCGTTCGACCTCGAGCGCGCTGAAAAAGGTTCGGTTCGTCTGCCGCCAATCGGTGAGCAGGACGGGCCTGCCGGCCGCCTTCTCGATGAGCGGTCGCATCTCGTCGACGCGACCGGGATCGTCGATGTAGATTTCGATGACGCTCGCCTCGCCATGCTTGTCGAAGAAGCTGTCGGCCTGCTCGAAGGGGATGAAGACCGACGAGGAATCGAGCAAAGACATGCCGATCTCAAATTCGGCGACGATGGTGAAGGCCTTCAGGCGCGGCACGACCCCCATCGGCGTTGCCGAGCCGCGCGGCTGGATGAGCGTGATCTTGTCCCCGACGTTCAGACCGAGCTGCACCGCAAGCCGCGTGCCGATCACAGCATTTGCCCCCTCGTCGAAATCCTCGAGGCCACCCCCGCGAATATTATCTGCGACACCTGGCACCTTCGCGAGGTCGGAGCCTGCCATGCCGCGCACCAATACGCCCGAATTGCCAACAGGCGATGAGGCAAGCGCCTGGCCTTCGATGAAGCCCTTGGCCGAGACCACGCCCGGCACCTTCAAGATGCGTTCAACTACGTCCTTGTAATCGGTGAGCGGGTATTCGATCGGCTGTATTAAAACATGGCCATTGAGACCAAGAAGCTTCGAGTAGAGCTCCTTGCGGAAGCCGTTCATCACCGACATCACCACGATCAACGTCGCGACGCCGAGCATCACGCCCAAGAAAGAAAAAATGGCGATGACCGAGATGACGCCGTCCTCGCCATGCGGACGCAGATAGCGAAACGCCAGCATGCGCTCGATCGCCGAAAACGCGCGTGGAGAGCTTACGGCTTCGGCGGCCATGCGCGTCTCACTGCTCCCTTGCGCCGCACCTCGAATCGCGCGTCGCGAGGCGGGCGCCTCGGCGTCTCAAGCCTGACCCGCTCATGCACCGACAAGCATCCGTAGGGCGTCCTCCATCGAGACCGAGGAACGCTCGCCCGTCGCGCGCCGTTTCATCTCGACCTGCCCCTGGCCCAGGCCTTTCGGCCCCACGATGACCTGCCATGGCAGACCGATCAGATCGGCGGTGGCGAATTTCGCGCCGGGCCGCTCTTCGGTGTCGTCGACGAGAGGCTCCTTGCCTTTCGCCACAAGCGCGCGCTCGATCTCTTCGCAAGCCACGTCGCAGGCGCTGTCGCCCGGCCGCAAATTTAAGATGGACGCGTCGAAGGGCGCGACCGCTTCGGGCCAGATGATGCCGGCCTCATCGTGAGAGGCCTCGATCACTGCCGCGACCAGGCGCGAAGGCCCGATGCCGTAAGAGCCCATGTGCACGGGCCGCTCGGTTCCGTCCGGCCCCGCCACGACGGCCTTCATGGGCTCGGAATATTTCGTGCCGAAATAAAAGATGTGGCCGACCTCGATGCCGCGCGCCGTCACCTGCTTGTCCTTGGGCACCGCCGCGAATGCGTCGCGATCATGCTTTTCCGAGGTCGCCGCATAGAGCGAGGTCCACTTCGAAACAATATTCTCGAGGGCGTTGGCATCGTCGAAATTCGTGCCGGGTCCAGGAACGGGAAAGTCCAGATAGTCCCTGTGGCAATAGACCTCGCTCTCTCCGGTCGAGGCGAGGATGATGAACTCATGGCTCATGTCTCCGCCTATCGGGCCGGATTCGGCCCGCATGGGAATGGATTTGAGGCCGAGGCGCTCGAAGGTCCGCAGATAAGCGACGAACATCTTGTTGTAGGAATGCCGCGCGCCTTCCTGGTCAAGGTCGAAAGAGTAGGCGTCCTTCATCAGGAATTCTCGCGAGCGCATCGTGCCGAAGCGTGGCCTGACCTCGTCGCGAAACTTCCATTGGATGTGGTAGAGGTTGAGCGGCAGGTGCTTATACGAGCGGACGGAGGCGCGGAAAATTTCCGTGATCATTTCCTCGTTCGTCGGGCCGAAGAGCATCTCTCGTTCGTGGCGATCGCTGATCCGGAGCATCTCCTTGCCGTAAGCGTCGTAACGCCCGCTTTCGCGCCATAGCTCGGCCGATTGGATGGTGGGCATCAGCAATTCGAGGGCGCCGGAGCGATCCTGCTCCTGCCTGACGACAGCCGTGATCTTGGCGAGCGCGCGGTGGCCGAACGGTAACCATGCATAGATGCCGGCGCTCTCCTGGCGCACCATGCCGGCGCGCAGCATCAGCCTGTGCGAGACGATCTCGGCATCCTTGGGCGTTTCACGCAAGATCGGCAGAAAGTAACGGGAAAGATGCATAGTGGCCTGGTGCCTGCTGGAGAATCGAGCCGCGAGCCGCAAAATCACAAACCCCAAGCGGGTTTCAAACACAAGCCGTTCCTTTCTGCGGAGCGCGTGAAAGGGAACCGATACGCTTTCGATCCAACGCGCGAAATCGTGATTTCGCGATTGCAAAAATTGCAAAAAAAATTTCGCAAAACACCACATCTCCAGCGTGACAAGCCGCGGAGGCGATGCTATGCATTTGTGCAGACTGGCTATGCGTTCAGCAGGCCAGTGGCCCAAGTCTTGGGAGGAACGCTGGCCTCGACCGCTTTGCGGCAGACGGAATCGGCGAACAAAAAGCCCTCAAAAGCAGAGCTGCGGCTCTGCTTTTCTTTTTGTGCCGTTCACAGCAAAGGCCAGCCGCCCAACAGCTGAGGCGACCCCTCTCGTCACTTCTTGAGGAAGGCGCAGGCTTGCGGATCGGCGGGCAGGAATGCGTCCTTGGACGCAATGGGGCGGACTTTTTTGTAGTAGTCCCAGGCGGCCTTGCTCTCGGCTCGGCTCTTCACCTGATAAAGCGCGACGTCGTAGAGAACTCGCCCATCCTCGCGAAGCCTCGCGGTTTGGCCGAAATAGTCGATCGGCATCCTGCGCATCGCTTCCATCGCAAGCTCAGGTGCCTTGGTGCCAGCGGTCGCGATTGCCGCCAGGTAGTGCCTCACCTCGGCATAGGCATTGGCTTGCGCCTTGGTCGGCATGCGCCCGCCGAACTCCATCGCGAAGCGCTTGGCGAATGTCCGCGTCGCATCGTTCTCATCCCAATAAAAGCCGGTTGTGACGAAGAGGCCTTGCGCCACCGGCAGGCCCAGCGAATGCACATCGCTGATGAACAAGAGAAGGCCCGCGAGCTTCTGGCGACCATCTCGCCCCACGCCGAATTCCGCCGCTTGCTTGATCGAGTTGATGGTATCTCCGGCCGAATTGGCCAAAGCGATCACATTGGCCTCCGATTGCTGCGCCTGCAGCAAGGGGGAGGCGTAATCGGTCGCGTTCAACGGGTGCAGCGCATGCCCGACCACGCGCCCGCCCATCTCGGTCACCACCTTGCTGGCCGCGTCCTCCATCGTGTGGCCGAAGGCGAAATCGGCCGTGAGAAAAAACCAGTCCTTGCGCCCCTCCTGCATGAGGGCGCGCGCCGTGCCGGCGGCGAGCGCGTTGGTGTCATCGGCGAAATGCACCGTGTAGGGCGAGCACTGCCTGCCCGTGAGCTCGGTCGAGGCGCCCTCGTTGATCAGCAAGATCTTTTTTTCCGAACGCGCCACATTCTGCACGGCGAGTGCGACCGGCGTCACGGGTAGACCGACGATTGCGTCCACCCCCTCCGTCTCGAACCAGCGTCGCGCCGTCTGAGCCGCGCTGTCGGGCTTGTTCAACGTGTCCGCTTGCACGATTTCGATGGGCTGCCCGAGAAGCGTGCCGCCCGCGTCCTTCACCGCGAGTTTCACCGCCGCCACCACTCCGGCCCCTCCCGAATCGGCGGCGAAGCCGGAAAGATCCGTCAGCACGCCGATCTTTACCGGCGCCTCGGCGGCCTTCGCCGAACCGGGAGCATCGCCGGAGAAAACATCCGCCGCCATGAGTGCTGCCGCGCATCCAAGCGCGACGAGAGCCTTCGACCGCATCCTGTTCTCCCCTTGGGCCACGGCGCACCTCAATGAGCGATCCGAGTCGCCCAAGCGGGAGGCAAATAGCAGGGACGCGGATGATCCGATAGCGCGACCGCAACCGAAGAGGTCGCGCCGATCTCCTCAATTGCCGCTGATCTCTCTTGCGGCACGCGCCAGGATCTCGGCCATGCGGCGCTGTTCCTCGAGTGAAGCGTCGCGTTTGTCGTCGAGCGCCGAACGCAGAAGGCGCCGCGCTGCCATCATCTCAGGCGAACGCCAATCCTCGCGCGCAAAAACGCGGCGCACGCGCTCCATCTTTTGTCCGACACGCTCGATTTGCGAGAGGATGGCCTCGGCGACATCCTTGCGTTCTTTCAAGAATGCAAGGCCGGCCTCGGTCGGGCTGTAAAGCTTGCGCGAGGCATCCGACGCGACGGACGCGTAGCCGATCTCCTCGAGGTACGTGAGCGCCGGATAAACGACACCCGGGCTTGGCGCATAAAAGCCGCTCGATCTCTCCTCGAGCTCCTTGATGATTTCGTAGCCGTGCCGCGGCTTCTCCGCCACAAGGGCGAGGATGACCAGCTGGAGATCGCTTCCGGAAAGTTTGCGGCCCGTTCGGAAACCGCGCCCGCCCATCTCACCTTCATCGGCAAAACCGCCTGCGAAACGTCCATGCGCTCCGAATCGTCGCGGACCAAATCCGCATTCGCCCTGCCGGACCCACTCCTGGAAGTAGCGATGATACATCATATGCCTCCTTCGATATGTTTTAAGATATATATCTTACGATATTCGCATTCAAGGTCCCCGCCTCCGCTCCCTCCACGCAGTCACCCGGCGAGCTTCGAGCCGGATGAGGGCCCCGGCGGAGGCGAGCCCATCTTCCACGCCAGTTCAGGCAACGTGGGGCTTGAATGGTAACGCGCGGTGGCGCGACCCAAGAGCAGCCACTCCCGGCCGAGCCCCTGTTGTCTTCTTGCGCTTTCGTCGCGCAGCCCTTCTCGCCGCGTATTGCGCGACCTTCACCTCAAGGAGGTCGCCCTCGTCATTTCCGCGACACGCATGCAGGCTAAAAGGTCGTTCGCCTGCTGCGGCTTTCTGACGCGTCGCGTCGGTCGAGGCCTGTCCCCGGAGTGCTTGCAATTGCTGGAGCTTTGGTTCAGCGCAAATCTGAACGGTCGCGCGCGGCCAGCGCATGGGCATCCACGATGAGATTGTTCTCCAAGGCCGCAGGATTATCCGAGTATCGCGCGACCGGAGCCGTCGAACGTGGGGGCTTCTTTCCCAATCAATACGATCTTGCGGCGATCGCTCTCGTGCTCGCCGCACTCGTGCTCGTCGTAGCTGGGGGGCGCCAGATGACGGCGCCCATGGCAAGGCTCGACACGTTCCCGATCTCGCTCGAGCCGGCAAATCTTCCAGCCTATGCGCTGCGCACAACCTTGCGCATGTTTGCGGGGGTGATCGCCTCCTTGATCTTCACCTTCGTCTTCGCCACGCTCGCCGCGAAAAGCCGCAAGGCCGAGATCGTGATCATTCCGACACTCGACATTCTGCAATCGATCCCGGTTCTCGGCTTCCTCACCTTCACGGTGACTTTTTTTCTCGGGCTCTTTCCATCGAGCCAGCTCGGGGCCGAGCTCGCCGTAATCTTCGCGATCTTTACCGCGCAAGCCTGGAACATGGCCTTCAGCTTCTACCAATCATTGCGATCCGTGCCGCGCGACCTCGAGGATGTGACCTCCTCCTTCCACATGTCGGGGTGGCAACGCTTTTGGCGCCTGGAAGTGCCTTTCGCCACGCCGGGTCTCGTTTGGAACACGATGCTCTCGATGTCGGGCGCTTGGTTCTTCATCGTCGCGTCCGAAGCGATCTCGGTCGGCGACACCACGATCAAGCTCCCCGGGATCGGCGCCTATCTCTCGCTCGCCATCGATCAGGCCGATGTGAGGGCCGTGCTCTACGCGGTCGTGGCAATGGCGATCGTCATTCTCCTCTACGACCAATTCATCTTTCGCCCGATCGTCGCCTGGGCGGACAAATTTCGCGTCGAGACCACGGCGAGCCAAGCCCGACCGAAATCCTGGGTGTACGACCTCGCGCGCCGCACGAGGCTCGTCCAGGCGATCACCGCGCCGATCGGCGCCGCGCTTGGCGCCTTTGCGATGGCGCGGTTTCCAGAGCTTGCGCAAAGATCGCCTTCGAAAACCAAGAGACAACCTTTCTCGGCCGGTTTTGCCAAGGCGCTCGATCTCGTCTGGGTCGCGATCGTACTCTCCGCCGCCGCCTGGGGGTTTTGGACGATTTACGATTATGTGAGCAAATCTCTCACCTTCGATGATGCCGCGTCCGCCATGGGGCTTGCGAGCATCACGCTTTTACGGGTGATCTCGCTCATCGTGCTTTCGACGCTCATCTGGGTGCCGATCGGCGTCTGGGTCGGATTACGGCCGGCGTGGACGGAGCGAATTCAGCCCTTGGCCCAATTCCTTGCTGCTTTTCCGGCAAATGTTCTCTACCCCATTGCCGTGATCGGGATCGTGCATTTCGACCTCGACCCCAATGTCTGGCTGACCTTCCTCATCATGCTCGGCGCCCAATGGTACATCCTCTTCAACGTGATCGCCGGCGCGAGCGTCTTCCCCAACGACCTCAAGGAGGCCGCGGCCGTTCTGGGCTTGCGCTCCTGGCACTGGTGGCGCCGCGTCATCCTGCCGGGTATCTTCCCCTACTACGTGACGGGCGCGTTGACGGCATCGGGCGGCGCCTGGAACGCCAGCATCGTCGCCGAGATCGTCAAATGGGGCGACACGACGCTGAAAGCCAAGGGCATCGGCGCCTACATTGCGCAAGCGACCACGGATGGCGATTATCCGCGCGTCGTGCTCGGCATCACGGCGATGTCGATCTTCGTGATCGTGTTCAACCGGCTCGTTTGGCGCCGGCTCTATGCCTTCGCAGCCGAGCGCACGCGCCTTGACTGATCGGGCCTCTTCGAGGCACGCCGAAGAGGCTTGCGCTTCCCACCGCTGCGTTCATACGAGGTCCCCATGCTCATGACCGCGCAGACATCCGCGCGCGCGCCCCTGATCGAGGTGAAGGGTCTGCGCCATCTCTACCACAAGGGTTCCACGCCCGATCTCGTCGTTCTCGACGGCGTCGAGATGACCTTGCGAGAAGGAGAGATCGTCGGGCTTCTCGGGCGCTCGGGCTCCGGCAAGTCGACGCTCCTGCGCTCGATCGCGGGCCTCATCAAGCCGACCTCGGGAACCATCACCTTCGGTGGCGCGCCAGTCGTCGGATGCGCCGAGGGCGTGGCGATGGTGTTCCAATCCTTCGCGCTCTTCCCCTGGCTCACCGTGCTCGAGAATGTGGAGATCGGGCTCGAGGCGCGCGGCATCTCCGCGGCCGAGCGGCGCAAGAGCGCGCTCGCCGCCATCGATCTCATCGGGCTCGACGGCTTCGAGAACGCCTACCCCAAGGAGCTTTCCGGTGGCATGCGCCAGCGCGTCGGGCTCGCGCGTGCGCTCGTCGTGCATCCGCAGGTTCTGCTCATGGACGAACCTTTTTCGGCCCTCGATGTGCTCACCGCCGAGACGCTACGCACCGATCTCATCGATCTGTGGTCAGAGGGTCGCATGCCGATCAAATCGATCCTCATGGTGACCCACAACATCGAAGAGGCGGTGCTGATGTGCGACCGCGTGCTCGTTTTTTCGTCAAACCCCGGCCGGATCGACGCGGACATCAAGATCGACCTGCCCCGTCCCCGAGCCCGCACGGAGGCAGCCTTCCGCGAGCTTGTCGATCGAATTTACGGGATCATGACGAAGCGCGCCGGCAAGCCTGCGCGCGAAGGCGTCTTTCCGGGCACCGGCCTTGGCATGGCGCTCAAATACGTTTCGAGCAACACGCTTGCGGGTCTCCTCGAGACTGTCGACGCCAACCCCTACAACGGCAAGGCCGATCTTCCCCATCTGGCGCAAGGCCTGCAGATGGAGATCGACGATCTTTTCCCGATCGCGGAGACCTTGCAGCTCCTTCGCTTCGCGGAACTCGAGGAGGGCGATATTCGCCTGACGCCCGATGGACGCCGCTTCGCGCACGGCGAGGTCGATGAGCGCAAACGCCTCTTCGGCGAGCACCTCATGAGCTATGTGCCGATCGCGGCGCATATCCGCCGCGTCCTCGATGAACGTCCAAGTCACCGGGCGCCGGCGACACGCTTTCAAGAGGAGCTCGAGGACTACATGTCGCCAGAATTTGCCGGCGATACGCTTCACGCCGTCGTGGCTTGGGGCCGTTTCGGCGAGGTCTTCGCTTATGACGACCAGACGGGGACGTTCAGCTTGGAGAATCCGACGTGACTGAAATAGTGAGGAGGAAGAGTGAAGTGAGTAGCGTGTAGTAAACATCTTATCATAATAGATCTATTGATCGCGATCGCTATCGCTATACTATTCACTATTCACTAGTCACTAGTCACTGTTCTCTACTCGCTTCCAATGCGGCTTCGATCCCGGCATTGATCACATCGCGATCGAGCTCGCCTACCGGGTCATGCTTGCGGGGCAGGAATTTGCGGTAGTGCACCCATCGTTCGCGGCTCACAGCCTCGAGTCGCTCGAGCTCGGCGAGTGGATCTGGATGGTCGTCGACCCGCAGGTCGAGATCGGAATATTCTTCCGTCGAGACCATGACGAGACAGGCCGATTGCTTGCCGCGCTTGTCGCCTCCGGCTGCCTCTCCCGCTTTCATCGCCTCGATCATGCGGCGCGCCAACGGCAACGCAAAGTTCCGCTCGAAGGAGGCGACCGTATCGGCAACGACCCGCTGTCCGGCGAGCATGTTCCCGGCACAAGAGCAATCTCTGCCCTCGAGATGGCCCGCCCATTCGACGCAGTCCTTTCCGGTGTGGGCGCCGATGCGGCCTTCTCCGTCCATCACGTGAACCTGGCGCGAGGCTGCCCCACGATCGGCATCGGTGAGCAGGCGAACGACATCTTCAGCCGGCACCGCGGCCTCGAGAAGCGCGAGGCCGCGCCGGCCGTAGAGCGGATTCGTCAAGGCCTGCGTCGCCAGCGCGCCGATGCCGGCGCGAAGGTTGGGAACGCGGCTGCCCACGGCAAAGAATTTCGTCGCGACCGCGATTCCCATCTCACCCGTGTGCGTGTCACGTGCTATGATCGACCACGTCATGGAATGCCCCCTTCCTCCTGGTTGGTGCTTCGGTCGTAACTCGGGATTCTGCTGCAGCGCTCACCGGTAGAGGTCGGCACGCGTCGGCGGCAATCCGCTTGCGCCTTTCACTCGTTTCGAGGCGAGCGTCTGATAGATCCCGACGCTGTTGCGCTCGAAGGCGAGCGAGCACCCCGCGAGATACAAGAGCCATATTCTTGCCTTGACCGAGCCAACCTCCGCGATTGCGGCCTCCATTCGTGAAAGGAGCCGATCGTGCCAATTCCGACAGGTGCGCTGATAGTGCTCGCGCCAGCCTTCGACATCGTGAATCTCGAAACCTGAAGTTTCCAGACGGGTCACGGTCCGGCCGATCGTGTCGAGTTCTCCGCCAGGAAATATGTATTGCGTGAGCGCGGCGAATTCGGGCCGCTTGCGACGGGTGCCTGCCTGCCGGCTCTTGCCCGGCCGCGTGATCGCATGATGCAGATAAAGCCCTCCGGGGCGTAGCGCGCGATGGACCATCTCGAAATAGGCAGGGAGATTGTCGAGGCCGACATGTTCGGCCATGCCTATCGAAACGGCCTTGTCGAACACGCCATCAATGGCGGCGTAATTCTTGAGCTCGATGCGCACCCGGTCCTCGAGCCCGAGGCGCTCGATCTTCTCGCGCGCGTAGGAAAGCTGCTGCTCGGACAAGGTGACGCCATAACCGCGCACCCCGTAGTGCTTTGCCGCGTGGATCAAGAAGGCGCCCCAGCCACACCCCACGTCGAGCAGGGTCTCGCCCGGCTGAAGGCGCAACTTGCGACAGCACATCTCGAGCTTGTCGAGCTGTGCTTGCGCGAGACCGTTTTCCCAGTTCGTGAAATACGAACAGCTATATACCATCTCGGGGTCGAGCCAGAGTTCGTAGAAGGCGTTCGAGACATCGTAATGGTAGGAGATGTTCTTCTTGTTCTCGGCAGCATCGCCGCCGCTCGCTCGGCTCGCGCGGATGTCCTCGAGAGGCCAGGGCCCGCCACGCGCAACGAAAAGGAAGCGCAAGGCGGTGCGCAAGAGAAGCGATTTCTTGAGCGTTTTGCGCAAATCGCGCGTGCGCACCGACGGACGGCGGGCGACAAGGTCAAAAATCGTGCCGTTACGGATGTCGAGCCTGGCCGCAGCCCACAGGTTGGCGAAGGTTCGCAGGTTCGGTTGCCGCACCAAGCCTGCCACCACCCCTTCGTCGGCGATGAAGACGCAAAGCCCGTCTCGCTCCCAGGTTTCGGGAACGGTCGATCCGTCCCACAAGAGGAACCCGAATTCCAGGGCCAAAACACGGTGCACGTGGTCCAGAAAACGCCGCAGCGCCTCGAGGCGTTTTTTGGACATGAATGGCGGCTCTCACGCGGGTTGCGGCAGCGCGCGCTTCTTGGAACAGCACTGAACGGAAGTCCAGCTTGCGAGGCGCGGGCCTGAAGGATCGGCGCGCACGATGCTGTGACTTGCAGAGCTTCTTGCTCGACGCCGAAGCTGCGCCCATTTATCCTGTCGGGACTTGAAACCGAAGAGGCTTTCAGGGAGGAGGCCGCATGTCGCGATGGGCAGCCTTGGTGCTTGTGGCGCTTTCGCTCCTGTTCGGCGCCTTTCCGTATTCCCTCGCGCGCGCGGCCGAAGAGGTCGACCTGCTGCTCGTTCTCGCCGCGGACGTGTCACGAAGCATCGACGATCAGAAATTCGAGCTCGAGCGTCGCGGCTATGCGGCGGCGCTGGGCGATCCGAGGGTGCTGCAAGCGATCGCGGCAGGTCCGCACGGGCGCATCGCGATCGCCTTCGTCGAATGGGCGGGCGCGAATTCGCAAAAGCTCCTCATCGACTGGACCTTGATCAAAGACGTCGAGGACACAAAGCTTTTCACGAGCCGCCTTCTCGAGCAGCCGCGCTCCTTCGCCGACCGCACGGCGATCGGCGCGGGCATCGATTTCGCCCGCGCGCAATTTGCGAAAGCCCCTTACACGAGCGACCGGCGGGTGATCGACGTCTCGGGCGACGGTACCAACAACAGCGGACGCGACGTGCGCTCCGCCCGCGACGAGGCCGTGAGCAACGACGTGACGACGATCAACGGGCTCGTCATCTTCAGCGACGCGCCCATTCCCTACAACCCCGAGCATACGAATCCGCCCGGCGGTCTCGATAATTATTATCGTGAGAACGTCATCGGCGGCACCAACGCTTTCGTCATGGTGGCCGAGAATTTCGACAGTTTCGGAAAATCGATCGTCGCGAAGCTCATCCGCGAGATTTCCGCGGCTCCTCCCACGCTCGGCAATTCGCACGGCTGAGCGCGCGCCATCTGGCGCTGGGACGAAAACGAGACCAACCGCAGGAAGTGCTTCTTCCACGATCGGGGCCGGATGTCGGCAGGTCAGACTTGATGCCGCCGCCGAGAGCGCAACTCGGCGCTCGCTTTCACGCAGTAAGGCGGGCCTCGCCCTCGCTCGGCTCGCGCAACACGTAGCCGCGCCCCCAAACCGTTTCGATGTAGTTCTTTCCGCTCGAGGCGTTGGCGAGCTTCTTGCGGAGCTTGCAGATGAACACGTCGATGATCTTGAGCTCGGGCTCATCCATCCCGCCATAGAGATGATTGAGGAACATCTCTTTGGTCAAGGTCGTGCCCTTGCGCAAGGAAAGCAGCTCCAGCATCTGGTATTCCTTGCCGGTGAGATGCACGCGCGCGCCCCCGACCTCAACCGTCTTCTGATCGAGATTGACCGTGAGATCGCCGGTGTTGATCACGGATTGGGCGTGGCCCTTGGAACGGCGCACAATGGCGTGGATGCGCGCCACGAGCTCATCCTTGTGAAAGGGCTTCGTGAGATAGTCGTCGGCGCCGTAGCCGAGCCCCCTCACCTTGTCATCCGTGTCGGCGAGGCCAGACAGGATAAGAATCGGTGTCTTGACTTTGGCGACGCGGAGCGAACGCAACACGTCGTAACCCGACATGTCGGGAAGATTGAGGTCGAGAAGAATGATGTCGTAATCGTAAATTTTGCCGAGATCGACACCTTCCTCGCCAAGATCGGTAGTGTAGGTGTTGAAGTTCTCAGATTTCAGCATCAACTCGATGCTCTGAGCGGTGGCGCTGTCGTCTTCGATGAGCAGAATGCGCATGAAGTATCCCCAACCTCGACCTTAATCAGCTCCGCCGCGCGGACGCACCGGACCGCTTGTCCTTTGGCGGATGGCACAAGCTTCACACCATCTCACCTGATTCGCGAACCTAATCACCATTGGTTAACAAAAACTGATTCTTGGTGGAAGCCTTCGAGGGCTTTTCCTCGATGTAAACCGTATAGCAACCTAAACGGGTAACGAAGCGGCAACCTCGAGCCGGTAACGTTACCTCGTCTCGCGTGGATTCACTTGGCGCCTTGGCCTGGCCTCGGCGCGCCTTTCATGTGTCAGGAGTAGGCTATCGATGAAAACGCGAGGGTCCCTCATTCGCCTCAAACGCTTCGCGGTCGAGGAGATGAGCCGAAATCTCACCCGGATCGAAACGATGATCCGTGAATTCTCGAAGGATTCGGCCGAGCTCGATCGGGAGATAGCGGCCGAGGAGGCTCGGGCCGGAATCACGGACCCGAAGCATTTCGCCTACCCCACTTATGCCAAGGCGGCGACGCAGCGCCGCGACAATTTGCGCCGATCGGTGGAGGACCTCAAGCTCCAGCTCGAGGACGCGCGCGCCGAATATGAGGACGCACTCGCCGATCTCAAGAAGATGGAAGCGCTCGACGAACGCGAGCGCACGCTCGAAACGCCGCGCGGCGAGACGAGCAGCGGCTTCGCCATGGCCCGGGCCTGACCGCAACGCTCTTTCCCAAATAGAAGCAAAGCCCGCGAGCCCGCCTATCCAGGCTGGACGGCGGGCTTTGCGCCCAGGAACCGCAGCATCGCTCGCTTATAAGAGCGAAGCCCATCCGAGCCGGTCGGGCGCGGAGCGGATGAGGTTGGAACCTGCCGAAAAATTGGGCCGTCACATGCCCCTCCCGCCTGCGCGTCGAGAAGTCCGAGGACCGCGGCTCGGACCTCTCTCCGCAGGGGAGCGAGCGAAAGTCGGGAGGCTCCGGGTTCGCGCGAGGGCACGCGATCGTGCTTTGCCCAAGATTGCCACGCCGGATGAAGTTCGCCTAAGCTTTGCCCCAACAGCGGCAGGAAAGCCGCCGACCAACAAGGGACGGCAAGGGGCCGGGGAGGAAGGCAATGGACGAGATTGCGCAGATGGCATCACGCAAGGCTTTCTGGCGGCTCATGCCGTTCCTGATGCTCTGCTATTTCTTCGCCTATCTCGACCGGTCCAACATTTCATTCGCGGCGCTCGGCATGAACAAGGAGCTCGGCTACAACGCCGAGATCTTCGGTTTCGGCTCCGGGATTTTCTTCATCGGCTACTTCTTGTTCGAGGTGCCGAGCAACCTCATTCTCGAGAAGGTCGGCGCGCGCATATGGATCGCGCGCATCATGATCACCTGGGGCATCATTTCCTTTTGCATGATCTTTCAGGACGCGAGCTGGAACAGCTTCGCCGTGCCTATCGCAGCGCCGATCGCAGCGGTTTATCGCGGCCTGCTCTGGCTCATCGGCACACCTAGCCATTTCGTCGACCTCACACCGAACTCGGCGATGTTGATCGCGATCCGGTTTCTTCTCGGCCTCGCCGAAGCCGGGTTCTTCCCTGGGATCATTCTCTTCCTCACCTATTGGTTCACCGCGAAAGACCGCGCCAAGATGGTCGGCCTGTTCATGGCGGCGATCCCGCTTTCAACGGTGATCGGCGCGCCTCTTTCCTCGCAAATTCTCGCCCATGTGGATGGCGTGCTCGGTCTTGCCGGATGGAAATGGCTTTTCATCATCGAGGCCGTGCCGACCGTCATTCTCGGCTTCATCACCTTCGGCTACCTGACCGACCGCCCGGAGAAGGCGAGCTGGCTTACGGCCCCCGAGCGGGACGCCTTGGCCAAAAGCCTCGCCGAGGAGAGGTCCAAGCGGGAAGCGATCCGCCACTACCGCCTGGGCCAAGCCCTCTCAAATCCGCGCGTCCTGGCGCTCGCCGCGATCTATTTCGGCAATGTGACCTGCAACTATGGTCTCACCTTTTTCATCCCGCAAATCCTGCAGCGTTTCGGCATCGCGACAGCAGATGTCGGCTGGTACGTCGCCATCCCCTATTTCATCGGCATGGTCGCCATGGTGCTTTGGAGCCGCCATTCCGATGCGACCGGAGAGCGCGTCTGGCACGTAGCGGGCCCCCTGATTCTCGCGGGGCTTGCCTTCATCGGTGCGTCATTCGCGGACTCGCTCGGTCTCGCGCTCATCGCCTTCTCGCTCGCCGCGATCGGCATCTATGCCTCCGTGTGTACCTTCTGGACGCTGCCGACCGGCTTCCTCACGGGTGCCGCGGCGGCGGGGGGCATCGCTCTCATCAACTCGCTCGGCAATCTCGGTGGCTTCGTCGGCCCCTCGATCGTTGGCCACGTGAAGCAGGTGACAGGCTCCGACAGCTACGCGGTCTTGGCACTTGCGGCCTTTCCCATTCTCGCCGGCGTGCTGACGCTGATCATCGGGCACGACAAGAAAATGGAAATGGCGGGCCACGCGGTGCCGGCCGAATAGGAGGGCGGCGGCGCTCCTTCCGGCTCTGATCCGTGGCTACAATTAATCGAGGCCGCGAGGCGATGGTCTCACCTTGCTATTTGGCGCTCGCCCGCAAATTGGGGCGCCGAAAACGCGCGAGCGTCATTATTCCGTCGCCAATTCTTGCATTCGCTCCCCTACCTCGTAAGCGTCGAACTCGCATCGATGCTTGGGTGGTGGGGAACCGCAAGCGCGATTGGAGGGCGCCCTCGCCACATCAGTGCTTGCTCGCCAAAGCGTTCTTCACCATTCCAACGCGCGGATTTTGCGATGCTCCGCAAAGCTGTGGCATGAAGCGTCGCATGCATGAAACCTCGTATTTTGGACAAGCCCGTTTCGCATTGCTCCGATCCCATGCAAGAGCCGCCACGCAATCATCGCCTCCGGGACGCTTCCAAGGACAATTCGATGTCGTGTGAGGCGAAACTTGAAGAGGATGTCGGAGCCGAGATTGCGCCGGCTCCTTTGCGCAAAGCAAAGGTATGGACCGACTACGCCTGGTCGGGTGTCGGCATCATCGCTTTCCTGCTCGCAGGTTATTTCCTTTACAAGGACCTGCCGAGCATGACTCCGGCGCAAATCTCGCGCGGTTTCGCGAATATTCCGTTTGAGAGATGGGCTTTGGCATTATGCGGCACGCTCGTCGCCTATGCGGCACTCGCCTGGTACGACCGGATCGCTCTGCTTTATCTGGGCAAGCCGCTGAACTGGCTTTTCATCTCGCTCACCTCGTTTACGGCGTATGCGCTTTCCCACAACATCGGCGCGTCGGTCTTCTCGGGGGCGGCGGTGAGATACCGCGCCTATTCGACCAAAGGGTTGACCGCGACCGAGGTCGGCGTCCTCGTCGTGCTCACCGCCTTCACGTTCGCGCTCGGCACGACCCTGCTGGGCGGGCTCGTGCTCGTGGCCGAGCCGCAGCTCGTCGCACGGCTTTTGCACGTAAACCGCGATCTCGCGCGCACGGTGGGCTTTCTGATGCTCGGTGCGGTCGCGTTTTATGTCGCCGGTTCCTTGTTCGATTTCCCCGCGCTGAAGCTCGGCTCGTACAGGCTCAACTATCCGCGTCCGCCGATCGTTCTTCGCCAGTTGATCGCCGCGCCGCTCGAGCTCTTGGGAGCCGCGGCCATCATTTATTTTGCCATGCCGGCGCAGGGAAACCCCGGTTATTTCGTGGTTCTGGGCGTGTTCCTCGCGTCCTTCTCGGCGGCGCTTGCGTCACACGCGCCCGGAGGGCTCGGAGTCCTCGAATTGCTCTTCACCGCAGCCATGCCGAAAGAGCTGAAAGCGCCGGCGCTTATCGCGCTCTTGGTTTTCCGCCTTCTCTACCTCATCTTGCCCCTTGCGCTGGGGCTCATCGTCGTCACGGTCTTCGAAAAAGGGCGCCGGGCCGAGGCGCTGCGCGCAGCACCCAATGTCGACGCTGACCAAGCGCCCGATACCTCCGAAGCGCCAAACTCACACTCATCCAACGTGGTCCGTCTCGACGAGGCGACCAGGAGGGTTCGCAAAAGCGGCGGCACGCAAGGCTGAGAAGAAACCGGACCCGACCGTCGAGCTTCACCGCGATTTCCAATCATGCGATGACGCTCGCACGAATGTGGAGCGCTCAGATGTATCTTCCTCCCGCCTTTCGTCTCGACACACTTGCCGACCAGCATGGCGTCATCCAACGCCATCCCTTCGCGACCTTGATCACAAGATCGGGCGAGAGCATCGTCGCAAACCATCTTCCCTTCATGATCGACACTTCGCGCGGCGACAAAGGCGTGTTGCGCGCCCACGTCGCGCGCGCCAACCCTTTGTGGCGAACCCATCCGCGCGACACCGAAGCCCTCGTCATCTTCGCGGGCGTCGATCACTACATCACGCCATCCTGGTACGCCACGAAACGGGAAAGCGGGAAGGTCGTACCCACCTGGAACTACGTGGCCGTGCACGCCTATGGACCGTTGCAGGTCTTCGAGGATGCAAAATGGCTGCGCGAGCAGGTCGGCGCGCTCACTGCCTTGCACGAAGCGAAAAGCATCGCGAGGAACGTCGAACCTTGGGATGTGACGGATGCGCCCGAAACATTCATCGCCGCCCAGCTCAAGGCCATCGTCGGCATCGAGGTGCCGATCACGCGCATCGAGGGGAAAGTGAAAGCCAGCCAGAACCGCCCCGAGGCCGATCGCGAAGGAGTGGTCGATGGTCTCGAGGCGCAGGGCACGGATCGCGCACGGCGCATGGCCTCTCTCGTGGCCTGCCCGCAGGCCACGTCGGCAACGATCGGCAGCGATGGAAAGGACGGCTAGATCACGCGCGATATTGCTGAATGCGCGTCGTGCGCAAGCCGGCAAGCCCGTGCTCGTCGATCGAGGCTTGCCAGCTCAGGAATTCCTCGACGGTCAAGGCATAGCGCCGGCACGCCTCCTCAAGGCTCAGCAATCCGCCGCGCACGGCAGCGACGACTTCGGCCTTGCGCCTGATCACCCATCTTCTCGTGGCAACCGAGGGGAGATCGGCTATCGTCAGCGGGCTTCCGTCGGGGCCGATAACATATTTTACCCGCGGTCGATGGGCATCGGTCATGATACGCTCACACAAAACAGACCAACGGTTCAGCTTCTAACCGAGGTCGGTTAATGATTTGCGTAGTCGACGTGTTGAATTGACTCCGATCCCTGAGCCCCCCAAGGAAATGACTGGTATGAAAGACGAATTGTGGCGCTGGGACGCGCTCGATCTCGCGCGAGCCATCAAGACGAGGGCGATATCGAGCCGCGATGCCGTGGAGAGCTGCCTGAGACGACTCGAAGCCGTCAATCCGCGCCTCAACGCGGTCGTCGACGTGCTTACCGAAGAGGCCTTGGAGAGCGCTGATTCGGCTGACGCCGCGGTCAAGCGTGGTGACGAGCTCGCCTCGCTCCACGGTGTTCCGGTGACCGTGAAGATCAATGTCGATTACGCCGGACGCGCCACCACGAATGGTGTCGTCGCTTTCAAGGATGTGATCGCGCAAAGCGACGCGCCCATTGTTTCGAATTGGCGCAAGGCGGGCGCCATCATCATCGGGCGCACGAACACGCCGGCTTTTTCCTGGCGCTGGTTCACCGACAACGACCTGCATGGGCGTACCTTGAGCCCTTGGGATCGGGGCGTGACGCCGGGCGGCTCGAGTGGCGGGGCGGCAGTGGCGGTCGCCGCCGGGATGGGCGCCCTCGCGCACGGCAATGACATTGGAGGTTCGATCCGCTACCCCGCCTATGCGTGTGGTGTTGCGGGAATTCGCCCGACGCTTGGCCGCGTCCCGGCTTTCAACGCCTCGAGCAAGGAAGAGCGGCCCGTGGTCGCTCAACTCGCGTCGGTGCAAGGCCCGCTTGCCCGGTCGATCGGCGATCTGCGGGTGGGGCTGCGCGCCATGGCGGCGCGCGATGCGCGCGATCCGTGGTGGGTGCCAGCGCCTCATGAACGCGGAGATGAGCGCCGCCCCTGCCGTGTGGCCATGCTCGCCGCGCTTCCAGGCGTGGAGGCGGACAAGATGGTCTGCGACGCGGTGCGCCGTTCTGGCGCCTGGCTGGAGGATGCCGGCTATCGGGTCGAGGAGGTCATCCCACCCCATTGGAACGAGGCAGCCGAGCTCTGGGCCCTCCTCGTCCTCAACGAGACCCGCTACGCCATGATGCCCTCGATCGAGGCTTACGGCGACGAGGCGATAAAGCGGGCGGCGCGAGCGATGATGGAGGTCACGCCGCCAACCGATTACGACGGCTTCCGCGCAGGAATGGCCCGCCGCTCGACATATCTGCGCGAATGGCTGCTTTTCCTCGAACGCTATCCGCTCATCCTCACTCCGACTTCCTGGCTCAAGGCGCTTCCTCTCGGCGCCGACCAGCAGGGTGCCGATGGCATGCGCAAGATATTCGAGGCGCACAGCCCCCTTTTCGTGCTGCCTCTCCTCGGCTTGCCTGGACTTTCCGTGCCGACCGGGATCGCCGAAGGACTACCGATGGGTGTGCATCTGATCGGCGCTCGTTACGACGAAGAGCGGCTTTTCGCGGCAGGCGAGGTCATCGAGGCCCGTTGCGGCAGGCTGACCCCGATCGATCCTCGCGATTAGGGCGTTTTGCGCGTTCCTTCGCCGATCGCGACGACGAGGTGATTCGAGCTTGCTTTGCGCCAGCCCTGGCGCGAAAGGCATCCAAGCTATAGATAAAACATGAGAGGTTTTCGCCGAGGGCGCATTGCGTCCGCTTTTCGCGTCAGATGAAAATGAATTCGCTCGACCTTCCGACCCGCCCTTCCGAAACCCGCGTCGTCGTCGCGATGTCGGGCGGCGTCGATTCCTCTGTCGTCGCCGCCTTGCTGAAGGAAGAGGGTTACGACGTGATCGGCGTGACCCTTCAGCTTTACGACCATGGTGCCGCGACGCATCGTAGTGGGGCCTGTTGCGCCGGCCAGGACATCCATGACGCGCGCAAGGTGGCCGCGAAGATCGACATTCCCCATTACGTGCTCGATTACGAGGATCGCTTCCGCATGGAAGTGGTGGATCGATTCGCGGACGATTATCTCGCCGGGAGGACGCCGATCCCTTGCGTCGAGTGCAACCGATCGATCAAGTTTCGCGATCTCCTCGGCACGGCGCGAGATCTGGGCGCCGCCGCGCTGGCAACGGGGCATTATCTCTCCTCACGCCAGCTTCCGAACGGCCGTCGCGCGCTCTACCAGGCCTCGGATGAAAGCCGCGACCAGAGCTATTTCCTCTATGCCACGACGCCCGCGCAACTCGCCATGCTGCGCTTCCCCCTGGGCGAGCGGTCCAAGGTCGAAACGCGCGAGCTTGCGACGCGCTTCGGACTGCCGGTCGCCGAGAAGCCGGACAGCCAGGACATCTGCTTCGTCCCCGCAGGCCGCTATGCCGACGTGATCGAGAAGCTGCGGCCAGGCGCCAGTCGGCCCGGGAATATTATTCATGTGGATGGCCGAGTGCTCGGGCAGCACCGAGGCGTCATGCATTACACCGTCGGGCAGCGCAAAGGGCTCGGGGTGGCGGACGGCGAGGCGCTCTACGTCCTGCGGCTCGATGCCGAAAACTCCGAAGTGATCGTGGGTCCGCGTCCAGCCCTCGAGGTGGGGTCGATCGTGCTCGATGATTTCAACTGGCTCGGCGATCGTCCCGTGGCGCAATGGCCTCGCGAGGGCTTCGGCGTGGCGGTCAAAGTGCGTTCCACCCGCCCTCCTCGCCCGGCAACGCTTCGACGTGACGGCGATGTTTTCAAAGTCGAGCTCGATGCCGCCGAAGAGGGAGTCGCGCCAGGGCAGGCATGCGTGATCTACGACAGCTTCCTGCCCGGCGCGCGGCTGCTCGGCGGTGGCGTCATTGCGTCCACCACTTCTTCCCCTTGCGCGAATCTGCGCGAGAGGGCATTGGCGTCTTGATGGATGAAACGCGCGGCGGGAGGCGTTATGTCCAATCATCTCGACCAGATGCGCAAGGCCTATGATAAATGGGCCCCGATTTACGACTTGGTCTATGACGGGCTCACGGCACCGGCGCGCCGCACCGCCGTGAGGGCGGCTTTGTCCAATGGGAAGCGAATCCTGGAGGTCGGAGTCGGCACCGGATTGTCGCTTCGCAACTATCCACGCGATACCGAGGTTTATGGCGTCGACCTTTCCTACGGCATGCTCGTTCGCGCACGCGAGAAGATTTCGCGACGCCGCTTGCGGCATGTCAGGCTGATCGCGGCGATGGATGCTTGCCGGCTGGGCTTTGCCGATGAAATTTTCGACGCGGTCGTCGCGCAATTCGTGATCACGCTCGTTCCTCAACCGGAGGTCGCTCTCGAGGAGATGGCGCGGGTGCTGAGACCGGGCGGTGAGATCATCCTCGCCAATCATCTCGGCGCCGAGGAGGGCCTCCAGGCCGCAATCGAGGAGAAATGCGCCGGCATCGCCAAGCGCATCGGCTGGTCGACCGAGTTCAAGCTGTCGCGAATCGAGAACTGGGCACAGGCAAGCGGCATGATCGAGCGCGTCTCCGCCAGGGATGCCTTTCCGGGAGGCTTCTTTAAGGTTGTGCGCCTGCGAAAGCCGAGCGATAGCGCTCTCGCCGCTTGAGCTTGCGGTCCTCCATTTCGTTGAGCGCAAGCGTCTCGCGCATCGCCGAAAGCCCGCGCCCGCCCGCGAAGCGTCGCGCAAGGCTTCGCACCTTCACCCTTCGATATTGGATCATCTTCGTCGCGCTCGCTTGCGGCGCTCACGCCGCAAAGGCGGAAAGCTCGAGCGCCCACGCGAAGCTTTGCCAGATGCTCGTGTATGGGGGCGCCGACTACGTGGTCTGCACTGTCGATCTTGCGCAGTATGCGTTGCGGATGTTTTTGCAAGACAGTGAGGGCAAGCCTTATGGCAGCCTTGCCCGCCTCGCCGATTCGCCCGAAGGGCACAACATCGTCTTTGCCATGAATGGCGGGATGTACGGCACCGACCGCATGCCGGTTGGCCTCTACGTGGAGAACGGCCGCATGATCAAGGCCGCCAACACCGCGAGCGGAAGCGGCAATTTCCATCTCAAGCCAAATGGCATCTTCTACGCTTCTGGAGAGAATGCGGGCGTCATCGAGACGGGGCGGTATCTCGCGGCGAGGCCGCATGCTGAGATCGCCACGCAATCGGGGCCGATGCTCGTCATCGATGGGCGCATCCATCCGGGCTTTTCGCAAGACAGCGCGTCGCGCAAGCTGCGCAACGGCGTCGGAGTGCGCGACGGCCGCATCGTGCTCTTTGCCATCTCCGACTCGCCGGTCACCTTCATGGAATTTGCGCATCTGTTCAAGGATGCGCTCGGTTGTCGCGACGCCCTCTTTCTCGACGGCTCGGTATCGAGCCTGTACGCACCCTCGCTTGGGCGCCTGGACGGCTTTGCTCCGGTTGGCCCGATCATCGGAGCGGCGGAGCGGCGCCGCGAGGTCCATTAAAACATGCCGAAAGGCGGCGAGGGTTTCCCCTGGCCGCCTTCCGCACGAACCGGCCAATGTCTCGCGTCGGCCGGAAGCGATGGATCAGCGCAAAACTGAGAGAGGCGGGCAGGCTTCAGCCGCCGGCGAGGTATTGCTGCGGATCGACGGGCGTCTTGCCCTTACGCAGCTCGAAATGAAGCTGTGGGGAAGCCACGTTGCCGGTCTGGCCTGATTTCGCCAGAACCTGACCGCGCTTCACGCTGTCTCCCTTCTTGACGAGAAGGTCGCCATTGTTGGCGTAGGCCGAGACCCAGCCATCGGCGTGGCGCACGAGCACCAGCTTGCCGTAGCCTTTGATCTCATCGCCCACATAGGCAACCGTGCCATCCTCCGCGGCACGCACCGAGGTACCTTCCGGCACGGAGATGTTGATGCCGTCATTGCCGTCGCCGCCGAAGCGGCTGATCACGCGGCCGCGCGCCGGCCAGCGAAATTGGGGCGCGTCCGATTTGCCACCGGGAGTGCTCGAAGCACCGGCTTCGTCGGCGGATTCAGCCTTCGCAACTTCCTGGGGCTTTGCCTTTGTCTGCGCCTGAGAGGCTGGGTTCGCGGTGGCTCTGGGCTTTGCCGGCTCGGACGCGACAGCCTCTTTCGGCTCTGGCTTGGCGGGCTTTTTTGACTCCGTGGCGCTCGCGAGACGCTCCGGTTCACGCTTTTGCGTGGCGAGCCGCTCGGAGCTCGCTTTCGCGGGGCTTGCTTGCCCGACCGCCGGCCCGTAGCGGTAGACGGGAATGATGATTTGCGAACCGGGTGCCGGATTGGCGCCGGGTTTCAGATTGTTCGTGGCTCGCAGCGCGTTCTCAGGCACACCGTAACGCGACGAGAGCGTCGCGATGGTATCGCCCGCGCCGACTGTGAGCGAAGTGCCCCCCGTGGTCGACCAATTGCCCACGTCCGAGGACCTTACCGGCTGCGGCGCGCTCGGCTGAGATTGAATCGAACCGGTCACGATGCGGCGGTCGGGTTCGCCGACCGGTCCCGCTTTCGTTTGCTGGCCAACGGGCGGCAGCGCGTGTGATTGCACCTTGCCGCTCGGAACCGCAGGGACGGGTGGTGTGGAATCAGCCGTCTTTCCGCCAAACGGGCTCGCGAAAGGATTTTCGGAGAGCCGGGTGGCCTCCGAACTGCACGCCGCGGCGAGCGTTCCGATGAGGATCGCAAAGGCCAAGCGGGGCATCGCGCCTGAGAGGCAAAACGGCTTCGATGGTCCCCTGATGGTGTCACAACGCATTGGACTACCCACTTCCCACGCTACCCAACCGTGGGGATGAAAACATGATTCAGGTTAAAGGGTGGTTGAGATACGTAAGATTTTACGCACTGGGGGTCGTACGCATCTTTCAAAGATGCCGGGAGACGCCGGTGATGGGCGGCCCGATCCGGGTGAGCCCGACAAGCTCTTCGCGCCAAACGCCCTCGGCGAGCTTTTCGGCCCGCACGATGTGGCACAACGGGGCCGCCGGCCTGGCAAAGACGCAAATCGCGCGCTCCGCGAGCCTGCGCTTCACCGCCTCCGGGGGCTCGGCGACGGCAAAATCAATGAAGGCCCGCTCGAATTGCCCGTCCCCCGGCACTTCAGCAAGCGCATCAGCCTGCACAACCTCGACATTGGCAAGGCCGCAGCTTTCGAGGCGGCGTTTGGCCTCGATGGCAAGCGTGCGGAAGCGCTCGACCGATGTTACCGAACCCGCGAGATGTCCCATGAGCGCAGCCGCGTAGCCCGAGCCGGTCCCCACATCGAGCGCGCGATGCTCCTTTCGTAACTCGAGCGCCGCGATGGCGAGAGCCAGATCGGAGGGGGCGCCGACGCTCTGGCCGCATCCCAAAGGCAAGGCCACATCGCGCCGCGCGAGGTCGCGATGTGCGGGAGCGGCGAAGAATTCCCGAGGCACGGCTTCGAAAGCACGCAGCACGGCCTTGTCGCTGACACCGCGTGCGCGAAGCCGCATCAGGAGATGCAGGGTTTCCGCATACGGCACGGGGGGCGGGCGGCCGGCATCCGGGACGATCGGCCTCGCGCCGGTCACGCGAGCGTCCGGGCCAAATCCTCGAGCAGCCCTTGATTGGTAAGGTTGAGCTGCAGCGGGGTTACCGAAATTCGCTTTTGATCGAGCGCTGCCATGTCCGTCCCGAGCCTCGGCTTGGTGATGCCGCGCGCGAAACCGAGCCAGAAATAGGCGTTGCCGCGCCCATCCTTGCGCTCATCGATCGAAAGCAGCGTCTGGTCGCGCTGGCCTTGCGAGGTGGCTTCCACCCCGGTGACGCCGCCGGGCTCGCAATGCGGGAAATTGATGTTGAACAAGGTGCCGCGAGGGATGCCGGCGTCAAGCAGCTTGCGCAGCACCGGCACCGCATGGTTGCGCGCGCAATCCCAATGGATATGGCCGCGCCCTTCGGGCCCATAGGCTTGCGAGAGAGCGACCGCCGGGACGCCGAGCATCGCGCCTTCCATCGCGCCAGCCACGGTGCCCGAATATAGCACGTCTTCGGCGACGTTCTGGCCGCGGTTCACGCCCGAAAGCACGAGATCCGGCTTCGCCCCCTTGAAAACATGACGCGCGGCAAGGATGACACAATCGGTTGGGGTGCCCTTGACGGCAAAGCGGCGCTCGTCGACCTGACGGAGCCGCAGCGGATCGGAGAGCGACAAGGCATGTGCGACACCGCTCTGATCGGTCTCGGGCGCGACGATCCACACGTCGTCGGAGAGCGCGGCCGCCACTTCGGCGCAAATCTCAAGCCCCTCAGCGTGCACGCCGTCATCATTGGTGATCAGAATGCGCATCGAGAACCGTCAGCTTTCTCTTCACCGGTGATGTCCGCAAAGGCCGGCTTGGCGCCCGCGCGCGCAGGTGAGAACATGAGGGTCCCTGTTAACCGGCTTATTCGATTCGCTGCAAGCCACCCATATACGGCCGCAGCGCTGCCGGCACGTCGATCGAGCCGTCGGGGTTTTGATAATTCTCCATCACCGCGATGAGCGCGCGGCCGACCGCCACGCCCGAACCATTGAGCGTATGCACGAGGCGGGGTGGGGCCGGCTTTCCTTCGGCCAGCGCGGGACGGAAGCGCGCATTCATGCGCCTTGCCTGGAAATCACCGCAAACCGAGCAGGAAGAGATCTCGCGATAGGCACCCTGCCCTGGAAGCCAGACCTCGATGTCGTAGGTCTTGCGCGCGGAGAAACCCATATCTCCCGTGCACAAGGTCATCACCCGGTAATGAAGATCGAGGCGCTTGAGCACCTCCTCGGCGCAGGCGAGCATGCGCTCGAGCTCTTGGTTCGACGCCTCGGGTGTCGTGATCGAGACGAGCTCGACCTTTTCGAACTGATGCTGGCGCAGCATGCCGCGTGTGTCGCGCCCCGCCGCCCCTGCTTCGGCGCGAAAGCAAGGGGTAAGCGCCGTGAAGCGCGCCGGCAGCTCCGCTTCCGGCGTGATCGTCTCGCGCACGAGATTGGTGAGCGGGACCTCGGCGGTCGGGATGAGCCAGAAATCCTCTTTCGCCGGCGCCTTATGGACCGCGCCGTCGACGAGTTGCTGCAAGGTGATGGCGCCGTTGACGTAGCGTTCCTTATCGACCTCCGTGACGAATGCGAGCGCTTCATGGAGGAGCTCTTCGCGCGTTTTCGTCCGGGAAGCCATGAATTGATCATCGGCAAATTTCGGCAATTGCCCGGTGCCGAACATCACCTCGTCCTTGACGAGGAGCGGTGGCTGAATCTCGGCGTAGCCATGCTCGGTTGTGTGCAAATCGAGCATGAACTGGCCGATTGCGCGCTGCAGGCGAGCGAGCGATTTCTTCACCACCACGAAGCGCGCCCCTGAGAGCTTCGCCGCCGTAGCGAAATCCATGAGGCCGAGCGCCTCGCCGAGCTCGAAATGCTGCTTTGCCGAATTCAAGGCGCGTGGCGCGCCATGGCGGCGATACTCGACATTCGCTCGCTCATCCTCCCCAACCGGCACGTCGGAAAGAGGGAGGTTCGGGATTTCTGAGAGCGCCTTGTTCAGCAGTGCAGTCGCGGCTCGCTCGTGCGCCTCGCCGCTGACGATGATTTCGCGCAGCCCGGCCACCTCGGTCATCAGCTCTTGCGCGCGCGCCTCTTCCTTGCGGCTCTTTGCCTGACCGATCTCTTTCGACAAGGCGTTGCGGCGCTCTTGTGCGGCCTGGACCGTTGCGATGGCCGCTCGGCGCTCGTCGTCGAGCACAATCAGGCGCTCTGCCTCCGCCGGCAGTCCCCGTGATGCGATGGCCGCGTCGAAAGCCGCCGGGTTTTCCCTGATCCATCGGATGTCGTGCATCGAGATCGAAGCCCTTGCCAGGTCGAAACGGCGCGTGAGGCAACCATCTCCTTGGCCATTGACCGCAGCCTCTGGGTGTTCGGCTTTCAGCGCCTTGTCAAGGACCGCAATTCGGTCGCTACCGGACCCTGCGCACTCGGCGCGTTTGGCGACCAACGGAAAAGAACGCCCAAGCCTCGCTTCAAGCCTTCGCGGCTTCCTCTCTCGCCTGGGCGCTCTTCTTCTCGATCATGCTGACCGCGATGATGCTGCCTTCGTAAAGAATGAGCGTCGGCAGGGCGAGCGCCAGCATGGAGAAAGCGTCCGGCGGTGCGAGCACGGCCGCGATGCAAAAGATGATGACCACGGCGTAGCGGCGCTGGCGCTTGAGGAAGGCGGAATCGATGAAGCCCACGCGCGCCAGGATGGTCAAGATCACCGGCGTCTGGAAACAGATGCCGAAAGCAAAGATCAATGTCATCAAAAGGGATAGATAGGAATCGACCTTGGCCAGAAGCTCGATCGAAGGCGTGCCGTCACCGCCCGTCTGCTGCATCGACAGCGAGTAATACATCACTGCCGGCATGCCGAGGAAGAAGACCACGCCCGCCCCGATCAGGAAGAGGATCGGCGTCGCGACGAGATAGGGAAAAAAGGCGCGCTGCTCCTTCTTGTAGAGGCCCGGCGCGACGAAACCGTAGATCTGCGTGGCGATAACCGGAAAGGCGAGAAATGCCGCCGCGAAAGCAGCGAGCTTGATCTTGGTGATCAAAAAACCGAGCGGCTCGGTGAAAACGAGATGCGGCAGCGGGTAGCCATGCTGGGTGGCGGCCCAGACATAAGGAACGAGCAGGATGTTGTAGATTTGGGTCGCGAATACAAAGGAGGCAACGAACAACAGCGCAAAGGCGATGAGGGTACGGATCAGCCTCGTGCGCAGCTCGATCAGGTGCTCGATCAGAGGTGCCCGAGAGGCCTCGATGTGAGGTTCGTCGACCGCCTCGTTCATGCGACCCGGTCATCTCCCGGCGGGCCCGCTTTGGCGGCGCGCTTGTGCGGCTTCTCGCGGGGCTCGGCCGCCGCGTCGGGCTCGCTCGCGAGGAGGCTCGCTTGCGCGGGAGCATCGGATTTGGCCTTCGTCTTCGATGCGGCCCGCTTCTTTCGGACGGGCTTTTGAGGAGCTGGCACCTCGACAGCCCCGTCAGGAATGGGAGAGGCCGTCTCGGTGACGATCACCGCCGTCGGCGTCGCTTCGACGCTCAGCTTGGCTCCGGGCTCGCCTGGCTGCGTGGGACTTACGGTCGGAGTGGTCCCCGTCGAGCTCGCCTCGCCTGCATTCGAACCAGCATTTCCGGAAGCGAAGGGCTCGGCCGAAACAGGAGATGCGGGCTCACCCAACTTCGGCGTCTGCTCGCTCGCCGGCTCCGGTGAGCTCGGCAATTGCGAGCCGATCGAATTGAAGTCGTTCTGCAGTCCGCTCGTCGCGGATGAGAGATCTTGATGAATGTTCGCGACTTCCTGCTTGACGCTCTCGAGCTCGGCTTCGCGCATCGCTTCGCGGAAATGATCTTGAAACTCCGCCGCCATGCGGCGGGCCTTCGCAGTCATCGCGCCCACGGCCCGCAGCGCCTTGGGCAAATCCTTCGGGCCGATGGCGATCAACGCCACGGCGCCAATGACAACCATCTCGCTCCAGGCGATATCGAACATGTGAAGCCTGCCGCAAACGGTTGCGGTGTTTGTCGGATCAGCCCGTCTTCGTGTCGCGTGCGACCGGTGAAACGGAGGCCGGCTCGGAAGGTTGATGTTCGACCGGGCGGGGCGCCGCCTTCGCAGCCTCGGCGGCCTGATCGTCGTCGGCCATGCCCTTCTTGAAGGATTTGATGCCTTTGGCGAATTCGCCCATCACATCCGAAATTCGGCCTCTGCCGAACAATAGCATGACCACGACTAACACGATCAGCCAGTGCTGTATGCCAAATGAGCCCATGGGAATTCTCCTCGTACCGCGCCGCGCGCACGCCTGAAGCAGAAACGGCGCGGCAACCTATCGCTGTGTTTTAAGGCACGATCTCACCGCAAAAGCGGCGTCACTTTTCGAGATCATGCTCTAGCGCCCGCATCGTCGCAAGGCAACCATGCCCAATGAAGGTAGGTCGCGGGTGCGGCGAAAACAAGAAACGACGGAGGCAGCTTGGCTTGGCCTGGCTTGGCGAATGCGGACCCGTCCGGCGCACAGCCCCGCGAGAAGGCGAGTCAGTCCTCGGGAATGGGCATCAGCAGCTCGGCCGCCCCGGCGTCCTCGAGCGGGTCTTCGTCATCGCGAAGCGCGTCATCATCGCGTGGCGTCGGAATGACGAAACCCTTCGTGACGCGGCCCTCGATCAGGCCCGCCCCCTTCAATTCGTCGAGTCCCGGCAGATCGGAAAGCTGGTCGAGGCCGAAATGATCGAGGAAAGCCTGTGTCGTGCCGTAGGTGATCGGCCGGCCGGGCGTCTTGCGCCGGCCGCGCATGCGCACGAATCCAGCCTCGAGCAGCGCGTCGAGCGTACCCTTGGCAACGGCGACGCCGCGGATGTCCTCGATCTCCGCACGCGTGACCGGCTGATGATAAGCGACGATCGCGAGCGTCTCGAGCCCGGCTCTCGAAAGCCGACGCGGTGCCGCATCCTCCCTGGCGAGCAGATAAGCAAGGTCGGACGCGGTACGAAACGCAAAACCTCCGGCTCGTTGCACGAGATTGACGCCGCGTCGTTCGTAGATCTTGCGCAACTCCTCGAGGACGAACGTGGCGTCGCAATCCTCCGGCAGCTTGGAAGCGATTTCCTCGACGGTGAGCGGCGCACGGGCAGCAAAAATCAGCGCTTCGGCGATCCTCACGGCTTCCTCGAGCCCTGGCGACACCTCGAAGGGTGCCTCGACATGGCGCGCGAGTCGGATGATCTCATTCATGCTGATGCTCCCGTTGCAACGACCGCCAGCGCGCCCGCGACCATGCCGCGGCGCACGTGAATCGGCCCGAATGCCCTGTCCTGATGCAAAGCGAGGCTGCCGTCGCGCGCCATTTCGAGGGCTGCCGCAAGCGCGGAAGCACGGATGGTCGGGCGCATGCGAGGCTGGGTGACATAGCGTTCGAGGAAGACGTCGAGTACGGCCCAATCCTGGATTTCGCCAAGCATGGTGGTGAGCGCCTCTCTTGCTTCGGCGAGTGTCCAGACGAAGCGCTTCGTGACCGTCACGCGCGCCAGCGCTTGGCGTTCGCGACGCGACGCATAGGCGCGCAGGAGTTCGTAAAGATTGTCCGCGAAGGGCCGCTCCGGCGGGGGCGACAGGGGCTCGGGGTCGCCGCGCGAAAACACGTCACGCCCAAGAAGCGAGCCTTCGGTGAGCCGTTTTGCGGCCTCACGCATCGCCTCGAGCCGGCGAAGCCTGTGCGCGAGCGCGGCGGCGAGATCGGCGGCGGCCGGCTCATCCGCCTTCGGCTCTGAAGGCAGGAGAAGGCGCGATTTGAGATAAGCGAGCCAAGCCGCCATGACGAGATAGTCGGCCGCGAGCTCGAGCCGGATGCGCCGAGCGCCCTCGATAAAGGCGAGATACTGCTCGGCGAGCTCGAGGATCGAGATGCGGGCAAGATCGACGGTTTGTCGCCGCGCGAGTTCGAGCAAAAGGTCGAGTGGCCCCTCGAAGGCGCCAAGATCGACCACGAAGGCAGGCTCGCTCTCGCCGCGCTCGAGGGCGGCCACATCCTCATTGAAAAGATCTTCGCTCATCCACTCACCCACACCCACGAATCACCCGTGGAATCTGGACCTCTCAGCCTTTTCCCGCAAGGAGGCCGTCGAAACGCGCACGTTCATCCACAGAATCGAAAGGTTCCGGCGAATGCCTATTTCGCGCGAGCGCCGCCGCGGCTCGTTGCTTCGCCTTCCCGGCAAGAGGCTTCGCGGCACGAGCCACCGCTTCCATCTCATCGCCTACACCGTTGCAGTGCAGCACGACGTCGCATCCCGCCGCGTAAGCGCGACGGGTCCTTTCGGCGAAGGAGCCCGAAAGCGCCTTCATCGAAAGGTCGTCCGTCATCACCAGCCCTTCGAAGCCGATTTCGCCCCGGATCACCTCCTTGAACACCCGGCGCGACAGTGTTGCGGGGTGACGCTCGTCGATCGCGGTGAACACGATATGGGCCGTCATGGCGAGCGGCATGTCCGCGAGCGCGCGAAAAGGGGCAAAATCATGGGCCGCGAGCACATCGCGCGCCGCAGCCACATGAGGCAATGCCATGTGGCTATCGGCCGTGGCGCGCCCATGGCCCGGCATGTGCTTGATGACGGGGAGCACGCCGCCAGCGAGAAGCCCCTCGGCCGCTGCTCTTCCGCCGATCGCGACCTCTTCCGGCTTTGTGCCATAGGCGCGGTCCGAGATCACCGCGTCCGCCCCGGCAACGGGAACATCGAGCACGGGAAGGCAATTCACGGTGATCCCGAGCGCGCGAAGGTCATGCGCGATGAGCCGCGCGCCAAGCCTTATGGCCGATCGGCGCAACAACGGGTCACCGATCCGTGCAAAGCTCGACGCCGAAGGGTAGGCCGGCCAAACCGGCGGCCCTAGGCGCTGCACACGACCGCCTTCCTGGTCGATGAGCACCGGGGCATCGTCTCGCCCAACGCGTTCACGAAAGTCCTCGACGAGGCCCTTTACCTGCGCGTGATCGGCGATATTGCGCTTGAAAAGGATCAAGCCCCAGGGCTGCACTTCCTTGAAGAAGGCGCGCTCGTCGTCCGTCAGCGTCGTGCCGGCGCAGCCGAGGATCAGGGCTTTAACGGCCATCGCTGAGAACCTGCGGGAAGGGGCGGGTTTAGGGCCAAAACACGGTCATCCAGAAGACGGATACCTGCCTTCCGGAAGACGGGTGATGAACCTCTCGCGATGCCATATTCACCGCGTCGGCCAGCCGATGCCCGTCCCGAACGAACGTCAAGACGTCACAACGGACGGGTCGGGGTCAGCCGCCCGTGCGTATGCACTGGGCTCCGCTGGCCTTGAGCTGGGTGCAGATCTTGTCGGCCGCTTCGCGCGACACGGGTCCAACCTGCACGCGGTAATAGATGCCCTTGCTGCCGAGATCGGCGCGATGGATGGCGCCGCCACCAAGCTCTCCGGGGAATTGCTTTTGCAGCCGAGCCAAAGTCGCGCGTGCGTCGCTTTCCGATTGGCTCGAGGCAACCTGAGCGAAAGCGCTGCCCGCACTCGGGGTCTGGGTCGCGGCCGCGCTCATCGCGCTTGCCGCCGACTCGGGATTGACCGGCTCGGCTTTCGCGACCGTCGTTCGGCCCTTTTTGCCGGCCGGCGTGATCGAAAGGGGCGCCCCGTTCCCCGCATCCTGCGAAACGGATGCCGTTTCGGCCGGCTTCGCCTTCACGGGCTTTACGGTCGCCTTGCTCGGTTTGCTGCCTTGCGTGTCCGGCTGATCGTCGGTCGTGACCGCGGCTGAGGGCTTCGAATGTGTCGTATCGGCCGGCTTCTTGGCCGATGGAGTTGCGCTCGTCGTGGCGGAAGCCACGCTGGGTGGCGAAGTGGTCTCGGCGGACGCCAAGGCCATCGGGGGCTTTGCGGGCGCGGATGCAGGCGCTGGCGCGTTATCCGCCTTTGCTTCCGGCTTCGAATCGCTTCGAGCATCGGGCTTCACGGCGAGATCGGCTTTGGGCTTGCCGTTAGGTGTCCCATCAGGCTTGATCGAGACGGTCGAAACCCGGCGCAAGGTGCCAAAAGTGGAGTTCTGAGACGCAGGCTGCGGCGGCTCGGGAAGAACCACACTGGCAGCGCTCGTCGGGAGCGGTTGGGCGGAGGGGGCCGAGGGCGTGAGTCCCGGCGAGACCGCAGCGTCGGCCGGCCCAGATGCGTTGTTCGCGCCAGGCCCCGAAAGAATGACGACGCCGGAGCCTGCGGGCGGCTGGGTCGCCGCGGGGTCGCGCGGCTGAGCAGCCCTTGCCGCCGCCACGACGTCGACGGGCTGCTCGGCGCGGGTCAAAGTGACTTGGCTCGGTTTGCCCGAAGGATCGGCGGCCCCAAGCGCGGTTTCCGAAGGGGTTTCCTGGTCCCCCGCCACCTTCGCCGGAAGTACTTTCATCGGCGTGTCATCGGCTTTGATCAACGGAGCTTCGCCACCGCTTATCCGGGCCATCGGCCCGCTGCGCATCACGACCGCGGCGCCGACGCCGACCCCGATCAGGACCAAAGGCACAGCGAGCGCAAGCGCGCGCGGAGAAACCCAACCTCGCCGCGCCGCAGTGTCGTGAGAGCCCTCCTCGGGAATTCCGGGAACGTCTTCGACATCATCGAACCTTCCCGCCTCACCCGCATGGGCGGTCTCACCTTCGTAGTCGTCCTCTTCCCAATCTCGGGAGGTCAAATGAGCTTCGCCGTCAGCCTCATCGTCGACCTCGTCCCGGATGTCGGCGCCGTCTTCCTCAAAAGCGCTCTCCTCGGCATCGTCATCATGCGGCTCATAAGCAGGATCGGCGCGCAGAGCGTCCTTGATCGAGCTTTCGAGGTCGAAGTGTTTCTCCGAGGAGCCGGTCGAACTCTGCGCCCCGCTAGATGCAGTCCGGGGGGGATTGTCCCGTCCCACGATCCTTGCGAGCTCGGCGAGCGGATCATCGCTCTTCCTGGGAATCGACGCGACTGCCACTTCGCGCAGTTGACGTTCGAGATCGTCGAGATCGAGAGGCTGAACTGAGTTGTTTGACGAGGTCATTTCGGCCCTCACACTATCCCCCGCATCGCGGCTTCACGTTCTCGTGTATTCGAAAGCACCGCGAATGTGGCGTTAAGTTGATCCGTAGGTGCAGATTGCAAGACGTTTCAACTCAACGCGTTTCCTGAAATTTACCGCATTTCATCGGGCGCCGATACCCCAATCACGATTAAGCCGGAAGCAAGCACGTTGCGCACTCCGGTGACCAGGGCAAGCCGGGCAGTCGTTAAATTTGTCGAAGTTTGATTAACAAACCGTAAGCCCGGAAAATCCTTCCCCTTGTTCCAATGGGCGTGAAATTCACTTGCAAGTTCATAAAGATAAAATGTCGTCCGGTGCGGCTCCCGCGCCGCGGCCGCTTGTTCCACGATGCGCGGATATTGGGCGAGGAGCTTCAGGATCGAACGCTCCGAAGGGTCCGAAAGGAGCGCGAGGTCGGCCTTCGCGAGAGCCGCAGCGTCGATTTCGAGCTCGCCCATGACTTCTCGTGTCTGGCGCCGCACGCTCTGGCAGCGGGCATGCGCGTATTGGACGTAGAAGACGGGGTTGTCCTTTGACTGCTCAATGACCTTGGCGAGGTCGAAGTCGAGCGGAGCGTCATTTTTGCGCATGAGCATCATGAAGCGCACCGCGTCCGCACCGACCTCGTCCACCACCTCCCGCAAGGTGACGAAATCACCGGCCCGTTTCGACATTTTGACCCGTTCGCCGTTCCGAAACAGGCGCACGAGCTGGCAGAGCCGCACATCAAGCGACGCCGTGCCGCCGCTGACGGCGCGCACCGCCGCCTGCATGCGCTTCACATACCCTCCGTGATCGGCACCGAGCACGTCGATCATCTTCTTGAAGCCGCGCTCGAACTTCGTTGCATGATAGGCGATGTCGGAAGCGAAATAGGTGAGGCTGCCGTCCGATTTTCGCAGCGGCCTGTCGACATCGTCACCGAAGGCAGTCGATCGAAACAGGGTCTGCTCCCGATCCTCCCAGTCCGGATCGACTTGGCCTTTCGGGGGTGGGAGCCTTCCCTGATATACGAGGCCGCGTGCCGCAAGATCGGCGATCACCGCCTCGACCCTGCCGCCCGCGAGGCTGCGTTCGGAAAAGAAGATGTCATGGCGGATGCCGAGCGCGGCGAGGTCCTGACGGATCAGCTCCATCATCGAATCGATGGCGGCGTCCCGAAACGTGGGCATCCACGCAGCTTCAGGTGCCTTGGCATATACCGGTCCGTGAAGCCGCGCGAGCTTCTCGCCGATCGGCTTGAGATAATCTCCCGGATAAAGCCCGGAAGGGATTTCGCCGATCGGCTCGCCGAGCGCCTCGCGATAACGAAGATGCACCGAGCGAGCGAGAACATCGACCTGGGAGCCCGCGTCGTTGATGTAATATTCGCGCGTGACCGCATGACCGGCAAAGGCGAGAAGGCTCGCGATGGCATCGCCCACGACCGCGCCGCGACCATGCCCCACATGCATCGGGCCGGTGGGATTTGCGGAGACATATTCGACATTGACCTTGACGCCTTCGCCGAGCGTCGTTGCGCCGAATCTGGCGCCTTCTGCGAGGCTGACCCGCAACACCTGGTCGAAGACCTCAGGCTCGAGCGTGATGTTGATGAATCCGGGCCCTGCGAGCTCGACTTTCGCGACGCCCCGCGATTGGAGCCGCGGGGCAATTTTCTCCGCGAGCGCGCGCGGCGCCATCTTCGCCTCTTTCGCGAGCACCATCGCGGCGTTGGTGGAGATATCGCCATGGCTGCGGTCGCGCGGCGGCTCGCATACGACACGCGACAGATCGAGCCCTTGCGGCAACTCGCCTTCGGCCGTCATCGCGGCCAAGGCCGCCGTGATCCTGAGCTCGAAATCGTTGAAGATGTTCATTCAGGGCTCGCTGCTTCCGAAGCCGAGGCGACTCTGTTTGGCCTTGGAACGAGTTTGGGGAGGCGCGCCGCTAACGCACAAGCGAAGCTTAGTCAAACCGTCTTCTCAAATCCGAGAATTGCCCAAAGATTAGACCGCATTGCGCTGCGACTTCCGCAAAGGCACACTTTCGCATCGTAGTCCAAAGGCAAGCTCGCTTCACCGCAGCGTCGCGAGCATGAGTGCGGCCGCATCGAATTCGGCACGCCGCGCGGCTCGACGCGCGGCCGCTTCCGCGTCCTCACCCCAGGCTTCGATCTGAAAATCCTCATCCACATGGGCTGCCGCCCATACCTCGTCTGGCGATAGGCGACCATTGGCGAGGGCAAGGCCGAGGATGGCTGAACCGGTCAGAGTCGTCACCGCATGCAATGCCGCAAGACCGAACGGCGCCGGCACATGCGAGACGGCCCGCCGGACGGCCTCCATCGCGTCGCTCTCCTGCTCGACGAACATGACACCCGCCCCGAGGTTGAAGCGAATGCCGAAAGCATCCCGCATGTGAGCGAGCGCAGGATCCCAATGCTCCGCCTGGCGCGCCGCGAGCCGCTGGTTTTCGGCCTCGCGATAACAAAGGAGATCGCTTCCGGCGTATTTCACGATCTCGCGCGCCACCGCCAGGGGCGCGGAGGCGACCGCATCGAGCGCGGCATAGACGAGGCGCGTGAGCGGCATCTTGGCCGGATCGATCGAAACCTCCATGGCGCGCCATTCCGTGGCCAAAGCTTCGGCGAGGACAGCATTCGGCACCGCGAGCACATGCCTGCCCGGCGTGCGAACGAGCTTGCCGTCGAGCGTGAGCGCGAAGCCGTCAAGGTGGGAAGTGATGCCGACGTCGCGCCAAAAGCGTTTCGGGAGCACGCGCTTTGCGCCTCGTTTCGCCGCCTCGCCAGGATCGAGCGGGCTCGTCGCCGGCCCGAGCAGTCCTTCCAGAAAATCCGCGCTTTCGGTTTTGACGCCCTTGCTCATCACTCCTCCGGCGCCTCGACGATGGGATCGTAGCGACCCGTGTCGAAGCCAAGCAGATTGAAGCTCTGCCTCATATGGGGCGGCAAAGGCGCGGAGACGTCGATGTTCTTTCCCCCACGCGGATGCGGCACCACGATCCGCCGCGCCAAAAGATGGAGCTTGTTTTGCAGGCCGCCCGGGAATTCGAAATTTTCGATGTCGAAGTATTTGGGGTCGCCGATGATCGGGTGTCCCATATGGGCCGCATGCGCCCGCAACTGATGCGTGCGCCCGGTGACCGGCTTCATCGAAAGCCAGGCGAGCTTTTGCGCTGCGGTCTCGACCACGGCGTAATAGGTGACGGCATGCATCGCGCCTTCATCGCCATGAACGGCGATGCGCATGCGGCTGTCGCGCTCGCTCACCTCCTCCTTGGAGAGGAAGGTCGAAATTCTCCCGTTCCTCACACGAGGCACGCCTGCGACAAGCGCCCAATAGATCTTGCGCGCCGAGCGCGAGCGGAAGGTCTTTGCGAGCGCCGAAGCTGCAAAGCGCGTCTTCGCCACGAGAAGACAGCCCGACGTGTCCTTGTCGAGCCGATGCACGAGCCGGGCTCGCTCGCCGTCGCGCCCGCGGAGCGCCTCGAGCATGCCGTCCACATGCCGCGCCGTGCCTGAGCCGCCCTGCACCGCAAGCCCCATCGGCTTGTTGAGGACGAGCACGTCGTCATCCTCGTAAAGCGTGATGGAGGTGAGGAACTCGCGGGTCTTCGTGGCCTCCGCCGAAGTTTCGCTTGGTTTGTGCGGCGCGCTCATCGACAAGGGCGGCACCCGCACCTTTTGTCCGGCCACGAGCCGGTCCTTGGTCTCGACGCGCCGCCCGTCGACCCGCAATTCACCTTTGCGCACCAAGCGCTGAATGTGGCTGAAGGAGAGGCCTGGATGGCGCGCCTCGAGAAAACGATCGACGCGCATCCCTGATTCATCATTACTCACGACGAGGTGTTGCACCCCGAGCTTGTGCTCCGTCGTGTCACGGCGCGCGGTTTGGACATCTTTGTCCATATTCCTGGCAGAAGATTTCCGGCTCACGACAGACGTCCCGTCGTTACGGCGTAGACGAGGTCATGGAGGGAAAGGCCGGTTGCCACGCTGCGATCATATCCCGCCCGAAGCCGCGGCAGGATCTCCACGAGTTGGCCGCCCTTCCCATGGAGTCGAACGAGCCCGGCATTCTGCGCATCGACCAGAAGATCACGCACATGGGTGCGCGACACGCCGAACCTCTCGGCGAGTTCCGCGAAGGGAACGGGCGTATGCGGATGATCGGGCTCGGAGAGCGCCGCATGCAAGAGCGCGGTGATGATCATATGGCCGGCGGCGCGATTGAAGAACAGCATCACCTCGGGAAGCGTCACGAAGGCCCTCGCGCTCAAGGGCAGAAGGCGGAGCGCGACGCGCCCATGCGCGACCTGAAAGGCACGGTCGCGTCGCAGCGCCGGACCGTAATCATTTTGCGGGCGCAAGCGCGCAAGCGCCTTGTGATAAATCAGAAGCCAGTCGCGATCATGCGCGAGCATCTTCTCGGTCGGGCACAGGAGGCGCAGCCGCCGATCCCCGTCGGGAATGACGAGATCGAGGAAGCCCACGGCCCGCAAGCGGGCGACAAGATGGTCGACCTGCCTCCCGCTCGTGAGGCCGAACATCGCCATTTCCTGCTTGAGGCGCGAGATGGTGAGCCAGGTCTCGCGGCGCGACGGATCCTGTGCCGCGTGGAGCACCAGAGCGACCTTGTTGACGACGAAACGGCCCGATTCGATGAGAAGCCGCGTCAAGAACGGATCGCCATCGTAAAGGGCGAGGTGGCGCTCGATATAAATCCTTCGCGCCTCGGGCAAGCGCGGATGCGCGAGGATTTCATCGACCGAAAGATGCGGCACGCGCGCGACGAGCGTCTCGAGTTCGGAAAAGTCCAATCTAGGCTCCTCGGCCTTTCGTTTTCACGCCTCGCGCAGGGCTAATAGCGAATTTTCCAGCGGCGTTCGAGGATGAGCATGCCATTCCAGGCGAGGCAAGTGACGAGCGCGAGCGTAAGCGCTGCCGGAGAGCCGAGCGGAACCACGCTC
>JAFBAS010000014.1 GCA_019247605.1 Hyphomicrobiales bacterium
CCGTCAGCGTGCGAGAGCCGGCGTTGCGGCTGTCGAACATCTGCGTGAAGCCCGCCGTGTCGGTGCCGAACAGCTGGCCCGAGGTGATCGTCGGCGCCAGGCTCGACGACGTCGTCCCGTCATAAGTCCTGGTCTGCGACGCCGCCGCCACCGTGATCGACTCCTTGTTGATCGTCAGTGTGCCGGTGCCGAACGAGAAGCCATACCCGAAATCGGAGCTGAGCGAGCCCTGCGTGGACGTTATGGTATAGGCGCCTGCGTTGCGGCCGCTGCCGCCGGTGAAGCTTGCCGAACCACTCAGCGCATTGGCCTGCGTGTCCGTGCCCACGAACCCCGAGAAGCTGAAGCTCGGCGCCGCGGTCTGCACCGCTCCGTCATAGGTAACGGTTTGGCTCGACGGCGTGACCGTGATGGTCTCGGCCTGAGCGTAGACGAAGCGATTGCCCGCGTGGGCATCGATGAGGCTCGGATTGGTCTGAAAGCTCGCGAAGCTCTGACCGTAGAAGGGATTGGCGGTGAGGCCGCCCGGTGTGACGTCGCCGACCGTCGGGGTGAATACCAGAAAGCGGCCGCCTGTTCCTTCGGTAAGCGCGCTCGTGCCCGCATTATTGATTAAACCGCCGGCGGCGGACAGAATGATCGCATCCCCGCTGGCTTGGCTCGCAATCCCTTTGGCAAGCGTGATCGCGCCTGTGTTGGTGACCTTGACCACGCCGCTTGCCGTGATGCCGTTCTGCGCGCCGATCGTGCCGATGGTGAGGCCACCCGCCGCGGCGTCGACGAGGCTCACCGAGCCGGTATTCGCAGCGAGCGTCGCCACATTGTTGGCGGTATTGCCCAGCGTGAAGCTCACGCCGGCGCCATTGAGCGAGAGGCTTGCGGCCGAGACCGCATCCGCCGTGTTCGCGCCTTGAGTCACCGCGCCGCCGGCCGTGAGCGTCACCGTGTTGCCGGTCGCCGTGATCCCCCCTGAAATCGAGAAGCCGGTCGAATCGGTGAAGCTCACCGCGTTCGCGCCTGCATTGGCCGAGAAGGTGCCCACGCTGTTGGCGTTCGTAAGCGTGATCGCGCCGGCAGCGGAGAGATTGAGCGTCGAGGCTGTGATCGTGCCCGTCGCACCTTCCGTTACGCCCGTGCTGTCGGTGAGCTTTACCAGGCTAGCGTTGCCGGTGCCGAGATTGGCGGTGAGCACCTGGACGGAGTTGTTGGCGTTCGTGAGCGTGAACTGACCGCCCGCTCCGGCAAGCGCCAGGGAGGGCGTGAGGAGCGCACCCGTCTGAGTGACACTTCCCGTGGCATTCAGGGTGAGCAGCGTGCCGGCGCCGCTCAATGTGAGCCCATCATCAATGCTGAGCGAGCCGTTGCCGGTGGCGGTGAAGGTCGCGCTCACGCCCGAGTTGAAGGTGATGGTGCCCGCATTCGTCGCATAGAGAATTCCGGCGTTCGCGATCGCTCCGGCCGCGCTCGCCAGAACGGAGCTCGCAAGCGTCGTGGCCGCGCTGTCCGTCGTGACCTGGACCGAGTTGGTCGCGATGTTGACCCCTGACTCAGCGACAGTTGCGACACTCGACCCATTGACTGTGGCCGTGGCCGCGCTCGGCGCCGCGAGGCGTACGCCATCACCTTTGTTTGAGGTCCCGTTCGCCGAGGGCGTGAGAAAAGCGAGCACCGCGCTGTTCGCGGCGATCGTGCCGGACGGCAGAAGGACGTTGTAATAGCCATTGGCGCCCACGACACCTGTGCCGGCAACTGAACCGTTGACGACAAGCTCCACTATCTGCCCGGCCGAAGCCGCCGGTGCGGTCCCGGAGACGACTTGCGGAGGCGTAGTCGGAAATTGCGACAGGAGATAGGGGGACGACTGGCCGTTCACGATTCCGAACACGGTCGTTCCGCTGTTCAACGTCGCAAATGGAGTGCCTGCGCCCACGGATTGAATCTGCGCGGTCGTCTCCGAAGTCGCGCCTGTGGTCGTACCGCTGCCGATCCCCGTGGTTTGACCGGTGGTTTCACTGTCCCAAAACGAATTTGTCACGGTACCCGTGTTCGAACCGACGAGCCCGCCAACTTTGGTGGAACCGGTCGCAAGAACAGGCCCCGTTGCGAAGGATTGGGTGATCGTGTTGCTGGTGTTGTTGTTTCCCACAAGGCCGCCGACCGCCGACGAGCCTGAGCCTACGATGACGGCTCCCAGCGCGGACGACTGCTTGATGGAACTCCCCGCCCCCCCGGTGATGTTGTTGAAGCCGACTAGCCCGCCGACGCTCGTGACGCTGCCGGCAGAAAATACGGTCCCGCTCGCGGTGGACGACAATATCGTCGAAGCGGAGCTGTTCACTCCGACGAGACCACCGATCTGCTGGGATCCGCTACCGACTGTGACAGTGCCGGTCGCAACGGACCCGGTTAAAGTGCTGCTTAGATCGTTTCTCCCGGAGAGACCGCCTCCCGCGGTAACGACTCCAGTGCCCGTCACGGCACCACTCGCCGTCGAGGAAGAGATCGTTGACGCGTTGGTGTTGGCGCCCACGAGGCCGCCAATGTCCACGATGGGTCCGCTCGCCATCAAAGTTCCACTCGCCATCGAAGACGAGATCGTGGACCTGGTATTCAAGCCTACGAGGCCACCGATCAGGGTGGCCGCGCTTACTGTTATTGTCCCCGCCGCTGAAGACGAGGTGACCGTAGCTCCGGTAGCGTTTTTTCCGACGAGACCACCGACTTGTGTCGCTCCGGTGCCGAAGCTCAAACCGAGAGTTGCGCTCGACCCAGTAACCTTCGCGCTTGCGCCGCTGTTAACCCCCACGAGCCCGCCTATAGCGCTCGCGTTGCTGCCAAGCGAAATCGTTCCGCTCGCCGACACATTGGAGATGGTCCCGAGATTTTGGCCGGCGATCGCGCCGATATTGCTGTCGCCCGCGGCCGTACCCGTGATGCTCACATTCGTGAGCGTCACATTGCGCACGATGCCCGTTGTGCCGACGACCCCGAACAGGCCGAGATTGGAGGACTTCGTCGCGCCCGGAGAAAGCGTGAGCCCGGTGATCGTCTGGCCTTCACCATCGAAGATGCCGGTGAATTTTGTTCCGGCTGTCCCCAGCGCGGTGAAGGGGGTGCCGCTCGCGGAGAAGCTCGTCCCTAGCGCGTAATTCTTTGATAAGGCGCCGCTGATTGCCTGAAGCTCCGTGAGATTGTTCACGAGCTCGAAAGTTGTCAGCTTTCCTCCCGCGGCGAGAGAAACGCTTCCCGCATAGTTGATCGGCGCCGTGAACGCGCCTCCGGAGAAGCCGTCATAGAGAATGTTGATGTTTCCCGGCGACGCACCGCCGCCACTCAGCTTGATCTGCGCGCCCGCGCCCTTGAACGTCTCCTGGCCGAAGCCTGCGGTGAGTCCGGCCCCGCTCACGCCGCCGATCCCCGTATTGTCGGCTCGCAAGGTGACGCTTCCACCAGCCGTATTCGTGAGGGTGACCCCGCTCTCGACTGTGATCGAGTTGAAGGCACTGAGCGTGAGCGAATTCGCGTTCGCCCAAGCGAGGCTCGCTTGCACATCGATGTTGCCGGCTTGAGCTCCCGGCGTCGCGCCGGTTTGCACGACCACACTGCCGCCGGCGAGCGCGGTTTGAAGATCCGCGACCGTGAGAATCGAGTTGTCGACATTGGCTGTGAATGTGCCGGTCGGGCCTTGCGTCGTCGTGCTCGTTCCGCTCGCCACGATGGCGAGGTTCTCCGGATCGAGCAGAAGCGTCCCCGCCTTTCCCTTCGGCGCGAGGCGATCGGCCGTGCCGGTGAAGTCGAGCACGCCATGGCTCGAGGTCTCGACAAAGCCGCCATTGCCGCTTTGCGCGCCACCTCTGACCGAGATCGCGCCGGCGAATACGGTATGCGTGTCGGACCACACCACGACATTGCCGCCCGTGCCGGCCCCGCCCCCTGCCCCGCCATCGGCGAAGATTTGCGCGCCCGCTTCCACGGTCGTGGTTTGCGCGTTCGCGATCTTGTGCATGGCGAAGTCTTGCGATGCGCCGGCGCCGCCCTGGCGATCCCCGCCGATGAGCACGGTGCCGCCGTCGCCGGTGCCGCTCGCGTCGATGATGGCGGCCTTGCCGAGCGTCAAATCCTGGGCGGTGATGATCACCCTGCCACCCGCTTCTGGGTTCCCGCTTTCGCGGGAACGAGCGGAAGTGGGGGCGGCGGCGCTCACATCGATGCGGCCGGTCACCTTCGCTGCCTTCGCTGCCTTGATAAAGACGCGCCCGCCCGAGCCGTCGCGATTGCGCGCTGTGATCGGCCCGCTCGCGAAGACGCTTCCGCCAGCCGTCAGCCACACATGCCCGCCGCGCGTCGCGCTTCCCGTGGCACGGATCATGCCGGAGTGGTTGCCGGCGAGCGCGTAGACATTCCCACCCGCGGCGCGAAGCTCCGCTTGCGCGGCGTTGATCGAACCTTTGTTCCTCACGTCACCCGCGCCGTAGCGCACCGTCATGCGTCCGCCACCGACGGAAGTGTCCTTGAGCAGCACCTCTTGGCCGGCGCCGAGGCCGACCGTGCCGTTCGGCGCGTTAATGCTGCCTGAGTTCACCACCGAGCGCGCGATGAGGAAGACGTCCCCGCCCGAGGACGAAATCGAGCCCAGATTTTTCACCACGCCCGCATTTGGACCGGCCTCGAAATGCAAGCTCTGGCCGGCCATGAAGTTCTGGTTCGAAATATCGAGCGAGGAGGCGACGAATGAGCCTCCTGTGGTGATCACGCCGCTCTTGCCGACCACCACGCCTTGCGGGTTCACGAGATAAACGGAACCCGTCGCGGAAAGTGTCCCCATGATTTGCGAGAGACTACCGCCGTTTACGCGATCGAGCGTCGCGCCCACCCCGTTATTGATCTTGACCGTGCCGCTCTTGCCGATCGAGAAGGAGTTGAAGTCGATGATGCCGCGCTGGCTCGTCTGGGTAATCGTCTCGGTGAGGCCTTGCGTGCCGATTGAGCCTGAGCCGGCGACGAAATGGCCGCCTTGCGGGAGCATGTTGGCCGGGATGGCAGCGGGCGAGCCTGCGTGCGCTGCCGAGGCCGCGCCGACTAACGCTGTGCTCGTCGCGAGGTGAGTGAAAAAGAGACGACGGCGCCCGTGGCGCGAATCACGCGCGCTCTCGTGACGCTGACGAAGAGGCCAAGCAGAAATAATCGGTTCCTTTTCCCACCATAATTAGCCCTCTAATTTAGCATGATTTAGGCGTGAACCAAAGAAAATGATGTTGAAGCTCGATCACGTTTTGGAGCGCAAGCGTATTCATGTCCGCGTCGGTTTGAGGCTTTCCGACGCCGGCAAACTTCGCGGCCCCGAACGCCAGGGACGGTCGCGGAGGCGCCGTTTTGGGCGCATTTCCGCTGGTTTTCTAAGCAATTAGCGCCGGAGTGGGAGGTTAAAGGCTCACAACGACATAGTCCTGCTCGACGGACGCGGTGAAAGTCTCGACTTCATAAGGCCCCTCGGACAGCTCGCTGCCTTGCTCCACCGTGACCGGGTAGCTCTTAGCTCTCACCCGCCGCGGATCGCAGCGAGATTTCCCCGTACGAACGTCGAATTCCCAGCCGTGCCAAGGGCAACGCAGAATTTCGCCGGCGCGCGAATAGCGATAAACGCCGGGTTCCGGCGATTGCACGAGCCCGGTGAGCTTTCCCTCGCATAAGCTTCCGCCTTTATGGGGGCAGCGATCGAGAAGGGCAAAGAGCTCCCCCCCGATGTTGAAGACGGCAATCGACCGGCCCCCGACCGTCACGCGCTTGCGGGCGCCCGGTGGAAGCTCGCAGGCCGGAGCCACCACGTGCTTCGCCACTATTCTTTTCCGTAAAGAGAAAGAGCGTTCGTAAGGAAGAGCTTGTCGCGCTGCTCTTGCGTCACGCCCGCGGGAAGGCAGCGGGCCGGGTCATCGAAATCCCAATGCGGGTAATCCGAGGAATATAGAACCCGATCCCAGCCGATCCATTCGAAGAGATCCAGGAGATGGCGGGGCCGCTCGGGCTCCTCCATCGGTTGGGTCGTCACCCAGATGTGCTCGCGGATATATTCGGAAGGCAGACGTTTCAGCGTCGGATTTTCGGCCTTGAGCTTCTTCCAATGCGCGTCGAGACGCCAGCTCAGCGAGGGCAGCCAGCCAAACCCGCTCTCGATGAAGACGACGCGAAGCTCGGGGAAACGCTCGAACACGCCTTCGAGCACGAGGCTCGTCACTTGTGATTGGCACGATTGCGCGTGGCCGGCCATCTCCTCGATATAATAGGAGGGCCAGCCGCTGCTGGTGATGGGAAAGCCGCTGTTGCCGAAGGCGTGCACACCGACGGGAAGATGAGCGCGCGAGGCGGCCTCGTAGATCGGCCAGTAGCATCGATTGCCGAGTGGCTGCGCGGTTCGGCTCAGCAGAAAGACCTGGACGAAATCCGGATTGTCCGCGAGCCTTTCGATCTCGGCAACCGCGGCTTCTCCGTGCTCATAGGCCGTGAGGATCGATGCCTTGAGCCTTTTGTCCTTTTGCGTCCATTCTGCCACTTGCCAGTCGTTCACGGCCCGGCACATGGCGCTGCTTTGATCGGGGTTCTGGTAATTTCCCGGATGCGGGTTGATGACGGTGAGAATGCCGAGCTCGACATTGTTGGCATCGAGATGCTGGCGCTGCATGAGATCGAGGCGGCTTCCCGGCCTGCCTCCGGGTGGCCAGGCATCGCGTCTCGCAGCCTCCGGCTGTCCCTTGGGGTAGACAGGGCCTTGATAGATCCCCTGGCGTCGGCGCGCGCCAAAGCTTTCGAAATGGTCGCGCCAGCGCTTTTCGAGGAAGGGATACAGATCCTTGAGCGTGTTGGGCACCGGGTGAAGGTCACAATCGGCGACGCGAAGCTTTGCCTTGCTCTCAAGCGCGGCGTTGAATTTCGGCGTGGCGTGAATGTTCATTGCACCGTCTCCATCACGCGCGGATAGGCCTCGCGCGGATTGTCGATCAGGATCTTGCGCACGAGAGCATCCGACAGACCATCCGGCAAAGCATCCTCACCATCGAATTGCCAATGGGGGTAGTCGGTGGAATAGAGCAGAAGCTTGTCCGAACCCATATGTTCCAGGACCCGCTCCAACACCTCGCGTCGCGGCGGGGCATCGACCGGCTGAAGCGTGAGCCGCACCTGGTCGCGCACGATCTCGAACGGTGGCCGATCGACCCAGGGCACTTCCATCCTCAAGCCTCGCCAGAATTTGGAAAGATGCCAGACATGCGCAGGCAGCCAGGTGAAACCCGATTCGAGGAGAACGACGCGAAGCTCCGGATATTTCGAGAATGCGCCTTCGCAGATGAGGCTCGTGAGCTGCGTCTGAAAAGCCTGAGACTGATTGACATAATCCTCCGCGTAATAGGAGGTCCAGCCGACGGGGGTCATGGGATAACGGAAGCTGCTTCCGGCGTGAATGCCGACCGGGAGCCCATGTCTGGCGGCCGCCGCATAGATCGGCCAGTATTGGCGCCTCCCGAGAGGCGCGTCCCCTGTGACCAGCATCAGCACCTGGACGAAGCGTTTGTCGGAAGCCCAAAATTCGATCTCGTCCACCGCAAGCTCGGGGCTTTGCATGGGAATGACGATCGAGGCCCGCAAGCGGGGCTCGAGGTCGAGCCATTCGCGAGCGATCCAGCTGTTGAGCGCCCGAGCAATTCCCGCCGCCAGATCCTCGCTGAAAAGCGCCTGCACGCCATAGAGACAGTTGCAGATGGCAAGGCTCGTGTCCCAGGGATCCAGCGCCTGCGCCGTGACCTGCGCGAGCGCACTCGCGGCCTTGCCTTGCGCGGGGCGCCAATCTTGGCGCGCCGTTAGGGGTGCGCCAGGCGGGTAATTCACGGTCTCGAGCTCATGCAGCCCCGATTGCAGGGCCATCTCGCGCCAATGATCGGAGAGGTAAGGAAGCAGGCTCGAAAGCGCGGGCAAGGCCGGATGAATGTCGCAATCGATAGCGCCAATCCGAGGAGGCTTCACGGCTTGCTCCTTACGGCGCGCAATCGCCGCCGACGCTGCCTTTACATGCAGCCTTTGATATAGCACGCCGCCAGCCGGTCCACATCCCTCTTGGCCGAACTTATGGGACGCCTCTCATGAACCGTGCATCTCAGAGTGGCCAAAAGCACCACGATGCGCTCGTCACGTCAGAGGGAGGCGCGTCTCGATGATGCGCGCGAAGAGGCTCGCACCCACGGGCAAGATCGCATCGTCGAGGATAAATCCCGGATTGTGCACCGGCACCGAGCCTTCATGTCCGAGCCAGAAATAAGCGCCGGGGACGGCGCGTAGCATGTCGGCGAAATCCTCGCTCCCCATCTTCGGTTGAGGGTCCATCGAGACGTTCTCGGCGCCGACGATCTCATTCGCGATCTTGGCGACAGCGTGCGATTGTTCCTCATGGTTCTGGAGCACGGTGAAGATATCGCGGATGTCGACGTCGACTTCGACCCCGAACGAGAGCGCGATGCCTGTGGCAATGTTTCGCATACGCTCGCGCGTCAGCTCCCGAACCTTGTCCGAAAAAGTGCGCATCGTTCCTGAGAGCTTCGCCTCGTCGGGAATGACGTTATACGCCGAGCCTGAATGAAATTGCGTGATCGAGACGACCGCGGCATCGAGCGGATCGGCGTTGCGGCTGACGATCGTTTGCAGTGCCTGGCCGAGCGTCATTGCCGCGATAATGGGATCCTTGGAGAAATTCGGCATGGCGCCGTGGCTGCCATAACCCTTCACCGTGATGTCGAAGAAATCCGCGCCTGCCATCGCCGGCCCCGGAAGGACGGTCACTTTCCTCGGCTCGAGGTCGGGAGCGTTGTGAAGCCCGTATACCTCATCGCATGGGAATTTCTGGAACAACCCATCCTTGAGCATGGCGCGCGCCCCGCCGAGCCCCTCCTCGGCCGGTTGGAAGATCAAGAGCGCCTGCCCATCGAAATTTCGTGTCTGCGCGAGGTAGCGGGCCGCGCCCAGGAGAATGGTGGTGTGACCGTCATGACCGCATCCATGGAAGCGGTTCGGAATGGTAGAACGCCATGGCAGGTTGGTGTTCTCCTGCATCGGCAGTGCATCCATGTCGGCGCGAAGCCCGATTCGGCGCCCATTGTCCTTTCGCCCTTTCACCACGCCCACGACGCCGGTTCCACCGATGCCGCGATGCACCTCGATCCCCCATTTTTTGAGCTTCTCGGCGACAAGATCGGAAGTACGCTTCTCCTCGAATCCGATTTCCGGATGCGCATGAATGTCGCGCCGGATGGCAGTGAGCTCTTCGGCGAAGCTGTCGATCAAGTCGAGATTTGGCATGGCGCGGTTCCGGCACGGGATGGTGAAGGAGCACCTGCCTTGACGCCAAGGAAGGCTCCTTCAATGCGGCAAACCCTTCGATTTGTCGCGACGGGTCGCGGTTGACTGGCGTAGGAAAAGGCTGCTCGTCAAGAGCGAGGTCTCGCCAGGATTAATTGCGCACCACCCGGAAATGACCCATTTTTGCGAAATCTGACGAAACCGCCTGCACGCCGTCTTGGAAGAAAAAGATCATGTCGCTCAGACTTTTGGTGGTGGAAGGCAATGCACGCGCCGCGCGCGAGGCCCACGAAGCGGGGTTCGGCAAGACGCCTTCACAATCCTATGCGGATGTCCTCGTCTCGATAGCACCCGACGCTGTTTGCGACATTTGCCTGCCGGCCGATCCGGGAGCCAACCTGCCGAACGGAAGGGGGCTCAATGAGTATGACGGCGTCGCGGTCACCGGATCCGCGCTCAACATCTATGACGGGGGCGAGGCCGTGGAGCGCCAGCTCGAGCTCGCGCGCGCGATTTACGCTTCGAAGACCGCCTTCTTCGGTTCCTGTTGGGGTTTGCAGCTTGCGGCAGCGGCAAGCGGCGGAACCGTGCTCAAGAATCCGATTGGGCGGGAGATCGGGATTGCCCGAAACATCGCTCCTACCGAGGCCGGCAGGGGGCACCCGCTGCTCGCCGGCCGATCGGGCGCCTACGACGCGCCTTGCACGCATCTCGACATCGTCGTTGTGCCGCCCGGCGAAACGATCGTCCTTGCCGCCAATCGCTTTGCACCCATACAGGCTGCCGAAATCCGGTATGGGGGAGGCGTGTTCTGGGGGGTTCAGTACCACCCAGAGTTCACGCTCACCGAGTTGGCGTCGATCCTCGAGCGGCGCACAGGCCCTCTCGCGCGCGAGGGCATTTTCACGGATGAGGAGCAAGGCAAGCGATATTGCGCCGAGCTCCGCAGGCTCGACCAGGAACGGGAACGCCATGACATCGCTTGGCGGCTCGGCATCCAGCCCGAGCTGCTCGATCCGCAGATGAGGCTCACCGAGCTGCGCAACTGGATCGAGCTCAAGGTCCGTCCCGAGAAGTCACGTCGGGGGCGCGCCTGAACGAAGGGGCCACGACTTTGTTGGAGCCCGAGGCCTTTGGCGAGGTGGTTTGGAAACGAGGTGAACTTGGGACAGCGCTCGCCTGAGCTTTTCGACATCCTCGTGATTGGCGGTGGCATAAACGGGTGCGGCATCGCGCGCGACGCGGCGGGGCGTGATCTCAAGGTCATGCTCGTCGAGCAAGGAGATCTCGCGCAGGGGACTTCCTCGGCCTCGACAAAGCTCATCCATGGCGGTCTTCGTTACCTCGAGCAGTTCGAATTCCGCCTCGTCCGCGAAGCCTTGCAAGAGCGCGAGCGCCTGCTCAAACTGGCGCCTCACAACATCTGGCCCTTGCGTTTCGTGCTCCCCCACGACCGTGGGGTTCGCCCGGCATGGCTCGTTCGCCTCGGTCTCTTTCTCTACGATCATCTCGCTGCTCGCGAACGATTGCCGGCATGCGAAACACTTCACCTCGCCGATCACCCTTTCGGGAGGGCATTGCAGCCGAAATTTCGGACCGGCTTTGCGTATTCGGATTGCGCGGTCGATGATAGCCGGCTCGTCGTTCTCTGCGCGGTCGACGCGAAGCAACGGGGCGCCGAAATCGCGTTGGGCACGCGCTTCGTCTCGGCGCGACGGAGCACCGATTCCTGGGATGTGGTGCTGGAGGATGTGCGTTTTGGGCGCGCGCGCGAGGTTCGCGCTCGCGCCCTCGTCAACGCGGCAGGGCCTTGGGTAGCCGAGGTGCTGGGATCACGGCTGGGCGTGACCACCTCGAAAAAGGTCCGGCTCATAAAGGGAAGCCATCTCGTCACTCGCCGCCTCTACGAGGGCGAGCACGCTTACATTCTACAGAATCCGGACAAGCGGATCGTCTTCACCATTCCCTACCAGAACGACTTCACCTTGATCGGCACGACCGACGTTGCCTATGACGGCGAGCCGCACGAGGTCCGTATCAGCGAGGACGAGAGCCGCTATTTGCGCGAGAGCGTCGCATTGCATTTGCGCAGTTCCATCGCGCCCGAGGACATCGTCTGGACTTACTCGGGCGTTCGTCCGCTCTTCGATGACGGGTCGATCACGGCCTCGGTCGTCACGCGCGACTACGTGTTCGATCTCGACGCACCCGATGGCGCGCCCCCTGCCCTTTCGGTTTTCGGCGGGAAGATCACGACCTTTCGGCGACTTTCCGAACACGCCATGGATGCGCTTTCGCGGTTTTTCCCGGGGCTCAAGCCCGCATGGACAGCGACCGCAATCTTGCCCGGCGGTGACATGCCAAAAGGCGACTTCGATACCTTTCTCTCGAATTTGATGGCGAGGAAGCCTTTCCTCGAAGCATCCACTGCTCACAGGTTGGCGAGGGCCTACGGAACGCGCGTCGATGCTATTCTCGGCGGGGCCCTCAGAAAGGAGGATCTCGGGCGCGATTTCGGCGCGGGCCTGAGCGAGGCCGAGATCGATCATCTCATTCGCGCCGAATGGGCGAGGACGGTAGAAGATATTATTTGGCGGCGCAGCAAGCTCGGACTGCATCTCCCGCAAGCGGCAGTCGCCGAGATCGCACGATATCTCGAGCGGACAAGCCCCGAAGGCAAAGCCGTCGCTGACAGGGCTTGAGCAAGATTCATCTAGGAAAACGCCGTGTCTAAATATGTAGGCTCAATCGACCAGGGCACGACGAGCACACGGTTCATTGTATTCGACAGTGACGGCAATATCCGCACAAGCGATCAGAAAGAGCACGCCCAGCTTTATCCGCAACCCGGTTGGGTCGAGCACGACCCCGTCGAAATTTGGCGCAACACGCACAGCGTGATTGTGGGCGCGCTGGGTAAGGCGCATCTCGCGCCTGAAGACCTTTCTTGCATCGGCATCGCCAATCAGCGCGAAACGATGCTCCTTTGGGACCGGACGACCGGCTCCCCGCTGCACAATGCAATCGTCTGGCAAGACACGCGCACGGATCGCCTTGTTGCCCGTTTCGCCAAGCATGGCGGCCGGGACCGTTTGCGCGCCAAGACAGGATTGCCGCTCGCCACCTATTTCTCCGGCCTCAAGCTCGCTTGGCTGCTCGAGAACGTGCCTGGCGCGCGCGCAAGGGCTGCGGCCGGCGATGCTCTTTTCGGAAATATCGATGCCTGGCTGATCTGGAACTTGACCGGAGGAACGAAAGGCGGCCTCCACATCACCGACGTCACGAATGCCTCCCGCACGCAACTCATGAATCTCGCGACGCTCGATTGGGACGAAGAGATCCTTTCGCTTTTCGACATTCCGCGAGCTTGCCTGCCGCCGATCCGCTCATCGAGTGAGGTTTACGGCGCCTGTGTCGAGCCCCTCAAAGGCGTCGCGATCGGGGGCATTCTCGGCGACCAGCAGGCAGCCCTCTTCGGACAAGCCTGTTTGATGCCCGGAGACGCCAAGAACACGTACGGCACCGGTTGCTTCATGTTGATGAACACCGGCGAGACGCCTTTTCCTTCCTCTTGTGGGCTTTTGACGACCGTCGCCTACAAGCTCGGCCGCGAGAAGCCCATATTCGCGCTCGAAGGCTCGATCGCGATCACAGGCGCTCTCGTGCAATGGCTTCGCGACAACCTCGGAATCATCGCCACGAGCGCCGAGGTCGAGGACTTGGCAAGAAGCGTGAAGGACAACGGTGATGTCTATGTCGTGCCAGCGTTCTCCGGGCTATACGCACCTTACTGGCAGCAAAATGCGCGCGGTGTGATTGCCGGGCTGACGCGTTTCGCCAACAAGGGACATATCGCGCGCGCCGCGCTCGAGGCGACCGCATATCAGGTGCGTGACGTGCTCGACGCGATGGTCAAGGATTCCGAAGTGGAAATTCAAGAGTTGCGGTGTGATGGCGGCATGGTGGTCAATGCGCTTCTCATGCAGTTCCAGGCAGACATTCTCGACGTGCCGGTGGTGCGTCCCAAAGTCATCGAAACGACCGCGCTCGGAGCGGCTTATGCGGCGGGCCTTGCGACCGGTTTTTGGAAAACCAAAGATGACATCAAGGGGAATTGGCGGATCGACAAGCGTTGGCGACCGGCCATGGCGGCGAGCGACCGCGCAAGGTTTTACGCCGCATGGAAAAAGGCGGTTTCACGCTCGCTCGACTGGGTGGTTTGAGACCGGCTCCTCAGGCCGCGCGGCGTATTCTGTTGGTCTCGAGCCGCATCAATTCCATGAACCGATCATCCTGCTCCATGAGCTCGGCCGGTGAGCCATCCCGGATGATCTTGCCGGCCTTGAGCACGATGAGACGGTCGAAGCTGCGCAAGGTCGAGAGGCGGTGCGCGATCGCGATCACCGTACGCCCGCGCATCAGGCGGCTCGAGGCCTCCTTGATCATCTCCTCGGATTCATGGTCGAGCGCGGAAGTCGCTTCGTCGAGCAACAGGATCGGCGCATCCTTGAGGAAGGCGCGGGCGAGCGCGATCCGCTGGCGTTGACCGCCGGAGAGTTTCAACCCGCGGTCGCCGACGAGCGTCTGCAGCCCGTCGGGGAGAGCCTCGATGAACTCATGGCAGCGCGCCGCGATCGCGGCTTTCCAGACCTGCTCGTCGGAGGCATCCGGACGGCTGTAGCGGATGTTCTCCAAAAGCGAGCGGTTGAACAGAGAAATGTCCTGCGGCACCACCGCCATCGCCTCGTGGAGACTGTCCTGCGTCACTTCCGAGATATCCTGCGAGCCGATGAGGATGCGCCCTTTCTCGACCGCATAGAAGCGCTGCAGCAATGCGAAAAGCGTCGATTTTCCACCACCCGATTCCCCGACGAGCCCAACGCGCTGCCCTGGTTCCACATGCAGGGTGAAGCGCTCAAAAAGCCTTTGGCAATTCGGGTAGCCGAATGAAATATTGTTGAAGGTCACGCCCGTCCCGCCGCGAATGAGCGGCAAAGCCTTCGGGTGGTCCCGAAACGCATGTGGCACCAGCAAAGTCTCGAGCGCCTCGGAAAGCCGCGCCATGTGCTGCGTGACGTCCACGAGCGCGATCGCGAGATCGCGCGTCGCGTAAAGAACGGAAAGGCCGAGCGTGCAGACGAGCACGACCTGGCCTGTCGTGGCCGCGCCTTCCTGCCAAAGTTTGAGCGCCCAGGCGAGCAGCGCGAGCGCGAGAATGACCGTTATCGAGGCGTGCAAAAGGCGCAATCTCTCGAGGTGGATCAGGCTTCGTTGGCGCGCAGTGATCTCGCGCGCGACGATCTGATCGAAGCGCCGATGCTCACGCCGCAGCCCGCCGAATGACTTGACGAGGGAGATGTTGCCGATGACGTCGATCATTTCACCGTCGACGGCCGCCGCCTCGATGGCAAAATGATGATGCAAAGGCTTGCCCGCGGCCGCGATCCGGAACATCGCATAGACCACGAAACCCGCGATGAGGACGAGCGCGGCCGCCATTTCGCTGCTCACCGTCGTCACCAGCGCGATCGCCGCAACCGTCGCGACGCAGGGCGGCAAGACGTTCCAGACAAACATGTTCTCGACGGCGAAGAAGGCATTCGAGGTCGCGGTGATGCGGCTCGTCAGGACACCAGGAAGTCTCTCCGCGAAATATCCAGGCGGGTGGCCCGTGAGATGGCGGAAGAGATCACGCCGCAAATCGCCCGTGACGCGCACGAAGGCGTAGCTCGCGACCCAGCTCGCGCATCGCCAAAGCAGATTGTCCGAAGCGATCAATCCCGCGAGAAGCGCAAATGCCGACCACGGATTGCCATGCGCGGATGAATCCGACAGTGCGTCGACCAGCGCACGCACCCCGTATTGTGCCCCGACCGAGCAGCCGACCGCGCCCAGCACGGCTATCAAAATCAAGGAATGTGAGACCGGCCGCGCCCTGATGTAGCGCGCCATGAAACCTAGCGGTCGTCTGACGTAAACGCAAAGATCGTCCATTCGAGCCGCCTTCCGGTCGTTGGTCGCCGAGGCCGCTCCGGGACGCGACCTACCGAGCTGGCAGTAACTTTCTCGCGGAGCGAGTTTGACGCGTCACAATTGGAACGTGTCGATTTCGAATAGGTTTCTCAAACTTCGTGCAATCAAGCTGGATAGTGACCCAGCCCGATTTCTCGCCATCCATTCGAGCCATGCTCATCGTCGCCGATCGTGTCGGCGCAGTTCGACTTCCGCCCTGTTTCCTCTTCGCGCCTTTCCTCGACGCTCGACATACTCTCGCCCACGCTCGACCTTCCAAGCCCGCTCTTGGGCCGGAGCGATCCCCCAAGGATGCCGCGCATATGGGCTTCCCCACCTGCATAACACGAGGTTTTGCTAGCTCTCAAGACTTGTAATCAGCTTTGGAGCGCCAAAGCTTAGTTTTGCGAGATCTTTGAAGAACCAAGATGAACGTCCGCTGACCCTTCTCTCCATCCTCGACATGGCTGGCTTGTGTCTGTGCATATCCGTTTCACCATCATGCCGGAAAGCGTCACTGGTCCGCGGGACGCGTTTCCGGCATTCGCATCGCAAACAGCAGGAGCCCGCAACTTCCAGCCACCGAAAGTCCGAGCAGCGCCATCTCACCACCGAAATGGTCGGCAAGATAGCCGGCGATCGTGGTGCTCAACGACGCGCCGATACCGACGCCGGTCCCGACCACACCTTGCGAGAGGTTGAAGCGCCCGGTGTTGCGCGTGAGATCAGCGATCACGACGGGCACGAGAACGCCGAGCACTGCGGCTGAGATGCCGTCGAGCGCCTGCACGAGACAAAGCAAAAACGGCTGTGTCACAACCGCGAGAAGGATGCCGCGCACGGGAAGGACCGCAAACGCAAGCAGCAGGAGCGGGCGGCGTCCCCAATGGCGCGCCGCCCTTCCTACACGTGGTGAGAATGTCGCGACGACGAGCTGTGGCACGACGATGCAGGCGGCGACGAGCACCGTCGCCCAATTGCTCGAGCGCATGGTGATCATGCCGCTCACAAGCGGCAACATCGCCGCGTTCGCGAGGTGGAAGAGCGCAATGCAAGCGGCGAAGAGCACGAGCGGCCGATTGTTCGCGACGCGCCGCAAACCTTGTGGCAGATTTGCCGGATGCCGACGAGGCACACCTGCATGGGCCCGAACGGGATCGATCTCCGCCTCCCTTATTCGGGCAAGTGAATAAAGGGCCGGGACGCTCAAGACCGCGGTGACATAGAAGACGCTCTCTTTCGAGAGAAAATAGCCGCACGCGCCCATGCCGGCAGCGGCAAGGCCGTTGCCGATCGAGAGGAAGCGCACGTTGCGGCCGAGCCTTTCGCTGATGCCGGCGTGTCCGACCAAGCCAAGGCTGATGGCGACGATCGCCGGGCCGAGCACGCAACTCGCCGCAGCATGTACGACATTCGCGCTGAGCACGACCGGAAAAACAGGCACCAAGGCAAGGGCCAATGCGCTCATGCTGATGAGGACAAGCGAGATTGCCGCGACGCGCCGCTCGGAGCGCGCCGCGTCGACCAAGGCTCCCCCGGGTATTTGTCCGGCGAGTGCCACGAGCCCACCTATGGTGAGCACGAGGCCGATATTCACCTGCGTCCATTTGTTGGCCGTGAGGTATACGGCCATAAACGGGCCGAAGCCGGTTTGAACATCGGCGACGAAGAAGGTGAACCAATCAAGACCACGCAGGCTCTCCCGTGACGGCCGAGGCACCTCCCGGGTTTCGGCGATCGGGGGCCTTGGAGGCGGCGCAACGCCTTCTCGGCCGTGTCGTCGCGCGGATGGCGAGGCTGGCATGCGGCTTCTGGTCTATTGCTCGGGCGCTGGGGGCGCAGGTTTCCCCTCTGCATTTTCCGTGGTGACCTCGGCCGGCGGCTCCAGAATCGTGATCTGATCGTTCGGCTTGTACTCGTGGGACCCGACGACCTCCTCGCGGGTGAGGTCGAGAATGATCCGGATCGTCTTTCCGCCTGGCACGAAATGCACGGCTTGCCAGTCGACGGCGATCTTGCGGCTGCCCACCCCCAAAAATCCGCCGAAGTCGACGATCGCCGCGCGGATCCTCCCACTCTTGTCGACGATCACGTCGACGATTTGCCCCATCTTCTCGCCCGTGCGGCTCAGAGCCTCCTTCCCAAGGACGCCTTGCACCTCCTGGCTGTCGAGCACGATCGTGGGGATTTTGGCCGGTCCCTGCTCGGGGGATGGAGCCTGGGCGGGCTGCGGTTGGGCCGGTAGAGGTGGCTGCGAGGGTTGAGGAGCTTGTGGCGTCTCAGCTTGCGGCGGCAGCTGCGCACCCTCTTGCGCCGGCGCTTTTTCGGGTTGCGCGGTCGGCTCTTGCGGAACTGCCTTTCCCGCCAGGCAAACGGACGAAACAAGGATGGCGAAACCCGCCACCTTTCCTCGTATTCCAAACATGGTCCCCTCCGGCTCTGGCAAAATCTTCAAGTCCAGATCGCGGCGGCGGGCTGGTCAACGCGGTTGATCGCGCCCTGCTCTGTAGCTCAACACCTTAAAGGTTGGCCGGAAACACCTTCGGCCAGAGCCAATGAATTACGCCCGCCGCCGATCTCGCCGGCATTGCCGATATCTATTGCGGCGCCGTCGGGTTCTTGCGCGGGTAATGGACGCCCGGCGACGCCGAGCCGGCGCCGACTGGGCCCGCATGGCGATAATGATGATGGTAGTGATGATGATAGTGATGGTGGTGGTAAGACGCAGGCTGAATGCCAAGCGCCCCGTTCACGCCACCCGCAACACCGCCGGCTACACCCCCGACAGTCGCTCCGACGGCCGTTCCGACCGGGCCTGCGGCTCTGCCGCCCGCGGAACCTCCGACCGTCGCCCCTTGTTGCGCGCCACGCACGATTCCTTGCGCCTGAGCGACGAGGGGCATTGCGAAGAATGTCAGTCCGGCAGCCAACGTCAATAAACGAGTGGTCACGGCTCTCTCCTTCGATAAATCACGATGAGGGCCTAACGAGACGGAAACCATCCGAGTTCCGCGATTGCGGGTCGAACAGGCGGAACTCCGAAACAACTAACGATCACGATTGCGACGGGAAAGATCCTATACGGCTCTCAAATGCCTGATGGGCCGTCCCGGCGCGATCATTTCGGCAGCACTGAGGATCGCTTGCGCGTCGATGCCATAGTGGCGGTAAAGATCGGAGATCGTGCCGGTCTGGCCGAAATGCTCGACCCCGAGCGAGCGCGTCCTGTGCCCCATCACCGAACCGAGCCATGCGAGCGTCGCCGGGTGCCCGTCAATGACCGTGACGAGTCCGCAATGGGGCGGAATTTCCGCAAGCAGACGCTCGATATGGCTTGTGGCATGAACGAGACCACGCTCGCGCGCCCGTTGAGCTGCGGTCCAACCGGCATTGAGCCGGTCGGCCGACGTCACCGCAAGAAGACCGACATCACGGCGGTCCTCCGCAATCAATCCGACCGCTTCGATCGCCTCCGGGGCGACGGCTCCGGTGTAAGCGATGATGACTTGCGCATTCGGCCCGGGCCTGCGCAACCAATAGCCTCCGTCGATGATGTCGTCGCGCAGCGATGAGGTGATCTCGCGCTGAGGCTGCTCGATGAGGCGGGTCGAAAGACGCAGATACACCGAGCCGCCGGTCTCGTCGCGCAACCAGCTTCGTTCGCTGGGCTGGGCCTCGCCCGAACGCTGCAGATAATCGAAGGCGAAGCGCAAGATGACCGAAAGCTCATCGACGAAGCCAGGCTCGAAAGCCGCAAGCCCATCCTGCGCGAGCCCGATGAGCGGGGTTGCGATCGATTGATGCGCGCCCCCTTCGGGCGCGAGCGACACGCCTGACGGCGTTGCGATGAGGATGAAACGTGCGTCTTGATAGCAGGCATAGTTCAGCGCATCGAGACCTCGTTCGATGAACGGATCGTAGAGCGTGCCGATCGGGATCAGGCGTTCACCGAAAAGCGAGTGCGAAAGGCCGAGCGCGGAAAGCAGGATAAAAAGGTTCATTTCCGCGATGCCGAGCTCGAGATGCTGGCCTTTGGGCGAAAAATCCCAGGTGAATGTCGAGGGAATTCGTTCCGCCTTGAACAAATCCTTCATGTCCTTTCGTGCGAAGAGGCCACGCCGATTGACGAAGGCGCCGAGATTGGTCGACACAGTCACGTCGGGCGAGGTGGTGACGATGCGCTCGGCAACCTTCTCGCTCGAGCGGCCGAGCTCGTTCAGCAGCAGCCCGAAACCCTGCTGGGTCGACATGCGCGATTGCTGCGGGGCGGAGAGCGCCTCGGGAACCGGCAGGAGCGGCGCGTCGAGGCGGCGCCGACCCTTGGCCACGAACGGCACTTCGCTCAGGAAGCGCTCCATCGCTTCACGCGGCAGCTTCATCCCTTCGAACTTCTCCCATTCCTGGCCGTGGCGCACGCCCATGGCGTCGCGATAGCCCTCGAGTTGGGACGGGGTGAGAAGGCCCGCGTGATTGTCCTTGTGCCCCGCGAGGGGCAAGGTGAATCCCTTGATCGTATAGGCGATGAAGACTGTCGGCCGATCATGGTCGATCGCCTCGAAGGCACTGAGCAAATTCGGCAGATCATGTCCGCCGAGATTGCTCATGAGCGTTGCGAGCTCGGCGTCCGAACGGCGCTCGATGAGGCGCGTCATGTCGCCCTGGTCGCCGAGGTCGTCGAGGAGGCGCTTGCGCCAGGCGGCACCCCCTTGGAAGGTCAGCGCCGAATAGAGCTGGTTCGGCGCCGTATCGATCCATCGACGCAGTCTCTCTCCGCCAGGCTCCTTGAATGCGGCTTCCTGCAATGAGCCATATTTGAGAATGACCACGTCCCAGCCGAAAGCGCGGAAGATCGCCTCGAAGCGGGCGTAAAGCCCCTCGCGGATAACCGCGTCGAGGCTTTGGCGATTGTAGTCGATGATCCACCAGCAATTGCGCACACCTTGCTTCCACCCCTCGAGCAAGGCTTCAAAGATGTTGCCCTCATCCATTTCGGCGTCGCCGACAAGCGCGACCATCCGCCCTTCGCGCCGGTCCTGCGCCCAGCCATGCGCCTTCACATAATCCTGGACGAGGCTCGCGAAGAGCGTCTGTGCTACGCCCAATCCGACCGAACCTGTCGAGAAATCGACATCGTCGACGTCCTTCGTTCGTGACGGATAGGACTGCGCTCCCTTGTAGCCGCGGAAATTCTGGATGTTCTCACGGGTCTGATTGCCGAAAAGATATTGGATGGCGTGAAAGATCGGGCTCGCATGCGGTTTCACCGCGACGCGATCTTCCGGCCTGAGCACAGCGAAATAGAGCGCCGTGAGTATGGTCGAGAGCGAGGCGGAAGAAGCTTGGTGCCCGCCGATTTTGAGCCCGTCCTCGCTGGCTCGCAAATGATTGGCGTTGTGGATCATGAAAGTCGAAAGCCACAACACCTTGCGTTCGAGCTCGGCAAGGAAAGGTAGACGCTTGTCCATGGACCCATGTTACACGACGAAAGCCTGCGCTGTCTCGGCGATCTCATCTGAAGGGCGGCTCTGTTTTGGACGGCAATGTTCCCTAAATAACGCCCTATCGGACGAACGGCAGTCATCGTCCGAGCGAAGGGTTTTGTTGAGCGGAGCGAGCGGCCATGGCCTTGCGGCCAAGCACTTTACGCCAGGCGAATGCTTTCGGCGCGAAAGGACCATCACGCCGGGAAATTGTGGCGCTTTGCGCCAGTGGTGTTGCATGCGGCATGTTGTTCTCGCGAGCATCGGCCGCGGAGGGGCTGATTCTTCGGGCCATCCCTCATTCCGGGGAGAAACTCCCAACGGTCGGGCTCGGCACGGCACGCGTTTTCGATGTCGGCAACGATGAGGTTCGGCGCGCCGAGCTCGAAGGCGTGGTTTCGGCTCTCGTCGCGGGCGGCGGTTCGGTCATCGACACTTCCTCCGACTACGGTACCGCCGAGAGCGTGGTGGGCGACCTCGTCCAGAAGCTCGGATTGCGGCAACGGATCTTCGTGGCGACGAAAATCCCGAGCGGCATGGACGCGAAGGCTTCGCGTGCCGAGTTCGAGCGCAGTCTCAAGCGCCTGAAAACCGAGAGAGTTGATCTTCTTCAGCTTCACAACGTCTCGCGCGCCAATGAGAGCCTCGCCCAGTTGCGCGAATGGAGAGCGATGAAGCTGTGCCGCTATGTCGGCGTGACCTCCACTTACGAGCACGACTATGACGCGATGGAAATGATCATCCGGCGCGAAAAGCCGGATTTCGTCCAGGTCGCCTATTCGCTCGGCGAGCGCGAGGCCGAAAAGCGCATCATCCCTGCCGCCATGGAAGTGGGCGCCGGCATCCTAACCGCGCTTCCCTTGGGACGGAGCAGCCTCTTTCGCGCGGTGAAGGACAAGCCCCTTCCCGATTGGGCGAAGGATTTCGACGCGAGCACCTGGGCGCAGCTCTTTCTCAAATTCCTCATCGCGAACGAGGCCGTGACCGCGGTCATTCCCGGCACCGACAAACCCGAACATATGAAAGACAATCTCGGCGCGGGTCGTGGGCGCCTGCCCGACAGATCAGAGCGCGAGAAGATCGTGCAGCTCTGGCAATCGCTCAATTGAGCGTTCCGGCCCGGTCACGAGGCGGCGGCAGCGGCGGCTGGCGCGGCAAGCCGCCGCTCGACACGGTGGCGTATGCGTTCGAGGCTCGCATCGCGAAAGCCCAAGGCGTCGAGATGCTCGACGGTGTTCAGCAGATATTCGGCGCAAGTCCCGAGCGGCCCACGCGCAACGGCGATCCGATCCGCGATCTCGTCATCGGTGAGAAGGTTGGTGAACCTCGCATGGCGCCTGTTCGCGACGAAGGTGACGGCCCGCACGGGTCCCTGCTGCGTATGCGCGTCAACCCAGCGAGCCTCATAGGACCCGCTCAACATCTCACGCCGCCAAAGGATCAAGAGCTCCTCTTCGACCTGGCTTTCGTCCAGGCGAAAACCCACGCCTCGACAGCACCCGCCGCGGTCGAGCGCCAGCATCAGCCCCGGGGTCTCCGGCGTGCCCCGGCCGGCCTTGAGCCAAAGGCAGAACCGGCGATGCCAGCCGCGAACGAGAGCCACCCTTTTTTCGGCAAACTCGAATGCGGGATTCCAGATCAGGGAACCATAGCCGAAAACCCACACATCCCCTTTCTCCGGTCTGCCGCGGAGCGCTTCCCTGAGCGAGGCCTCAATTTCCTCGTCGGAGCGGATCGGAAATCCGGGCAAGGCACGCGCACGCAACTCGGCAAGATGTGAGCCGTTCTTCAGGCCCTCGCGCGTGATGGTGTAATTCGCCTGCCACATCTTGGCGGCGCCGCTATCGTCCTTCATTGCCCCGCCTCGTCCGCGCCCCAGTCATCGGCCCGCATGGTCTCGGCCCCATTGTCTTCGCCCCAACGTCTTCGGCCACCCGCGCCCCCTCTTCGATCACGCCCGCGGTGACCACGCAAACACGCCTGGCGCCGCTGAGCTTGGCGCCCGAATTTGGTCATTCGTATAAGCGGAATCGTTGCTTTTGAACTGTTTATGTAGCACGGCGCGGCAAGGTGTCGATGCCGAGCCCACGATTCTGCGCGTCTACCCCCACGGACTGCCTACTCCGCTCTTTGGTGCTTGTGCTGCGCGATAACGGCATCGGCCGGCTTTCCGTTGAGCTCGGCGAGGTGGTCGAAACGCGAGGCGTAGCTGCCTACGCCTGCGGTTGCGGACCGAAGCTCCACGATAAGCCCTCCGATCTCCGCTTCGGGAATTTGTGCCTTGAGTACGTCCCACCCTTCCCAGCCCGGGCGCGCGTCATAGCCGAGAATTTGACCTCTGCGCGCCGAGACGAGGCCGGTTGCGCGCGACATGGCATCCGAAGGCACGGCGATTTCGACCGAAAGGATCGGCTCCAGGAGCACCGGGCGCGCTTTGGGCAGGGCCTCGCCGATCGCGATCTTGGCGGCCGCCCTGAACGCCATGTCCGAGGAATCCACCGAATGGTAGGACCCGTCCTTCAAGGTCACGGCCACATCCACCACCGGGAAACCGAGAGGGCCACGATTGAGCGCGTCTTTGACGCCGGCCTCCACCGAGGAGAAATATTGGCGAGGCACGGTGCCGCCATGCACCGTTTCGGCGAAGGCGAACCCATCACCCCGCCGGCGCGGCTTCACATCGATGACGACGTCGCCGAACTGGCCATGGCCACCCGATTGCTTCTTGTGCCGGCCACGAACCGACACGGCATCCTTGATGGTTTCGCGATAGGCGACGAGAGGTTTTCTGGCATCGGCGGTTACGCCGAAACGGGAATTGAGCCGCTCGAGCGCGAAGCGCAGATGCATCTCGCCTTGGCCGGCAAGGCGCAATTCGCCTGTCTCTTGATCCTGGATGAAATTGAGCGATGGATCCTCGTCGACGAGCTTGGCAAGGGCTGCGGCAAGCCGCACCTCATCTTTTCGATCCTTCACCGAAAGGGCCAAGACTTGCACCGGCTGAGGGGTCAGTGGACGTTTGAGCCGCGGCGGCGCCTCCTTGGCATCGGTGAAGCTGTCGCCCGTCGCAATGTGATCAAGCCGAAGGAAAGCGACCGCGTCGCCAGCCTCGGCGCGGCCGACTTTCATCGCGCTCGCCCCCATGAGGCGAGACAAGCCTGCAATGCGTTCTTCGGCCCCGCTCGAACCCGTCACGGTCGTCCCGTCCGCAAAGCTTCCGCGCAGAACGCGGGCAAAAGAGAGCTTGCCGCCATGGGCCGTGTGGATGGACCGCATCACATGAGCCTGCGCCGGGCCTTCGGCCGAAAGCGAATTGCGCTCGCGAACCTTCTCGACCCCCGGCACCTCGTGGCGCAATGCCTTGAGCAATCTTGTGACGCCGTTTCCGCGCTCCGCCGAACCGATCATCAACGGCACCAAATGCCCTGCCCTCAACTCCCTGACCATGTCCTCGAACACCTTGTCGCGCGCGGGCTCCATGTCCGAGATGAGCTCTTCCATCAAACCGTCATCGTAATCGGCGAGGCGCTCGAGCATGGAGAAACGGGCCTCCTTCTTGCGGTCGAGCTCGTCCGTCGGAAACTCGACCACAGTCGACATCGCATGCTCGCGATAAACGAAGGCGCGCTCGAGCGCGAGGTCGATGAAGCCGGTGGCGATGCCGTCTTTCCAGATCGGAATTTGGCGAAGCAAAAGCGGCGTGCGCGAGGCCGGCTGAAGCAGGGCGAGAGTGTCGCGAAGCCGGGTGGTCGCGGTGTCGATCTTGTTGAGGAAAAGGATGCGGGGCAAACCGATCTGCTCGATCTCCCGCATGATCACCTGAAGCGCCGGGGTTTTTTTCGTATCCGCCTCGCAAACCACGATTGCCGCATCACAGGCGGGCAGCACATTGCGCATCTCGTCCATGAACTCGATCGAGCCTGGGCAATCGACGAATGTGTAGCGGTCGCCGAGGTATTCCGCCGTCGCGATGTTGGCTTCGACGCTCATGGCGTGAGCGCGAGCCTCGGGGCTCGAATCTCCGACACTCGTTCCGTCGCGCACATTGCCTTGGCGGGTGATGGCGCCGGCACGCGCCAGCAAAGCCTCGAGAAGCGTCGTCTTCCCGCTCTGAAACGGCCCGACGATGGCAATGAGCCGTGGCCCTGTCTTTCTCGCGTCCACCGACGCTGACTTCGCCTCACTCATGACCGGGCCTCCCGCACTCGCTTGTCTCAACGGGCGCCGGACGCCACGGCGCCGTGACTTCTATGCTTCCAGGAACGACGGCGTCGCGCAAGTCCCGCCTCACCACAGGGATCTTGGAAAACCTCCGCACCCTTGAAGCTCAGGCTTATTGGGATCGCGGTCGAGCTCATCCGAAGGTTATCTAAAGGCACTCTCCACGCCCCTGAGGGCAAAATCTTGACGCGCGAACGGCGTGCTTTCCCGCCAAGCCGCGGGGACTCTAATTTGTTTGTTCTTTTGGAGCCGCTTGCCGGAGCGCCCGCGGCCTCTCCCACGGAACGAGTGAGCCGGAGAAAGGTGAAGGCACAGCTCGCGAGCGGAGAAAAATGGAGCAGCGGAGGCCGCGATCGCCTATAAGCCTGATACGCTGAATTTGCGAATTCCGAGGAAATCGCTGAATTCTCCCGGCGAGCAGGTGAGGCAGTTTTCGACGTGAACGACCAGGAACGCTCTTCCACCCTTCGGCATCTCGATGCTCGCGCCGTCGCGGCGCTCGAGATGATCGCCGAGATGCTTCAACGGATCGCCCCTCCCGAGTCCGGTTTGGCCGATCTTTCGGGCGCGGACGCTTTCCTGTGGCGCTCCGAGCTGAGGCGACTCGAGCCGGTTGTGCGCGTGAACAGGGTCGAGCTTTCTCTTTTGAAAGGCATCGATCAGGCGCGCGATCTCCTCTTCGACAACACGGAGCGCTTCGCGCGCGATCTTCCGGCCAACAACGCGCTGCTTTGGGGCGCGAGGGGAATGGGAAAATCATCGCTCGTCAAGGCCGTGCATGCGGAGGTGAACCGGCGCCTCGCAGAGGCTGGGGCGGTCCGATCGCTCAAGCTTGTCGAAATTCATCGGGAGGACATCGAGGCGCTTCCCTTGTTGATGAGCCTCTTGCGCGAGAACAAGCATCAGGTCCTCGTTTTTTGCGATGACCTTTCTTTCGATGCGGGTGACACTTCCTACAAATCGCTGAAGGCAGTGTTGGAAGGAGGCATCGAGGGTCGCCCCGCGAACGTGCTCTTTTACGCGACATCGAACCGGCGCCATCTCTTGCCTCGCGACATGATGGAGAATGAGCGTTCGACGGCGATCAATCCCGGCGAAGCCGTCGAAGAAAAAGTCTCGCTGTCGGACAGATTCGGGTTATGGCTTGGCTTTCACAAATGTGCGCAAGAGGATTATCTTGCGATGGTAGATGCTTATATCGCGTATTTTGACTTTCCGCTCAATGTTGATCGCACCGATATTCGCTCCCTGGCGCTCGAATGGGCAACGACACGCGGCGCTCGCTCCGGGCGCGTCGCGTGGCAGTTCGTCCAGGAGTTTGCCGGACGAAACGGCGTTCGCCTCACCAGCAAAGGGTAATCGGCGCAATTCTGGTGTTCGAGCCTGGTCGCGTTAAAGGGGTGTCAATTATTGACGTGCATGATTGTTGCATAAAAGGCACGCGACAGGCGAGACCGTATTTCCGGAGGACACAATCGTGAGAACTCCGATTGCGGCAGCGCTGCGTTCGCGTTAGCTGCCTTTCAGGCTGGGAAGCCGTCCGATTCGAGCCGAAACAAGGCAACCGGTTGGCCGGCGCCCTTTTGTCTGTGGTTCTGTTGTCTGTGGTTCAGTTGGAATTTCGCACATGAGACCTTTCCTCGCATTTGGCGCCTTGGCCCTTTCTCTAGCGCTTGTAAGCCCCGCCGGCGCCTATGAAATCGACCCGCTGACCCACCTGCCCCTGCCGGAGGTGACCGCTGACGGCCGCGTTGCCTATACGCCGATCCCACGAGAGGAAGTGGCCTACACCGGCTCTTACGCGCCCGGAACGATCATCATCTCGACCGAGGAGCGGCGGCTCTACTTCATCCTGCCTGGCGGCCGCGCGATCAGATACGGAGTTGGCGTCGGCCGGCCGGGTTTCTCCTGGGGCGGCATCAACGCCATTTCGATGAAGCGCGAATGGCCCGATTGGACGCCCCCCGCCCAGATGCTCAGACGCAGGCCCGACTTGCCTCGTCACATGGCGGGTGGCCTCGACAATCCCCTTGGTGCTCGCGCCATGTATCTTGGCTCGACGCTTTTTCGCATCCACGGCTCGAACGAGCCAGAGACGATCGGCCAAGCGGTTTCCTCTGGCTGCATCCGCATGACGAACGAGGATGTCACCGACCTCTATGATCGAGTGAGGGTCGGAACCCGGGTTGTCGTTCTGCGCTGAACACGCTCACCTCGGCGATCGATCAAGGCCGGCCGGTCGCCGGCCTTTTTCTTTGTTGGGGCCGTTGCTCAATTGGCCATTGTTTGAGTGACCCTCGCCACGCCTGCCACTCGGGAAGGTGGCGACCTTTCCGTGTTTCCCGAAACTTGGCCCGGCAACCTGGCTCGGCGCGGCTTGCGAACTCCTTGGGCGCGCTTATCTTGGCAGAAGGGGCAGGCTTTCCTTATGATCGGCGCCATGATGATCAGGACGGAGAAGTTCAATCGCGATCGCCCCGAGAGCGGCGCGGGCCCTGCGGGGTTTTCACCGCGCGGCGCCTCGTCGCAACTCGTCGATCCCTATCTTCGACCGATCACCTATTTGCGCGTCTCGGTCACGGATCGATGCGACCTTCGCTGCGTCTACTGCATGAACGAGGAGATGAGCTTTCTGCCGAAGCGCGACCTTCTCACGCTCGAGGAGCTCGATCGGCTATGCAGCGCGTTCGTCCGCCGCGGCACCACGAAATTGCGCCTTACTGGGGGCGAGCCCCTCGTACGCCGGGATGTGATGCGGCTTTTTCGGTCGCTGTCGCGCCACCTCGAGAGCGGCGCGCTGAAAGAGCTCACGCTCACGACAAACGGCACACTTTTGACGCGCCACGCGAATGAGCTCGCCGACTGCGGGGTCAGGCGGGTCAATGTCTCCCTCGACACGCTCGACCCGGTTCGGTTTCGGCGGATCACCCGTTGGGGCGATCTCGCCAAAGTCCTCGACGGCATCGAGGCGGCGCGCGTTGCAGGGCTTGCCGTCAAGATCAACGCTGTCGCACTCAAGGGCGAAAACGAGCACGAACTCGTCGACCTCATGCGCTGGGCCCATGATCAGGGCCATTCCCTGACCCTGATCGAGGTCATGCCCCTCGGCGAGCTCTCGACAATGCGCTCGGACCAATATTTGCCGCTGTCCCTCGTGCGTGCCAGGCTGTCAAACGAGTTCACGCTCGAGGATCTCGATCACTCGAGCGGCGGCCCCGCCCGCTATGTGCGCGTCAAGGAGACGGGCGGGCTCCTGGGCTTCATCACGCCGCTGACGCATAATTTCTGCGAGAGTTGCAACCGGGTGCGCGTGACTTGCACCGGAACCCTTTACATGTGCCTTGGCCAGGAAGACGCTGCCGATTTGCGTGCCGCTTTGCGCGCCTCGCCCGAGGATGAGCTGCTCGACCAGGCCATCACCGAAGCGATTTCGCGCAAACCTAAAGGGCATGATTTCGTCATCGAGCGGCGGCGGACCGAACCCGCCGTCGCACGTCATATGAGCGTGACAGGCGGTTGAGGGGCCGGTCCATTCTCTCGCGGAGCCGTCATGGCCGATCCCTCCTTGGCCACCCCGTTGGCCGATCCTGCCGTCAATCGGCGCGGCATCCTCGCGACGCTCACCGCTGTCGTTCTGTGGACCTGCAACGACACCTGCGGCAAGCTCGCCAGCGAGGTTTTTCCCACCGGCGAGATGATGGCGATACGCGGGGTGTTCGCGATCGCAATCGCGGTCACTCTCGTGTTCGCAACGGGCCATGGCCGCATCTTGTGGCAAGGGGCTCGCCTCTTCTTGCGCCCGATGGTCCTGCTTCGGGCGTTTCTCGATAGCGTCGTCGTTCTGACCTTCCTCAAGGCGCTCGCCCATATGCAGCTCGCCGACGTGACGGCGATCTCGCAAGCAACTCCGATCATCATGACCTTGCTCGCCGCCGCATTCGGCCTGGAGCGCATCGGGTGGCGGCGCCTTCTGGCGGTCCTGGTGGGATTTCTCGGCGTCGTCCTGGTGGTGAAGCCCTCGACGGACGGATTGACCGTCTATGCGACGCTCGCCGTGATTTCGGCCGCCCTCGTCGCCATGCGCGATCTTCTGACGCGCTATATCGATCCCATCATCCCCTCGCCCGTGATCGCCTTGGTGACCGCCGTCGCCGGCGCGTTCACCGGAGTGTTGCTCGGGATGACCGAAGAGTGGAGACCGGCTTTCGTACCGGCCTCGTTCTACCTCATGCTCGCCGGTCTCCTTGTGACGCTCGGCAACCTCGCCATCGTGATTGCCTATCGCCACGCCGAGGTCGGAGTGGTCGCACCCTTCCGATATTTCAGCATCGTCACCGCGCTGCTCCTCGGTTATGCCGTCTTCGCGTCGCTGCCCGATGCGATCTCGATCGGCGGCATCCTCCTGATCATCGCCAGCGGCATCTACACGATGCATCGCGAGCGGGTTCGCCGCCGCGAGGCAAACAAGGGGGCCTCCATCGTTGTGACAGGCACGCCTGCAACGAGCACCCGGGACACGACAAGCGCGGCATGGACCACGCGTTGAGAACAGTATTCCTCCCGGCCTCGCGCCGCATCGACGCGGTGACGGCGTTCGTGGGCCGTGTGGCGGGCTGGCTCGTTCTCGTTGCCTGTCTCATCAGCGTCGTTAACGCGCTCTTGCGCTATGGCGCTCATTTCGCGCGACCGATGCTTCTCGACTTTCCGCTCCTTTTGTTTGCTGGCATCGTGCTCGGCGGCGCGCCGCGAACGCTCGCGGAGAACAGCCATATACGAGTGGACATTCTCTATCGGACGCTATCGCCGCGCTCAAAAACGATCGTCGACGTTCTCGGGCACGCTATTTTCCTCGTGCCGTTTTGCATTCTCATGATCATCGAGGGCTTGCCTTTTTCGACGAGCTCCTGGCGCATCGGGGAAGGCTCGATAACTCCGGGCGGCCTCCCGCAATGGCCAGCAAAGGCATTGATCCCGGCGGCCTTCGCGCTTCTTCTGCTTCAGGCATTGTCGGAGATCATCAAGGCGATCGCGAACTTGCGCGGGATCGAAACGCCGCCAATCGCCGCCTCCTCCACGCCGGACGGAGAGTCTCGCGCGTTGCGCTCGAGCGGAGCGCCCTGAAGCGTGCGGCGGTCGCCATTTCAGCTCGGCTTCGCCGCGCTCATTTGCGGCGCCCTGAGCGCTGCGCCGTTGGCGGCATTGGCGGCGGGGCAAACCGAGCTCGAGATTTCCGCACCCTTCGCTCAATGGCTTTCGGGCCACATGGCTCCCGTGATGCTTGTCGCGCTCGTGGTCCTGCTCATGGCCGGCTACCCCGTCGCCTTCACGCTTGCCGGCGTCGGCCTCGTCTTCGCCGCGATCGGCATCGCGCTCGGTTTGTTCCGCGTCGACTTCCTCAACGCGCTGCCCGAGCGCGTTCTCGGCGTCATGAGCTCGGAGATTTTGCTCGCCATCCCGTTTTTTGTCTTCATGGGTATGATTCTAGAACGTTCGGGCCTTGCCGAAGATCTTCTCGAAACCATGGGCCAGCTTTTCGGTCCAATACGCGGCGGCCTCGGCTATTCGGTCATCGTAGTCGGTGCGCTGCTTGCCGCGATGACGGGGGTAGTCGCCGCCTCCGTGATCTCGATGGGCTTGATCTCGCTTCCGATCATGATGCGCCATGGCTATGACCGAGCGCTTGCGGCCGGCGTCATCGCGGCGTCGGGCACACTCGCTCAGGTGATCCCGCCGGGCATCGTGCTCATCGTGCTCGCCGACCAGCTCAACGTCTCGGTCATCGACATCTTCACCGCGGCGTTGCGGCCGGCTCTTCTGCTCGCCTGCCTCTACGCGCTTTACGTGTTCGCGATCTCGATCGTGAAGCCCAAGGCCGCTCCTTCGGTCGCTTCGGATCTCGTGGGCCTCCCTCTGGCACGCCGTGTCGCGCTCGTGATGCTGCCCCCGCTCGCGCTGATCTTTCTGGTGCTCGGCTCGATTTTTTTTGGGGTCGCCACCCCGTCCGAAGGGGGCGCCATGGGGGCGACGGGCGCGCTTTTCCTTGCTCTATTGAAAGGCAGGCTCAGCGTCGATGTGCTTCGCCAGGCCACACATCGAACCTGCAGGCTCGCCTCTTTCGCGATCTTCATTCTGGTCGGCTCGCGCGTCTTCTCGCTCACCTTCTTCGGCGTGAACGGTCACAAATGGGTGGAGGGCCTTCTTGTCGCGCTGCCCGGCGGCGCGACAGGATTTCTTCTCTTCATCAACGCCCTCATCTTCGTGCTCGCTTTCTTTCTCGAATTTTTCGAGATCGCCTTCATCCTCGTGCCGCTCATCGCCTCGGCCGCGGTGAAGCTCGGGATCGATCTCGTCTGGCTCGCGGTGCTGATCGGCGTGAATGTGCAGACGAGCTTCATGCACCCGCCTTTCGGGTATTCGCTTTTCTACCTCAGGTCCGTCGCGCCCGATCATGCCTATCGCGATCGCGTCACCGGCAAGCTCATCGCGCCCCTGTCGACAAAAGACATTTATTGGGGCGCAGTGCCCTTCGTTTTCTTGCAAGTCGTGATGGTGGTCGCGATCATCACCTTTCCAGGCGTCATCGCGCGCGAGCAGGCGGCGCGCGCTCCCTTACC
>JAFBAS010000041.1 GCA_019247605.1 Hyphomicrobiales bacterium
TCCTCGCGATAGACGAACATCACGACATCGGCGTCCTGCTCGATCGATCCCGATTCGCGAAGATCGGAAAGCTGGGGGCGCTTGTCCTCGCGATTCTCCACCTGTCGCGAGAGCTGCGAGAGCGCGACGATCGGCGCGTTCAGTTCCTTGGCCAGCGCCTTGAGGCTCGTGGTGATCTCGGTGAGTTCCTGGACACGATTGTCGCCGCGCCGCGTGGAACCCGTAAGGAGTTGCAGGTAATCGACGAAGAGCACGTCGAGGCCGCGCTGGCGCTTCAGCCTTCTTGCCCGGGAAACGAGCTGCGCGATCGAGATGCCGCCCGTCTCGTCGATATAGAGCGGGATCGTCTGCATCTCGCGTGCCGCTTCCGTGATTTTGGAAAACTCGAATACGCCGCGCCGCTCGTCCTCGACGATGTCGCCGCGCCTTATCTTGTAAGAAGGCACGCCCGAACGTTCCGAGATGATGCGGGTGGCAAGCTGCTCGGCCGACATTTCGAGCGAGAAGAAGCCGACGACACCGCCATCGACGGTCTTGAGGCTCCCATCCGGTTGTGCCTCGGCGCGATAAGCACGCGCGATGTTGTAGGCGATGTTCGTGGCGAGCGCCGTCTTCCCCATGCCGGGGCGTCCGGCGATGATCACGAGATCGGAGGGCTGCAGGCCGCCCATCATGCGATCGAGATCGGCGAGACCCGTGGCGATCCCCGAAAGCTTCCCGTCGCGCCGATAAGCGGCGGCCGCCATGTCGATGGCGCGGGCCGCCGCATCGGTGAAGCGAATGAACCCCTTCTCGTAGCGGCCGAGCTCCGCGAGCTCGTAAAGCTTCCTCTCGGCCTCCTCGATCTGCGTCTTGGGCGGCATCTCGACGGGAGCGTCATAGGCGATATTGACCACCTCCGTGCCGATGCCGATGAGAGAACGGCGCTGATGCAGTTCGTAGATGATGCGCCCATATTGCTCGGCATTGATGATGGTCGTCGCATCGGCCGCAAGGCGCGCGAGATATTGTCCCATCGTCACCCCGCCAAGATCGCCATCGCCTAGGAAGGTCTTGAGCGTGATGGGCGAGGCGAGCTTGCCGGCGCGGATGAGGGAAGCCGCATTCTCGTAGATGCGCCGATGAATCTCCTCGAAGAAATGTGCGGCGTCGAGGAAATCGGCGACCTTGTCGAAAGCCTCGTTGTTGATGAGGATGGCGCCGAGCAAGGCTTGTTCGGCCTCGATCGAGCGGGGCGCCTCGCGGTATTCGGGCGATTGCGCGGAGACGGCTTTGAGCGCGACGGCGTTCGACATGAGGGCCTTTGATGAATCGCGAATCAGTTGTGCGTTTTGCGTATCACCGATTCGGGCCAAAAGCCGGGCATGGCGGGCAGCTTCACCGCAATCCACACGCGGCCGGAAGTGAATTTTGCCCTTGACGAATCGAACCGCGTCGCCGCAGTCGGCTGCGTCACAGAAAAGAGCGCCGCGATCAGAACTTGATCTGGGTGTTCACGCCGAAGACCGTCGCATCGCGGATGGGCCTGCCGATGTCCGGCCCGCTTCCCGCGAGCACATGTCCACTCGGATGGAAGAAATGCTGCACATCGAGGTCGACGGTGAGCCATGCCGTGACATTGATCGTGTAAAGGGCTTCGAGCATCACTTCCTGATCGCGCACCGGCGCAAAGCCGGTCGCCGGAAACACGAAGGCCGGCGGCGTGCCTGCGAGTGCCGCCGCACCGGCGAAGAGACGCGTGTCACGATCGATGGCGCGGGCCGCGTCGCTGATGCGGTTGTAGGCCGCGCCGACGCCGATCAGATCCGTCGGCCGACCGGGCACAAGGCCCGTGAATGTCAGGCCGCCATCGACGTAGAATTCGACAAGGTTGCGGTCGCTCGGGCTTGCGCCGACACGAATAAAAGAGGCGAGCTTATGGAGCCCGTCCTTGCCGCCTGGCAAGATCGTCTGGTCGATCACGCCATAAACACCCCAATCATTCCCATGCCGCTTCGCGATCCCCGTCGAATTCGGATCGGCGAGCAAAAGCCCGGTGTTGTCGAACTGCAAATCATCGAAGCGATGGGCGGTCTCGAACCAACTGCCGATCTTGTATGTGCCGGGAAGATCGACCCCCGAATTGGCATACGCGGTCGAGTAGGCGGCCTCCGCGATGAAGAGCGTCCCCCCATTCAGGTTGAAGGTGGTGCCGTAGCGATTGGCGATCTGCGGGTTCGGGTTGCTCTTGCCCGCCGGGTCCCCCGTATAGGCACCGGCCATCAGCGTCACGGCATCCGTCGGGCTATACTTCAGGCGCGCGCCCGGCCCGGGTAGCGGGTAGGCGGGGCCGCCTCCCGGAAGAATTGTCGCCATCCAGCTCGGAAACCCGAATGTGCTGTTGATGAAGGCGGTGGCCGTTTGAGAGATGATGAATTCGTCGTCGACGCCGAGTTGGCCTGCCCGCAAGCTCAGCTTGCCGTCGAGAAAGCGCCGCTCGATCCACACGGTGCCGAGCCGCGTCGTCGCAAGCTGCTCATAAAAGCTCACCGCGGCGAAGCTGCCGATTTCCCGTGCCGTGATCGGCCTTCCCTGCATCGAGTAGAGAGAGGCGTGGAAATACGTGTCGTCGAGAAGGTCGAGCTTGGTGAACTTGCCGAGGTCGATATCGATCCAGGGATAGATCTGCCCTTCGGCGATCGGCCCGCGCTTCAGACCGCCCTTGGCGTTATCGTAGATCATGGCGTTGTATTGCAGGCAGAGCGTGACGCCGGCGTCTTGCGCCGTTTTGCGCATACCGCCGAGATCGCCCAGAAGATAGCTCGCGTTCCAATCGAACTTGTCGGGGTATTGCGGCGGCCCTTGCGGCGCATCGCAAGGCCCCGTGTCGGCAAAAGCAGCCGACGCAAGGAACGGCGGGGCGACGGCCAGCAGAAACGCCGACGTCAAGGCCCGCCCCACGAACGCAAGCATTCCCGTCACGCGTCACCCCATCACGAGCTTAGATGCTTGCCATGCTTTGGGAGTCAAAAACATATCGTTTTCGACCGACACAGCTCCGATTCGCTCTCCAACCTTGAAAATCAATATTCAATATCCTGCGGTTCACAGCAACACTAGAAATTATTGCAGAACTTTGAATGTATATTTTTCAGAATTATGCCTTGCACCCATTGCAAGCGCGTGACGTCGATATTTACCTGGAGAACTCGCTCGGACGCTCGAACCATCTTTACCGGCCCCGAAACTCGCGGATGGATTCCGCACCGTCCGATTTCCTGTTGCGCCACATACCCCGTCGGGTATACGGCTTCGTGGTGCGGCGCCCGCAAAGCGCCGCGCACGGGTCATCCTTGTTGACCCGTCGACGTTGACGGTCTAGCGAGCCTCTCTCCCACGGAGGCGTCAGAGCCGAGCCAAAAAGCTAAGGTCCACGGCTTGGCGATGGCACCGCGCCGGTTCTCACCGGTCAGCGAGAGTTCCCTTTCGATCTCACCCGGCCGCGCACCTGCACGACGCGCGTCCCCGGCCATGCTGGGACGCGGGAGCTTGCGCACCTGCACGGCCAAGAGAAGGCAACCACCGCCATTCCCGGAGGCGTAATGATGTCTGCAACTTTG
>JAFBAS010000038.1 GCA_019247605.1 Hyphomicrobiales bacterium
GCGCACCATGCGCACGACGTAGCCCGAATCGTAGAGCACCAGGACGAGGACCGGCAGCAGGAGCTGCGAGGCGATCGACCAGCCGGCACTCGTGGTGAGCGGGCTCGTCCCCGGTACCAGGCCTAGCCAGAACCCGAAGATCACGAACAGGAAGACGCCGGAGGCGAATTCCGGAATCGAGGTCGTCACGATGCCGAAGATCGAGATCGTGCGATCGATCCAGCTGCCCTCGCGCATGCCAGCAAGAACGCCGAGGACGAGCGACAGGGGCACGATGATGGCAAAGGCGATGCCGGCAAGGAGCGCGGTGTTCTTCAGGCGGTCCCAGATCACATCGTTGACCGGCGCCTTGAACAGCGTCGAATAGCCGAAATTGCCGAAATAGCGGTCGCCACGCGGGTCCTTGAAGTCGAGCTTCAGGGCCGGATCCTGCAACGGATCCGCGATCACCCCTGTGAGCACGCCGAGCCAGCGCGCATAGCGCACCGGCAACGGATCGTTCAGGTGCAGCTTTTGATAGAGGAGGTCGACGCTTTCTTGCGCCGCGAAGGGGCCGAGCGTCTTCCTTGCCACATTGCCCGGCGAAAACTCCGTCACCGCGAAAACCAGGAAGGAAGCGACCAGCAAGGTTCCGACAAGCCCGAGGAGGCGCTTGCCGATGAAGCCGATCATCGCGCCGTCTCCCCGATCCCGGACGGCGCGATGCGCCGCCCGTCAGTTTTTCGGCGAGTCGAGGTCAAGTCATCAAGCCTCTGCAAGCCCGACCTTCCAGCCGAAGAAGTAGTTCGTCGGGTGCATCGAGAAGCCCTTCACGCGCTTGTCCATGAAGGTGAAGGTGTCGCGGAAGAGGGGCTGGACGAGAGGCCCGTCGTCCTGAAGGATCTTCTCGAGCTTTGCCATGACCTCGCGGCGCTTGCCCACCTCGATCATGCCTTCGGCTTGCGTGAGAAGCTCGTCGAAATCCTTGTTCGAATAGGCCGACTCGTTCCAGGGCGCGCCGGTTCGATAGGCGAGCCCGTAGGTCATGATGGCGAGCGGACGATGGTACCAGATCGTCGAGCCGAAAGGCACCTTGGTCCACACATCCCAATAGGAAGCGCCCGGCATCAGGTTGATCTTCACGCGAATGCCGGCCTCCTTCCATTGCTCGACCGCGGACTCGACCTGCACCTGGCCCCAGGGCAGATCGGTCGGCACGAAGATTTCCGTGTCGAGCCCGTTGGCAAAGCCGGCCGCCGCAAGGAGCTGCTTTGCCTTCGCCACGTCGCGCTTGAAGGGCGGAAGCTCGGCATATTCGGGGTGCGCCGGGGAGGTGTGATGGTGCTGGCCCTCGCGGCCAAGGCCATGCAGCGCCACTTGCAGGATCGGGCCCTGGTCGATGGCGTAGCGCATCGCTTGGCGCACGCGAACATCGTTGAAGGGCTTCTCCGTGACCTTCATGCGCAAGACCACGGTTTCGCCGGTCGGGACCGAATAGAGCTGCAGATGCGGCAGCGCGGCGAGTGCGTCGTATTGCAGCGGATCGGCGAAGACGAGGCCGTGAAGCTGCTTCGAGGCGAGCGCCGAGATCGCGGCCGTCGGATCGTCGCCCGTGTCCGTCATCTCGATCATCTCGACATTGGCGTCCCCACCCCAATAGCCTTTCTTCGCCTTGAAGATCGCCTTCTTGCCAACCTCGAATTCGGTGAGCTCGAAGGCGCCCGTGCCTTTCGAGCCGACCTGGAACACGCCCTTGTCGTCCGGATGCAGGATGGCCATCACGTAGTGGAAGAGATGCTCGGGCACCGCGACTTGCGCGACCTTGCAATTGAAGCGGAAGGTCTGGTCGTCCACCTTCTCGATTGCATTGGCGTCCCAGAGCACTTGCTTCGGATTTCCCTTGGCGTCCTTTTGCGTCGGGTCGTCCTTGAGCATGTAGCTCGACATGAGGCCGATCATCGAGGAGCCGACCTCCGGGTCGAGCACGCGCTTCAAATTCCACACGACGTGATCGGCGGTGAGGGGCTCGCCGTTCGACCATTTCACGTCCTTGCGGAGCTTGAAGGTCCAGGTCTTGAGGTCGGGCGCGGCCGTCCAGCTTTCGGCGAGGTAGGGGTGGGTTACGCCCTTATCATCCGTGAACGTGAGATATTCGACCACTTGGCGCGACATGTTGGAGTCGTAGCCACCCCATGAATAGGCGTGCGGGTTCTTGATTTCCTTGATGCGGTTGCCGATGCGGATCGTGCCGCCCTTGGGGAGCGTGTCGGCACGCGCGGCCGGAGCGAAAGCTTCCCCACTGATCCTTCCGGCAAGACCATATGCGGTCGTGGCCGAAAGCCCGAGGAGGGTCGCGAAGCGCACGAATTCGCGCCGGTCGATCCTTTTTTCGGAGAGATCCTTGGCGAGTGTCTTGATATGCTCATTGTCTCGGTAGTCCGTCATCTCTGCCTCCGTTAGCGAATTTCGTCCGTGACGATTTTCTCGTGTCCGCTTACTCTCGAGCTCGCAGCCGCACTATTGGCCCGACCCGGAAGTCCCCTCGGCCGCCGGATCGCGACAAAATCTGCCCTCAAGTCGCGCCCGCCAGGGCAAAATCCTGGAAACGCGCCACGGGGGGGCCATTGAAGGGCAGCGCATTAGCAGCGTAGATGGCGGAGAGACTTTCCGTCAAACCATCCCCATCCTCATGGTCGGGAGCCTGTTCGATGATCCTGCTCCATGACGAGGACATTGGCAAATTGCTCGATTGGCCCACCCTCGTCGAGGCATTGCGCGACGGGCACAAGCGCGGTGTGGACCTTGTCGAGCGGCTTCTCCTCAGCCAGGCCGGCGAGGGCGTGAGCCCGACGAACCACCTTTTGATCTGGTCGGCATGGCGTTTCGGCGCCTATTGCGGCGCCAAGCTCGCAAGCGTCTTTCCCGGCAATCGCGACGGGCTTTCGACGAATGCCACGGTGTTTGTGCTCTTCGACGGCGGGAACGGGCGCCCCCTCGCCACGATCGAGGGCTCCGAGTTCACGCTCCGCAAAACGGCGGCGGATTCGGCGCTCGGCGCCTCCTATCTCGCCCGTAAGGACGCTGCTTCACTCCTGGTGATCGGGGCGGGCGCGCAGGCTTACTGGCAAGTACAGGCGCTGCGCGCGGTCCGCCCGTCCATTCAGGAAGTTCGCATCTGGAACCGCACGCCGGCCAAGGCCGAGGCGCTGACCGAGAGGCTCGCGCGCGAAGGCGTCGCGGCGAAGGTCGCGGAGGATCTCGCGAGCGCGGTAGCGCTGTCCTCGATCATCTCGATGGTCACGTCGGCGGAGACTCCGCTTCTCGATGGGACGAAGCTTTTGCCGGGCACCCATGTCGACCTCGTCGGCTCCTTCACGCCGGCCATGCGCGAGACTGATGACGAGACGGTGCGGCGAGCGAGCCTCTTCGTCGACACGCGCCGTTTCACGCTCGAGGTGACGGGCGACCTTGCAGCTCCGCTTGCGGCGGGCGTGATCCGCGAGAGCGACATCCGCGCCGATCTCTTCGAGCTCGCGCGGGGGGCTCACCCCGGCCGCCGATCGCCGCGGGAGATCACGCTTTTCAAGAACGGCGGGGGCGGCCATCTCGATTTGATGACGGCGATCGCCGCCTATGAGCGGGCTCGGCCGGGAACAGCAGCGAGCAGCGCCTTGGTGTAGGGGTGCTCGGGGTTTGCGAAGAGCTCGGCCGAGCTCTTGATTTCGACGATCTCGCCTTCCGACATCACCGCGATCCTGTCGCAGATCTTCGCGGCCACCTGAAGATCATGGGTGATGAAGAGCATGGCCAAGTGGAGACGCGCCTTCAGCGTTTCGAGAAGGTCGAGCACCTGTTTCTGCACCGAGACGTCGAGCGCCGACACAGGCTCGTCGGCGACGAGGAGCAAAGGTTCAAGCGCGAGCGCCCGAGCGATGCCGATGCGCTGGCGTTGCCCACCCGAGAATTCGTGCGGCAATCGCTCGGCCGCGCGCGGATCGAGGCCGACGAGCGCAAGAAGGTTCTTGGCCCTTGCGATCGCGAGCTTGCGCGGGACGCCGCTCGCGATGGGGCCGTCCGCGATGCTCGCGCCCACGCGCCGGCGCGGATTGAGCGAGGCGAAAGGATCCTGGAACACCATCTGCACGCGCCGGCGGGCCTCGCGCAGCTTGCGTCCGCGTAATTGCGCGAGGTCGGTGCCGGCGAGCCGCACGCGGCCTTGATCGGGATCGAGAAGCCGTGCGACGAGGCGCGCGACCGTGGATTTTCCCGAACCCGATTCACCGACGAGGCCGAGCGTCTCCCCCTTGCGGATCGCGAAGCTCACATCGCGCACGGCGCTGACGACACGGCGGCCCGCGAAAAGGCCGGTTCGGCTCGCATAGGTCTTCGAGAGGTGCTCGACCTCGCAGACGAGCGCCTCCTCACGTGCTGCGGGTCGTTGCGGGGCTCGACGCGACGGCACGGCGTCGAGCAGGGCGCGCGTGTAGGGGTGGCGCGGATGGGCGAGCACCTCGCCAGCCGGCCCTTCCTCGACCGCCTTGCCTTTCTCCAGCACGATCACCCGGTCCGCGATGTCGCTGACGACGCCGAAATCATGCGTGATGAAGACGACGCCCATGCGGCGCCTGCGTTGCAGATCGCGGATGAGGGCAAGGATTTGCGCCTGCGTGGTC
>JAFBAS010000179.1 GCA_019247605.1 Hyphomicrobiales bacterium
CTTCGTTGCCTCCATCGGCTCCTACATCTTCGCCGCGGGGATGATCTTCTTCATCTTCGCCAACCTCTACGCCTATTTCATCCGGAAGGAGCCGGCCGGCAACAATCCGTGGGGACCTGGCGCCACCACACTCGAATGGACGCTCTCATCGCCGCCGCCATTCCACCAATACGAAGTGCTGCCGCGCATCACGAGCGGGGACCATTGAGCGCCCGGCGCGTCAGGTTCGTTAGGCGATGACGCTCGCGACGGACGCCATCGTTGAGAAGGGCCGGAGCGAAACCGGCCCAGAGATCTCGCTCGCGACGCCAGGCGATTTCTTCGCCTTGCTCAAGCCCCGCGTGATGTCGCTTGTCGTCTTCACCGCATTGACAGGGCTCATGCTCGCGCCGTCGCATCCCCATCCGGTGATCGCCGTCATCTCGATCGTGGCGATCGCCGTCGGCGCGGGAGCCGCGGGATGCCTCAACATGTGGTGGGACGCCGATATCGACGCGCTCATGAGCCGCACGCGAAACCGACCCATCCCCGCGGGCCGAATGACGCGCGAGGCCGCGCTCGGCTTCGGGCTCGTCATGGCGACGGGCTCGGTGATCACGCTCGGCCTCGCCGCGAATTGGGTGGCAGCCTCTTTGCTCGCTTTCACGATTTTCTTCTACATCACGATCTATTCGATGTGGCTGAAGCGCTCGACACCGCAGAACATCGTCATCGGGGGCGCGGCCGGCGCGCTGCCTCCGGTGATCGGCTGCGCGGTGGCGACGGGGCAGGTCACGCTCGATGCGGCGATCATGTTCGCCATCATCTTCCTGTGGACGCCCCCACATAGCTGGGCGCTCGCCCTGTTCCGCTCAGATGATTATGCGCGCGCCAAGGTACCGATGCTGCCGGTCGCGGCCGGTCGGCGAGCGACGCGTGCGCAAATCCTTGTCTACACGCTCCTCCTGGTGCCGGTCGCACTCGGGCCCACCGTCTTCGGCTTCGGCGGGCTTGGCTACGGCCTCGTCGCGCTGCTGATGGGCGCTGGCATGCTGCAACTTGCCTTGAAGCTTCATCGCCAACGCGACGAGAAAGCGGCGGATCTCGCTGCGAAGAGGCTTTTCGGATTTTCCATCCTGTATCTGACCACCCTGTTTGGCGTACTTCTCCTCGAGCGCATCGTCGCGCTCGTGTTGGCCCAAGGTGAGTGGTGATGCGCGAGGTCAAGAACGGCGTCATCCTGAGCGAGGAAGAAAAACGCCGCCGTCGCCAGCGCTCGCTGGCGCTTGCGCTCGTGCTCGGCGCGCTCGTGCTCCTGTTCTACGTCATCAGCATCATCAAGCAGGGCGCGGCGTTGAACGCGCTGCATTCGTGACCCATGCGCGGCGCCACTAGACAGCCGACGCCAAAAGGACAGCCCTCGCGCGGGACGCGGCGCACGCTCATCCTGACGGCGAGCGCCGCGTCCTTGATGCTTGGCCTCTCCTTTGCGGCCGTTCCCGCTTATCGCCTTTTTTGCCGCGCGACCGGCTTTGCGGGGACGCCCCTCGTCGCCACGCAAGCGCCGGGAAGGAGCCTGGGCCAGATGATGGTGGTGCGCTTCGATGCCAATGTCGCACCGGGCCTCGCCTTCGACTTCGCCCCCGAAGCGCCTTTCGTGCATCTTCGTCTCGGCGAGACCAAGACGGTCGAGTTCCACGTGACGAACGACAGCGACCAGCCGGCCGCCGCAGTCGCTTCCTTCAACATCCAGCCTGATCTCGCGGCTCAGTATTTCAACAAGCTGAGCTGTTTCTGCTTTGACGAGACGGTGCTGAATCCGCATGAAAGCAAGGATTTGCCGGTCGTCTTCTTCGTCGACCCGGCGCTCGCCAGGGACAAGGACATCCATTCCTTGACCTCGATTACCCTGTCCTACACGTTTTTCGCGTCCAAGACCGGCAAGTCGCAAGCCCCGACACTGACGGCGACGCGCCTGAACTGAGAAGCTCAAAGAGAGAACCATGGCCGACGCGCACGCCAAGCACCACGACTATCACCTCGTCGACCCGAGCCCCTGGCCGTTGGTCGGCGCCATCTCGGCCTTCCTCGGCGCCGTCGGCGCCATCATGTGGATGCATTCGCTCTCGATCGGCGGCATGCGCTGCGGCCCTTACATCGCGGGCGTCGGCGCGATCGGCATCATCTACACCATGATCTCCTGGTGGAGCGACGTGATCCACGAGGCGCAGGACCTTCATCTGCACACCCGCGTCGTCCAGCTCCACCACCGCTACGGCATGATGATGTTCATCGCCTCCGAGGTGATGTTCTTCGTCGCCTGGTTCTGGGCCTTCTTCGATTCGAGCCTGTTCACCGGCGACCAGATCGATTATGCGCGCGCCGCTTTCACGGGTGGCGTTTGGCCACCCAAGGGTGTCGAGCCCTTCGACCCCTGGCACTTGCCTCTCCTCAACACGTTGATTCTTTTGACCTCGGGCACCACGGTGACCTGGGCGCATCACGCCTTGTTGCATGATGACCGGCAGGGGCTGAAGATGGGGCTTTGGCTCACCATCCTTCTTGGCGCCACCTTCACCTGCGTCCAGGCCTATGAGTACAGCCACGCGGAATTCGGCTTCAAAGGGAACATTTACGGCGCCACATTTTTCATGGCGACGGGCTTCCATGGTTTTCACGTCATCATCGGCACGATCTTCCTGATCGTTTGCCTGTTGCGCGCGTATCGCGGGGATTTCACGCCCAAACAGCATCTCGGCTTCGAGTTCGCCGCCTGGTACTGGCATTTCGTCGACGTGGTGTGGCTCTTCCTGTTCGCCGCGATCTATGTGTGGGGAACGGGCGGAGGCGCCGCCGTGCATGGCGGGTAGAGGAGCGCTTCCGGAAAAGCGCACTGGCGAGCGCAGACCCGGCGCGCCGTTGGAGCGGGGAGAGAGCTCCGGGGAGCCACGGACCCTTTTCGTCCCGGCGCTCTTCACCTGCATCGGCGTCGTGCTCCTAGGTGGCCTCGGCATTTGGCAGCTCGAGCGCAAGGCTTGGAAGGAGGGCCTGATCGCGGCAATCTCGGCGCGCGTCGGTGCACCGCCTGCGCAGTTTCCGCCAGAGGCGGCCTGGAGCGTGCTCGCCCCCGAAACTGACGAATATCGCCATGTTCGCCTCGATGGGCACTTCCTGAACGACAAGGAGGCCCATCTTCAGGCCAATCTCGTGAGCTCCGGCATGGATGATGGGGCTCTCGGCTACGACATTCTCACGCCCCTCGAGTTGCCGAACGGAGCGCTTGTGCTCGTCAATCGCGGCTTCGTGCCGCTCGACAAAAAGGACGTCTCCACGCGGCGGGAAAGCGAAATCGAAGGGAAAACGCTCGTCACGGGTCTTATCCGCTTCCCGCAGGGGCGACCATGGTTCGCCCCAAAGGACGACGCGGCAAACAACATCTGGTTCTCGCGAGACCCCACCCTGATCGCCAAAGCCTATGGGCTGGAGCGCGTCGCGCCGGTGATCGTCGATGCTGACGAGGCCACCGATAAGAACACGCTGCCCCGGGGCGGGCAAACCCGGATCATGCTGCCCAATGATCACCTCCAATATGCCCTGACCTGGTTCGGGCTTGCGCTCGCGCTCCTCTGCATTTTCATCAGCTACGCCGTGCGCCGAACGCGTGAGGCACCGAGCTGAGGCGAGTGGCGAGATCAATTCCATCCAAACCCGTCCCGCGCTAAAGAGAGCCGGGTTCAAAGCTCCGGAAACGTCCAGTGCTTCATGTCTCGACCCGCGGTGCGGCGCCCGCGATCAATTTCACCGATACGTTGCTCGCGGGCCTTGCCCGTGATGGCGGTCTTTATGTGCCGCAAACATGGCCATCGCTCAGCAAGGCCCGGATCGCCGAATTTTCCGGCCTCTCTTATGCGAGGACCGCCGAAGCCGTCATCGGCGCCCTCATCGGGGATGAGCTGCCGCAGCGAACGCTGACGCGGGCGATCGAGACCGCCTACGCGGCCTTCCGCCATCCCGCCATCTGCCCGCTCACGCAGCTCGGCGACAATCTCTTTGTGCTCGAGCTGTTCCACGGGCCCACCCTTGCGTTCAAGGATGTGGCGATGCGGCTTCTGGCTGGCCTGATGGACGCCACGCTCGAGGCCGAGGGCCGGCATGTCACCATCGTCGGAGCGACGTCGGGCGACACGGGCTCGGCCGCAATCGATGCCTTTGCCGGCTCGCGGCGGGCCGACGTGTTCATACTTTACCCGCATCGACGCATCAGCGAGGTGCAGCGGCGGCAGATGACCACCTCGACCGCGCCAAACGTGCACGCCATCGCGGTCGAAGGCACTTTCGACGATTGCCAGGCTCTCGTGAAGGGAATGTTCAACCACCATGACTTCCGCGACCGGCTCTCGCTTGCCGGCGTGAACTCGATCAATTGGGCGCGGATCGTGGCGCAGGTCGTTTATTATTTCACGAGCGCCGTCGCACTCGGGGCACCGCACCGGCCCGTTTCCTTCACCGTGCCCACGGGGAATTTCGGGAATGTGTTCGCCGGCTTAGTCGCCAAGCGCATGGGGTTGCCGATCTCGCGTTTTGTGGTCGCGACGAACGACAATGATATCTTGGCGCGGGCGCTGGCAGATGGGCGCTATGAAAAGGCGGGCGTGGTGGCGACCGCCTCCCCTTCGATGGACATCGAGGTCTCATCGAATTTCGAACGCCTTCTTTTCGAGGCTCATGGGCGTGATCCCGCCGCGGTACGTGCCGCCATGGATTCGCTCGCTCAATCGGGTGGATTTTCGATTCCAGCGCCATCCCTCGGGTCGATTCGTGCCGAGTTCGACGGCTATCGGACGACGGCCGGGGAGGCGGTCGCGACGATGCGGAAGACTTGGGAGCGAGCCCGGTATCTTCTCGACCCGCACACGGCTGTGGCCGTGAACGCTGCCGAGCGCGCGCAGGAACGCGATCCACGAACGCCCATGATCGCCCTCGCGACCGCTCATCCCGCGAAATTTCCGGATGCGGTGCACGCGGCCACGGGCATACGTCCCGAGCTGCCCTCGCACCTCGCCGAACTGATGACACGCAAAGAGAGGGTCATCGTGCTTCGCAACGATCGTCAGGCGGTCGAGGATTGCATCGAAAGGGAGGCGCGGGCGCGCACTTCACTTGCCGCTCCTGCCCAAGGATAACGCTATGCGCCACGCTTCGGATTGCACTTCGTGCAAATGCTCACATCTCGCCTCTTTGCGCATTTCATGACATGGATGTTTCAAAAGACGCGCCAAGGGACGTCAGGATGACCGCAAAGCGCAGCACGGTCGAAGGGCCGGGCGATATCAAGGTGACCACCCTGCCCTCGGGGCTTCGCGTCGCGACCGATCCGATGCCGCTCGTCGAGACGGTGCGCCTCGGTGTCTGGGTCGATGCCGGCTCGCGCGACGAGCGGCCTGAAGAACATGGCATGGCCCATCTCCTCGAGCACATGGCTTTCAAAGGCACTGCACGGCGCAGTGCGAAGGCGATCGCGGAGGAGATCGAGGCGGTGGGGGGTGACCTCAACGCCATGACTTCGCCCGAACAGACCGCCTTCGTCGCCAAGGTGCTCGCGGCCGATACGCCCCTTGCGCTCGACATCCTCTCCGACATCCTCCTCGAACCGAGCTTCGATGCCGAGGAGCTCGGACGCGAGCAGGACGTGATCGTGCAGGAAATC
>JAFBAS010000181.1 GCA_019247605.1 Hyphomicrobiales bacterium
TCGAGCACGCGATCGAGCTCAATGGCGAAGCGGTGAAGATGAACGTCGCTGCGTTCCGCTGGGGTCGCCGCACCGCGCATGACCCCTCTTCGGTCGAAGGCATCGTTGCCGCGGCGACCAAGCCGACGGAGGATCGCAAGCTCTCGCAATCGCTCGACGAGGTCATCGAAAGGCGCGCCGAATTCTTGACCGATTATCAAAACGCCGCTTATGGCCGCCGCTATTGCGAACTCGTCGAGAAGGTGCGCACCGTCGAGGCGCGCGCGCTCCCCGGCGCGACGGCGCTCGCCGAAGCCGTCGCGCGCTATTACTTCAAGCTCCTCGCCTACAAGGACGAGTACGAGGTGGCGCGTCTTTTCACCTCGGGCGCCTTCCAGAAGCAGGTCGAAGCGAGCTTCGAAGGCGAGAAGCTTCGCTATAGCTTCCATCTCGCGCCGCCTATTCTCGGACGCAAGGACAAGACGACCGGCCTGCCGAAAAAGACGAGCTTCGGGCCGTGGATGATGCGGGGATTCGCGCTTCTGGCAAAGCTCAAGGGCTTGCGTGCCACGCCCTTCGATCCTTTTGGCTACAGCACCGAACGCAAGATCGAGCGCAAGCTCATCCTCGATTACGAGCTTCTCCTCCACGAGATCATGGACAAGCTCGGCGAGCGCAACCATGCGCTCGCGGTCGCACTCGCGTCCATTCCGGAGAAAATTCGCGGATATGGCCATGTGAAGGCGCGCCACCTCGAAGCCGCAAAACGCGAAGAGGCCGATCTTCTGGCGAAGTTTCGTTCGCCCGGGCCCGAAAGCGCCTTGCCGCGCGCCGCCGAATAGGGGCCACCGAAGCATTCGGTGACGAAAACCCCGGTTGACCAAGCCGGCCGCTTCAGCATGAAGGAGTGATGCGACACCCGAAGCGTTCGCACGTGCGGGCTTCGGATCGAACGACGGATAAGCCCGCCTCATGCTCTTTACGTCACCCGAATTCCTGCTCGTCTTCCTGCCGCTGACGCTTCTCGGCTTTCACGTACTGCGCCTCGCGGGTCGCGGGCAGTTTTGCGTGCCCTGGCTCTTCCTCGCGTCGATGGTTTTCTACGGCTGGTGGAGCCCTCGCTTCCTTCTGCTTCTCATCATCTCGATGCTGGTGAACTGGGGCGACGCCCATGCGATGGCTCGCCATCACGGGAGAACGCGCAAGGCATTCTTCATTCTCGGCCTCGTCTGGAATCTCGGCATCCTCGCCTACTTCAAATACGCCGATTTCTTCATCTCGAGCCTCGACGCGGTCGCTCGCCTCGATTGGCCACTCCTCCATATCGTGTTGCCGCTCGGCATCTCGTTCTTCACCTTTCAGAAGATCGCCTATCTCGCCGATATCCATGCCGGTTACGCCAAGCCCGGACCACTTGCGGACTTCGCGCTCTTCGTCTTCTTCTTCCCGCAGCTCATCGCCGGCCCCATCGTCCATCACTCGGAGGTGATGCCCCAATTTCGCGCCATGGCTGGAAAGAACCAGGAAAAGGATTTCTGGCTCGAAACCTCGATCGGCCTCACGCTTCTTCTCATTGGGCTTGTGAAGAAGGTGTGCATCGCCGACCAGCTCGCGCCCTATGCGACGAATGTCTTCGACCACGCGGCACAGAACTCCTACCGCATCGGCATTCTCGCGGCCTGGCAAGGCGCGCTCGCCTACACGGTCGAGCTCTACACGGATTTCTCGGGCTACAGCGACATGGCGATCGGGCTTGCGCGCCTTTTCGGCGTGAAGCTTCCGGCGAACTTCAACTCGCCCTACAAGTCCACCTCGATCATCGAGTTCTGGCGACGCTGGCACATGACGCTGTCGCGCTTCTTGCGCGACTATCTTTACATTCCGCTCGGCGGAAATCGGAAAGGAAATGCGCGGCGCTATCTCAACTTGATGGTCACCATGCTGCTCGGCGGCCTCTGGCATGGCGCGGCTTGGACCTATGTGGCCTGGGGCGGATTGCACGGGCTTTACCTTCTCGTGAACCATGCTTGGCTGAGCGTGGCAAAGCGGGCCCTCCCTCCCCTTTTGTCCTGGGCCGTTACCTTCTTCGCCGTGATCACGGCCTGGGTGTTCTTTCGCGCGAGCGATTTCTCCAGCGCCGCGAACATGCTTCATGGGTTGTTCGGTCTCAACGGTACCGGCGATCCCATTCCCGGCGCCAAGAAAGCAACCGGCCTCTTGCTTGCCGCAGCCACCCTTGCCGCGACCGCGATCTTGCCGAACTCCCAACAGATCATGCGCCGGTTCAACCCGGTGCTCGGGCCGGTGGAAGTGCCGCGCGGTCTCATCGGAAAGCTCGCCTGGGCTCCTTCGCGAATGACGGCTGCGCTCGGCGCCGCCGCGATCATCGCCGTCGTGCTTTTCTCCTGGGGCACGACGGAGTTCCTCTACTTCCAATTCTGACCTCGTGAAGGAAATGAGCCCGCGCGCTTACATCGCAAACCTCTTCGCCTTCGCACTTTCAGGTCTTGCCCTGGTCGCGGCGCTGGGGCTTTCAATCGATGGCTTTGGCCTTTTCGGCACGAGGCTCATCGCCGCTTCGCATTTCGCGCCGAATTTGCGTCTCACCGTGTCGGGCGATCGCGTCACCAAGGCGATCGAGATCGCCGAGAGAAGAGACGACCGCGTCTTGTTCGTCGGCGATTCGCGCACGCAGCACGGGCTCGACCCCGACGCGCCGGCACTCACGGGTGTGAAGGCCTACAACGCCGCGCTCGCGGGTGCGAGCTTGCGCGAGCAGATGGTCGCCCTCGACTATGCACTGGCCCATGAGCCCACCATCAAGCACATCGTCTGGGGATTGTCCTTGGAGGAATTCCCCTTCGGCATCGCAGCCTCGGGCGATTACGCAGATTCACCCTTCGCTAACCGCAGCATCACCTCTGGTCTCCTGCGCCATCTCTTCGCCTTCGACTGGGTAGCGGCGAGCGCCAAGGCGCTTCTCGAGGCGCCTCACCAGGTGCGTGCCCCGATGAAGCGAAACGGCGTTGCCGCTTTCGACGGCGTTCCTGTCGAAGGGCCGAGGGTCGGGGCGCGTTTCGAAGCAGAGCTTGCCGGAAGCGCAAGGGAGCTGCGGGGGAGCTTGCCGCAAGCGGCGCTACAAGATGCGCAATCCCAGCTCGCAAGGATGCTCGCGAAGCTCAAGGCGGACGGTATGGACGTCGACCTCGTCATCGTGCCGATGCATGTGTGGCGCCTCGAGTTTTTTCGCGTGATCGGCACCGAAGCACAGCATGAGGCCTGGAAACGTGAACTCGCCAATACGGTCGCGACACTTGCCGAGGCGCCGGGCGACGGGAAGATCAGGCTCTTCGATTTCGCGAGGGCCCACGCTTTCACCGAACAGCCGGTCCTCGACCCTCTTCCCAAGAGCGAGCGGCGCTTCTTCCTCGAAAGCTCGCATTTTTACCCTTGGCTCGGTGAGAAAATCCTGGCGAAGCTCTTCCAGAGCGAGGATGCGAATCTGGACCCAAGCTTCGGCACCGAACTTGTGCCGGAATCGATCGATGCGAATTTGGCTTCGGGAAAATCCGCTCTCGACGCCTGGGAGGCTTCACATGCGCGAGATGTTGGCTATGTGAAAGGGCTCATCCGAAACGGTGAGCGAGTGCGCGGCCGAACGCTTGCCGATGAGGATCCCGAGAAATGACCACGGACGAGGTATTGAGCGAATTTCGTGCCGCGGGCGCCTTGCTCGAAGGGCACTTCATCTTGACCTCCGGACTTCGCTCCCCGCTTTATTTGCAGAAGAACCTCGTCTTCCGCGACCCGAAGCGCACCGAGCGCCTTTGCCGCGCGCTCGCGGCAAAAGCGAAGGCGCGTTTCGGCAAGGTCGATCTCGTGGTGTCTCCCGCCGTCGGCGGCATCATCCCCGGGTACGAGACAGCCCGGGCGCTCGGCGCCGAGGCGATTTTCGTCGAGCGCGAGGAGAAGGTTTTCAAGCTTCGACGCGGCTTTACCATCGCCAAAGGTACGCGCGTGCTCATGGTCGAGGACATCGTCACGACCGGCCTCTCCTCGCGCGAGTGCCTGGCGGCGATCGCCGCCGAGCCTGGGACGATCCTCGGCGCCGCCTGCCTCATCGACCGCTCGGCCGGCAAGGCGGATATCGGCGTACCGCTCATTGCACTTGCGAGCCTGGACGTGCCAGCCTATCCGGCCGACGCGCTGCCGCCCGAGCTTGCCGCGATCGCGCCAGTCAAGCCAGGCAGCAGAGGCCTCTGAGGGTAATGCGATGACCGCTTCACGGCCTCCTTCCCGCATCCGGCTCGGCATCAACGTCGACCATGTGGCGACCTTGCGCAACGCGCGCGGCGGCGCACGGCCCGATCCGGTGCGCGCGGCGCTTGCCGCCATCGAAGCGGGAGCTGACGGCATCACGGCGCATTTGCGCGAGGATCGCCGCCACATCATCGACTCGGACATGGCTCGCCTCAAGGCCGAGATCTCGAAGCCCTTGAACTTCGAGATGGCGGCAACGCAGGAGATGCTCGAAATCGCGCTCCGCACGAAGCCGCACGCGGTCTGTCTGGTACCGGAGAAGCGCTCGGAGCGGACGACGGAAGGTGGCCTCGACGTGGTCGGCGGCCACAACCACCTCCTTCCTTATGTCGGCGCGCTCGCCGAGCAGGGCATTCGCGTTTCGCTCTTCATCGAGCCGAGCGAGGCGGCCATCGAAACCGCCGCGCGCTTGCGCGTCCCCATTGTCGAGCTGCACACCGGCGCCTGGTGCGAGGCGGTCGCAACCGAAGATCGAGCCGGCGACACCAAAGGTTTCGCCCAACTGCAACGCGGCGCAAAGCTCGCCCAGTCGGCAGGACTCGAAGTGCATGCGGGGCACGGATTGGATTTCGACACGGCACGGCGCCTTGCCGCCATTCCCGAGTTCGTCGAGTTCAACATCGGCCATTTCCTCATGGGCGAAGCCATTTTCGTAGGTCTTCATTCGGCAATTCAGGAAATGCGCAACGCCATGGACGAGGGTCGCGGCTTCAAATGATCCTGGGTATCGGCTCCGATCTCACCGACATCCGCCGCATCGAGGCAACGCTTTCCCGCTACGGCGAACGCTTTCTCAACCGCTGCTTCACCGAGACGGAGAAACGCAAAGCGCTTCGCCGAAACATCGCCGGCCCGACCTTGGCGCGTCGTTTCGCCGCGAAGGAAGCGTGCGCCAAGGCGCTGGGCACGGGTCTGCGCCGCGGCGTCTTCTGGCGCGACATGGGCGTCGTCAACCTTCCTTCCGGACAACCCACGTTGCAGTTGACAGGCGGTGCGGCCGAGCGCCTCGAAGCGCTCACGCCCGATGGGCTGCGCACCTTCATTCATTTGTCGATGACGGATGATCCGCCTTACGCGCAAGCTTTTGTCGTGATCGAGGCGCGGTGAAGAAGGGGCCAGTGGTGAATAGTGCGAGGCGCAGAGCGAAAAGCCTCGAGCCCCGTATGCTCAAGAGAAGGCTTATTGCCGCGCGCCGGAAGGCCGCGTTCCAGCGGAGGCGCGCATGAGCCGGCTCGACAGCTTCATCAGGCGCATGCAAGCCCAGCGTCTGCTCATCGACCACGCGGCTCGAGCAATCGCCGATCTCGACGGCCCGGTGTTGGAGCTCGGTCTCGGCAATGGGCGCACCTACCATCATCTGCGCGAGAAGCTTCCGAGACGTCGCATCATCGCCTTCGACATCAAGGTCACGGCGCAGCCCGATTCCATTCCGGCCGCTGAGGATCTGGTGCTTGGAGACATCAAGGAAACAGCGAGAGGATTTGTCGGAATCGGCGCGGCCCTGGTTCATTCCGATCTCGGCTCCGGCATTCCCGATCGCGACCGGGAAACCTTGTCCTGGTTGCCGAGGCTTGTTCCGACACTTTTAGCGCCAAGTGGACTCGTACTCTCGGACCTCGCGCTCGATGACCCGCGACTCTTGCCGCAGCCCCTGCCCGAAGGCGTCGCGGAACGACGATATCATATGTATGTGATATCTGGCGGCGAACGGCTTGCGCTGAAGGGGAGACGTGAAGAGTGAGGAGGCATTCCTGACCGCTGTCGCCCCTCCCCGCTCACTTCCCTCCCCTCAATACGTCTCCACATGGTAGCGCCCTGACTCGCGCATCGTCTTGCGAAGCTCGGCCCAGGCAAGGCCGGCACCCTGACAGACATCGTCGAAAGCGGCGTCCACCCCCTGCTCCATGCCCTTCAGCCCGCAAACATAGACATGGGTGTGCTCGGAGCACATGAGCTCGCCGAGCATTTTGGCTTCGCGGCGCATGAGGTCTTGCACATAGGTCTTCGGCTCGCCTGGGACGCGCGAATAGGCAAAATTCTTCTTGAGAAGCGTTTCCGGCACCTTCTGAAGTGGCCCGAAATAAGGGAGCTCTTCGGGCCGGCGCGCGCCGAAGAAAAGCACCAACCGCCCGGGAGCATCGGGCATCATGCGTCGGCGCCATTCGGTGAAGCCGCGAAAGGGGGCTGACCCCGTGCCGGTGCAGATCATCACGATATTCGCCGATCGGTCGTTCGGCATGAGAAAGCTCGCGCCGAAAGGTCCCGTCACCTCGACCTTGGCGCCGCGCTCGAGACCGCACAGGTAGTTCGAGCATTTGCCGAGCGGCTCACGCTTGATCGTCAATGCCAAGTTGTTGGTGTTCGGTTTCTCGCCATGGCGCGGGCTTGCCACCGAATAGAGGCGGATGTGATGCGCGCGGCCCTCCGCGCCGGTGCCTGGAGGCACGACGCCGATGCTTTGGCCTTCGAGGATCGGGAAAGGCACATCCCCGAAATCGAGGATGAGGTGGCGCACATCACTGTCGGCGTCAGCATGGGTGAGCCGGTAATTGCCGGTGACCGTCGCGATCGCGGGCTTGGCCCGGCTGAAAAGATTGACGAATGGTCGTCCTG
>JAFBAS010000112.1 GCA_019247605.1 Hyphomicrobiales bacterium
ATCATCCTCGACAAAGCCCGCTGGGAACGCATCGAGATCGACCTCTCCGGCGTCACCGAAGAAGTCGCCGCGTTGGCCCGCATCGATGAGCGATTGGGCAACATCGCGCGCGAGGCGGGCGAGCGGCTCGTCGCCACACGCATCGAGCTCATTGGTGCGACAGCGTTGCATCGGCGTTTCGCGGCCGATCGGCAGCGCCTTCGCGACGAGGTGCAGGCCGCCGCGCACCGTTTGCACGAGGACATCTGGGTCGAGGATGTGCGCTTGCGGACGAGCGAGCCGACGGCGGGGCGGAAACCGGCAGCGGCGGAAGACGCGCTCGATCCTGTGGCGCTTCTTGCGGGACTCGAAAAAGATGCGGGCTTGCGCGCCGAGGCCGAGGGCCTTTTCAACACGATCACGAGCAAGCTCCCGGCGAGCGCGCTCTCGGGCGAGAAAGGACTTGCGGACGATCTCGACACGCTCATGAGCGAGGCGGTGGCGCTCGTCCTCGGCCGGCTCGAGGCCGAGGAGCGTTGAGGCATGCGTCTTCTCGACCTCGACCTTGCCCGCTACGGCGCCTTCACGGATCACGCCTTGCGTTTTCGCGAAGGCGCAAAGCTGCATGTGCTTTACGGACGCAACGAAGCCGGCAAGAGCACGGCGCTTTCGGCGATCACCGACCTCCTTTTCGGGTTCGAGCACCGCATCGCCTTCGACTTCCTCCACGCCGCGCGCGATCTGCGCATCGGCGCGCGCATTCGCGCCCGCTCCGGCGAAACGCTCGCCTTCCGCCGCCGCAGGGGCAAGGGCGACACTTTGCTCGACATGAGCGAAAAGCCGCTCGGGGGTGATGCGCTCGCGCCCTTCCTTCAAGGGCTCACGCGCGATGTGTTCGTCCGCGCCTTCGGACTTTCGACCGCGACGTTGCGCGAAGGTGCCCATGAGATGCTGCGCGTCGATGGCGAGACCGGCGCGACGCTCTTTGCGGCCGCTTCGGGCTTGCGCCGGCCCGGCGAATTGCGCCGCGCGCTCGAAGCCGAAGCGGACGACATCTTCGCGCCTAGAGCCAAAACACGCCGCCTGAACGAAGCGCTCGATCGTTACGAGGCGGCGCGGGCATTGTTCCGCGAGAGGGAGCTTCGCGTCGGCGATTGGAAAGAGCTGAACGCGCGCATCGAGAGGTTGCGGGAACAGCTTACGCAAGTCGAGCGCCTGCGTGCCGACAACATTGCCGAGCAGGCAAGGCTGCAAACGCTCAAACGGCTCGCTCCCCTGGTCGGGTTGCTCGACGCCGCCTCGAGCCGCCTCTCGCAATCGGGGCCGGTGCCGGCGCTCCCACCGGGGTTCGCGGCGAGGCTGCGCGCCGTACTCGACGTGGAGGCGAGCGCGGTTGAGAAACATCGCGACTGCGTCCACTTGGTCCAGGAGCTCATGCACGAGCGTGACAGGCTTTCGATCGACGAACCGCTCGTCGCGCGAGCCCGAGAGATCACCAGGCTGCTCTCGGACAAAGGCAACTATGTCAAGGCAGCGAGGGAAGATTTGCCGCGCGTCGAAGGCGAGGCCGTGGCGTTGCGGGCGGATCTCAGCGCGCTCGCCACGCGCCTTGGCCTCGCGGACATGGACGAGATCGCGTCGCGGCAACCTTCGGATGCCGAGCTTGCCGCTTTACGCGCGCTTTGCCGCGAAGGTCGCGCCCTCGAGGCGGAGATCGGCAAGCTCGACCACGATCTCGCGCGCGAGCGCCAAAGCCAGCACCTGCTGCAACAAGATGACGCGGCGCGCGGCGGCCCGGCGATCGACCCCGATCCTTTGCGCGAGCGGCTCGCTGCCGTGGCACCCGTCTTGCGTCGGCTCGAGCAGCGTGCGGAGCTCGCGCCGGCGATCGAGGCGGAGGCGAAGGCCATTGCGGAAGCGGCGCGCCGGCTCGCACCCTCCATCCCGGATCTCGACAAATTGGCCAATCTCTCTTTGCCTGCTGTCGAGACGATTGCGCGCTTTCGAAGGGACGAGGACGCGCTCGTCAAGGCCTTGGACCACGCCCGTGGGGAAGCGCAAGCAGCAGAGCGCCGATGCGACGAACTGGAAGCCGCGATCGAGAAGCTCGAAGCATCCCATGCCGTCCCGAGTCGAGAGGCGATCGGCGTGGCGCGAAACGAAAGAGATGCCTCATGGAAGCGCCTTCGCGACGTGCTCTTCGGAGCCGAGCTTTCGCCGCCCGAACGCGCGGCCTCGGTCGGCGCATTCGAGCGGCAGGTCGCACATGCGGACCGACTCGCCGATGCCGTGCTCGGCGATGCCGAGCGCGTCGCGCGGCATGGCTTGCTGGTGCGCGACCTCGCCACGGCGCGTGAGCGCGAAGCGAAAGCGGGGCGAGCGCTCGCCGCGGTGGAGCTTCAGGAGCGACAGGTGAGTGACGCATGGCGAGCCACCTGGGAAGCTTGCGGCATCGTCCCACTCTCGGCTGGAGAAATGGAGGGTTGGTTGGGAGCCGTTTCGTCCTTGCTCGACCGCCGCGCCGAGCTTTCGGCGCGGCGAAAGAGACTCGAGGCGCTCGTTGAGGATGATCGGAAGCTCGCGCCGATGTTACGCTCGCTAGCCAAGGCAGCCGGCCTCGCCGGTCTGGAGGAAGTTTCGAGCTTGGAGCTCGCGCACGGCCTCAACGCCAAGCTCGGCAAACTTCAGGCGAGTTGGGAGCATGCGCGTCGGCAAAACGCAAAGCTCGATGCCCTTCGGGAACGCATCGAGGAGATCGAGTCTTCGAAAAAGGAGGTGCTCGCGGGTTCGCAGGCATGGGCGAGCCGCTGGATTGCGCGCCTGCCGAGCTTCGGTCTGCGAGGTGATGCCGGCCTCGACGAGGGCGAGGCCGCTCTCACGGCTTGGGAAAAAGTGCCGGAAGCCCTCACGCGGCTTGCCCATGAGGAGGCGCGCATCTCCGGCATGCGGCGCGACAACGCGGCGTTCGAGAAGCGCGCGGTGGATTTGCTCATGGCTCTGGCGCCCGATCTCAAGGAGCACCCTGTCGAGGTGGCGACGGAAATGCTGCACGAGCGAGCCCAATCCGCCGTCACGCTGGCGGCTCGACGCGCGGATTGCGAAAAGCGGCTCGCCGTCTCCGTCAAAAGCCAGAAAAGCGCCGAAGCCGAGCTCTTGGCGGTGCGCGCGGCCCGCGCGGCTCTCGCAGGCGAGGCGGGGCTTGCCGAAGACGAGAATTTCGTCGAGCTCGCGGCGCGGCTCGATGCGCGAGCCGCTCTCGAAGGCGAGCTGAGCGCCAGACGCGAGGAGCTGCTACGAGCTGCCGACGGCCTAACTGAAGAACGAATACGCTCGATGCTCGCCAGCTTTGATGCAGAAGCCGCCGCCAAGAGAGTGACGGAGCTGCAAGTGGAGCAGAAGAAGCTCGAGCACGACGCGAAGGAGACCTTCGCGGCGCTCGATCGCGAGGAGCGGGGCAGGGCTTCGCTCGAAACCGGCATCGGCGCCGAGCTCGCGGCGCAAATGCAGCACAACGCGGAAGGCGAGTTGATCGCCGCCGCGCGCGAGTGGGCGGTGCTCAAGCTCGGCGCGCTCCTTCTCGGCAGCGCCATCGAGCGCCACCGCGAAGCCTCCCAAGACCCGCTTCTCGCGCGCGCCGGCGACCTCTTTCGCGTGCTCACGGCCACCGCCTTCGTCGGCCTCGGCTCGACTTACGGCGAGGATGATCGCCCGGTGCTCGTCGGCAAGCGGCAAGGCGGCGAGAGCGTCGAAATCGGCGCCATGAGCGAGGGCACGCGCGACCAGCTCTTTCTAGCGCTACGCCTCGCTTATGTGGAAAGCTATGCGGGGCGGCTCGAGCCGCCCCCCTTCATCGCCGACGACATTTTCGTCACCTTCGACGACGAGCGCACCGCGCATGGCATCGAGGCGTTGGCGAAGATCGGCCAGGGCGTGCAATGCCTACTGTTCACGCACCACCGCCGCACCGTCGAGATCGCGGCCGATCGACTCGGCGCGGATGCGGACATCATCGAGCTTCCGGGGCGGGCTGCCTCAGCCAGGGCAAGCGAGTCGTGACTTGATCCCCAGCGAGGAGTGGGCTCTACCGTGTTCAGATTCTCAACTCCGCCCGCGGGTCATCGAAACACACGCGTCTTAATTGCGCTACCTCTCCCCTATTTTTTAGGGTAGGGAGGTGGAGGGTAGGTCGGCAGCGAGGGAGGCGAATGTGACGGTTGTCTCAACTCTGACAAAGCCATTGGTCGGATTAAAGGCAGCATACAACGTCATCTATCTGGCGTGCCCGTACACCGACCCTAATCCATCAGTGCGTAAGTCTAGATTTGAGGCGGCTACAATCGCGGCCGCGGATCTGATTCGACAAGGAAGGATCGTCTATAGCCCAATCACAATGACACATCCGATTGACATGGTCCTTGCCGGAGCCGCTAACACGCTCGGTTCTGACTACTGGGTCACCTTTGATGAAGCCTTTATGGTCATGTGCTCCGAGATCGTGGTTCTAAAAGTAGACGGGTGGGAAAAAAGCAGAGGAATCGCTCGAGAGATCGCATATTTCAAAAAACTAGGCAAACCCATCAGCTATATTAGCCCCAACCACCTTGCAAAGTAAGTATCATTAAACATAGTTAGATAGTGCGAATATAAGAATGCAATCACTAACGTAACTATGATCGTAAGTAATCGTCGGCACATACTGAAACTCAGTCTCTTATCTCGTCGATATAATATGAGTCCACAACCAGCAAAAACAGATGTAACAAATACATAATCCTTTAGCCCGGTTCTGGTTATTAGGAACAGACCCAAGAAATAAAAGGTCCATGTCAGCGTTGTGATTGGGCCACGTTTTACGTACGCGCTGTCTTTAAGGCCACCAAGGTACACTCCGATAATTGTAAGTCGCTCGGGTTTTGGATCATAATAGTACTTCTCGATGTGCTCCTTAATTGTCAATATGTCCCAAATAACGTATAGAATAAATGTTATGACGTGAATAAAAATCCACCACGTGAGATGTTTAGACGTAATTAAAAGGAACATGTAGAGAAAGACTAGCAATATATCGATTGCAAATCGCCAAAAACCCTTCAGTTCTCTTTCATCGATAGCAACCAGGTAACCATCCCAGCTCAATACCGTCGCGATCATTGCGACACAAAGGATCGATAGTTGCTGCCATTCCCGAAGATCGGGCAGCCGGCCCTCGTCAACCCACCTCATCCGAGCAAGAGTGCTTGCTGCTCCGACGCTGATGGCGACAGCGAATAATCGCTTGATCAGGTCCGCTCGGATCTCAGATTGAGTTTGGGGCACTTATTTTTTACCATGCTAATTTGAAAACAGACTATAGCGGCACACTGTATCGCTCAACATCTAAACACGCGAGACGCACTAACATGGATAATGCCAGGCCAGAGGGCCTTGTGCCGGAATTTTGCCAGGGGAGAACGCCCCCAGAAATACCGTAACCACGCTACCCCAAACAGACCATTGCATGTCCGGCGTTTTGCAATCAGAATTCCAGCGAATCGGGGCTTCCGAAAATTGGACGGATAAGCCCCGAGGCAAAAAACGCGTGTTGGCTTTTAACACGTTTGTTCTGATGCGGCGTAGCAAGCATTCGGTGGGCTAATCGAACGCCACGTGAAAAATTGGGGCCATCTTCGGCCGAAAGGCATTTACGATGTCGATTCCTTTTTTCGATCATCCGATTTTGAACTCGCCTTATGCGTACCCAATACGGCATTGGGAGCTCGACGACACGGGCCAGCCGACGCAAAAGATCATCGAAACACGGCGAAGCGCCAAATTCATTTCGCCGATTCCGAAGCCGAAGAAGCGCAAGCCGGCCGCGCAAGCAACGATGCTCTTCGATGAAGGCAAAGGGCTTTCGACCAAGGATCAGCAATACGATCCGACCACGATCATCAACGAAGTTCGCGGATATGTGACCACGTGGCGAAACTTGCCGAACCCGAATCAGTGGCAGGTGACGCCCGAGACGGCGCGCCTTCTCGAGCATTGGCGCCATCACGACTTCGGGGGCCCGCGCCCCTTCTTTTGCCAGATCGAGGCGGTCGAGACCGCGATCTGGCTCACCGAGGTCGCGCCGCAATCGAGCCGCGGGAAACGCGTGCTCGATTACCTCGCGGCCGCGAACAAGGAAGCCAACCCCGAGCTTATCCGGCTCGCACTGAAGCTCGCGACCGGCGCCGGAAAAACCACGGTCATGTCCATGCTCATCGCGTGGCAAACCGTGAACGCAGTTCGTCGTCCGGCAAGCAAGCAATTCACCAAAGGCTTTCTCATTTGCGTGCCGGGCCTGACGATCAAGGATCGGCTTCGGCTCCTGCAACCGAATGACCCGGACAGCTATTATGGGAGCCGCGAGATCGTTCCGAGCGACATGCTGGAGGACATCAACAAGGCGAAGATCGTCATCACCAATTACCACGCGTTCAAGCTTCGCGAGCGCCTCGAAATCTCGAAGGGCGGACGCCAGCTTTTGCAAGGCCGCACGGGAGAGGCTTTGGATACGCTGGAGACCGAAGGCCAGATGGTTCAGCGCGTCATGCCCGATTTCATGGGCATGGCGAACATCCTCGCCATCAACGACGAGGCGCATCACTGCTATCGCGCCAAGCCGCAAGAGGCCGACGACGAAGAGCTCAAGGGCGAGGAGAAACGCGAGGCCGAAAAGAACAACGAGGAAGCGCGTTTGTGGATTTCCGGCCTCGAAGCCGTTAATCGCCAGATCGGCCTCAGCCGCGTCATCGACCTTTCCGCGACGCCCTTCTTCTTGCGCGGTTCGGGCTACGCCGAAGGCACGTTGTTTCCATGGACGATGAGCGATTTCTCACTCATGGACGCGATCGAATGCGGCATCGTGAAATTGCCGCGCGTGCCGGTCGCGGAAAACATCCCCGGCAAAGAGATGCCGATGTACCGCAACCTTTGGGAGAATATCCGCAAGGATATGCCGAAGAAGGGCCGGGGCAAGGGTGACGCGGCCGATCCGCTTGAGCTTCCGACGCAGTTGCTGACCGCGATCGAGGCGCTCTACGGGCACTACGCGAAGACGTTCGAGCTTTGGCAGGAAAAGGGCATCAAGGTGCCGCCTTGTTTCATCATCGTCTGCCAGAACACCGCGATCTCGAAGCTTATCTTTGATTACGTCTCGGGTTTTCACCGCAAAAACGAAGATGGCACCGAGACCTTTCACAATGGACGCTTGCCGCTTTTCCAGAATTTCGACGACAACACCGGAAACCCGCTGCCGCGCCCGAACACGCTTCTCATCGATAGCGAGCAGCTCGAAGCCGGGGACGCTCTTGACCCGAATTTTCGCGAGATGGCGAAGGATGAGATCGATCGCTTCCGGCGCGAGCTCGTCGAGCGCACCGGCGATCCGCGTGCCGGCGAAAACCTCACCGACCAGGATTTGCTTCGTGAGGCGATGAACACGGTCGGCAAGCCCGATCAGCTCGGCGGCGCGATCCGCTGCGTCGTTTCGGTGTCGATGCTCACGGAAGGCTGGGACGCGAACACGGTGACCCATGTGCTCGGGGTTCGCGCCTTCGGCACGCAGCTTTTGTGCGAACAGGTGATCGGGCGCGCGCTACGCCGCCAATCCTATGAGCTCAATGACGAGGGTCTGTTCAATGTCGAATACGCCGATGTCTTCGGCGTGCCGTTCGATTTCGCCACGCAACCGGTTATCGCGCCGCCGCAACCGCCGCGCGAGACGATCCAGGTCAAGGCGGTTTTGCCCGAGCGCGAGGCGCTCGAAATCTGCTTCCCGCGCGTCGAGGGTTACCGCATCGAGCTTCCGGCGGAGCGCTTGACGGCGCAGTTCACGGAGGACTCGACGCTCGAATTGACGCCCGATCTCATCGGCGCGACCGAGACGCAAAACTCCGGTATCATCGGCGAGCCGGTGAACTTAACGCTCACCCATACCGGGGATGTGCGCCCCTCGCAGGTGCTCTACGAGCTCACGAGCTACCTCGTGATGAATCATTGGCGCGAACCCGGCGAAGCCCCGAACATGAATCTCTTCGGGCAGCTCAAGCGCATCGCGAAAGAATGGCTCGACAATCACCTCGTCTGCAAGGGCGGCACCTACCCGGCGCAGCTCAAATACAAGATGCTCGCCGAAATGGCCGCGCGACGGATCACCACGGCGATCAACCGGAAATTCCTCGACGAACGTCCGATCAAGGCGTTGCTCGATCCGTACAACCCCGCCGGGTCCACGCGATATGTGCGGTTCAACACGACGCGAACGAACCGCTGGGACACGAGCGGGCCGCCCCCGAAAAATCAGGTGAACTGGGTCGTCCTCGACAGCGATTGGGAAGCGGAATTCTGCCGTGTCGCGGAAGGCCATCCGAACGTGATCGCCTACACGAAGAACCACAATCTCGGTTTCGAGGTGCCGTATCGATACGGTTCCGAGACGCGCAGATATCGTCCGGATTTCATCGTGCTCGTCGATGACGGAAAAGGTCCGGCCGACGCCTTGCATCTCGTGGTGGAGATCAAAGGCTTCCGTCGCGAGGACGCCAAGGAGAAGAAGGCCACCATGGAGACCTATTGGGTGCCCGGCGTGAACCATCTCGGCACTTACGGCCGCTGGGCCTTTGCCGAGTTCACCGAGGTCTATCAGATCCAATCGGACTTCGACGCGAAGGTGAAAAGCGAATTCGACAAGATGATCGCGAGCGCCGTCACGCCGACCGCGATTGGGAAAGCCTGATAATGGCAAGGGCAACGAAAGCGAAAGCCGGCGCGAAATCCGTCGAGGCGCTCACTCATCAAGCCGACAAGCGCAAGAACATCCCGACCGCCGAATACCAATCGGTTCTGGACGAGCAACAGAAAAGCCCGAGGAAGGAGCGCTACAAACGTAACACCGAACTCGACCCGCAACTCGTCTGGCGCGGCAAGGACGCGCAAGACGCAAGCGATCTCGTTGTCCAGGCACCGCCGATCTACATTCAGGAGAAGGTGCACCCGAAAGCGCTCATCGACGATTTGCTTCGCGCCACGAAAGAGCGCGGCCACGAAGCGGGCGAGGTGACGCCCGACCTCTTCGCGGATTTCAACGGGATTCCGAAGGACGCCGACAAGACGGCCTTCTACCAGCACGACCTCAACTGGTCGAACCGCATGATCCTCGGCGATTCGCTTCACGTGATGGCGAGCCTCGGCGAGCGCGAAGGCCTTCGCGGCAAGGTGCAATGCATCTATTTCGACCCGCCTTACGGCATCAAGTTCAACAGCAACTTCCAATGGTCGACGACGAGCCGCGACGTGAAGGACGGCAAAGCCGACAACATCACGCGCGAGCCCGAACAGGTGAAGGCCTTTCGCGACACCTGGCGCGACGGCATCCACAGTTACCTGACCTATCTGCGTGATCGGCTCACGGTCGCGCGCGAGCTGCTCGCCGAGTCGGGCTCGATCTTCGTCCAGATCGGGGATGAAAATGTGCACCGCGTGCGGACGGTAATGGATGAGGTGTTTGGGGAGGATAATTTCTGTAGTCTGATTGGCTATCGAAAGACAACCGGCGCTGGAAGTCCGGCCATTGGGACCGATGTGCTGGCGTCCGTAAAGGATTACGTGGTTTGGTTTGCTCGAGACAAGAGTTCAGTAAAATATCGGCAATTATATTTTGGAAAGGAAGGAGGGAACACCGGAGCAGCTTCATATAATCGTGTTCAAAGCCCTGATGGTGAGTACATTAAATCAATAAAGGCAAATGAAGACTATAAACAACGATATGAGCCAAGCGGCTGGCATCTTGTGGCGTCTGATAACCTTACTTCCCAAACCGGTGTTGAGAGCACGCAGGTCGAGGTAAGCTTCCATGGAAAAACGTTCAAGCCAACGAAGGGCGGGTGGAAAACTAACGCCGCTGGGCTAGAGCATCTCAAAAAAGCGGCACGGGTAACCGAAGGGGGGACGGCGTTACGCTACGTCCGGCGACTGTCGGATTTCGCGGTAGCACCAATCAACAATGAGTGGGGTGATACTAGCACAGGTAGTTTCACGGAGGAAAAGATTTACGTCGTTCAGAGCGGGATCAAGGCTATCCAGCGCTGCATCCTCATGGCAACCGACCCCGGCGACCTTGTGCTGGATCCGACTTGCGGGTCCGGCACGACCGCCTACGTCGCAGAGCAATGGGGGCGTCGCTGGATAACCATCGATACCTCGCGCGTGGCGCTCGCCCTCGCTCGCGCACGCATTATGGGTGCGCGGTATCCGTTCTATCTCTTGGCCGACTCACGCGAGGGACAAGCGAAGGAAGCCGAGATCACACGCACCGCGCCGAGCTCGAAGCCCGTGCAAGGGAACATCAGGCTCGGCTTCGTCTATGAGCGCGTGCCGCATATCACGCTGAAATCGATCGCCAACAACGCCGAGATCGATGTGATCTGGGAGAAGTGGCAAGCGAAGCTCGAGCCTTTGCGTGAGGGGCTCAACGCCGCGCTCGGAAAGTCGTGGCAGGAATCGGAAATCCCGCGCGAGGCCGAGCAGGGCTGGCCGGAAGCGGTAAAGAAGCTCCATGGCGCATGGTGGGAAGGGCGCATCGCCCGGCAAAAAGAGATCGACGCTTCGATCGCGGCGAAAGCCGACACCGAATACCTTTACGACAAGCCTTACACGGACGCGAAAAGAGTGCGCGTCGCGGGGCCGTTCACGGTCGAGAGTCTCAGCCCCCATCGGGTTCTGGGCGTCGACGAGGATGACGAGCTCATCGATGGGTTGAAGGATGACGGCTCACCTTTCGGCGTCAAGAAATCCTTCCCCGAGATGATCCTCGAAAATCTCAAAATGGCCGGCGTCCAGCAAGCGCATAAAGAGGACAAGATCGACTTCACTTCGCTCACGCTCTGGCCCGGCGAATATGTGTGCGCCGAGGGTCGGTATCTCGAGGGCGAGGCCGAAAAGCGCGCCGCGATCTTCATCGGCCCGGAATTCGGCACCGTTCTCCGTCCCGACCTCGTCGCGGCGGCGCGCGAGGCGGGCGATTCCGGGTTCGACGTGCTCATCGCTTGCGCCTTCGCTTACGAGGCCCGCACGACCGAATTTTCGAAGCTTGGCCGCATCCCGGTTCTCAAGGCACGCATGAACGCCGATCTGCATATGGCGGATGACCTCAAGAACACGGGCAAGGGAAATCTCTTCGTCATTTTCGGCGAGCCCGACATCGATCTCTTGCGCGAGGCCGACGCCCGGTTACGCGTGAAGGTGAAGGGAGTCGACGTGTTCAAGCCGCAGACGGGCGAGGTGATCAGCGACAACGCCGACGGCATCGCGTGCTGGTTCATCGACACCGATTACAACGAGGAAAGCTTCTTCGTCCGCCACGCTTATTTCCTCGGCGCCAACGACCCTTACGACGCGCTGAAAACGACGCTCAAGGCCGAGATCGATGCCGAAGCCTGGGCGACGCTCAATCGCGACACCTCACGCCCGTTCGAGAAGCCGAAGAGCGGGCGCATCGCCGTGAAGGTGATCAACCATCTCGGCGATGAGGTGATGAAGGTGTTTCGGGTGTGAGCGGAAAGGCCTGCATCCCCGCTTTCGCGAGGATGATCGGAAGAGGGAGGCGTGGAGATTGATCCGCGTCGCCCCGCCCGGCAAAAACATCCGCTGGCTCATGACCGGAGCGATCGCGAAGAAGTGATTAGCGCTTACCCTGATCGATCTTATGCCGACCAAGCGTGGACGTTCGCCGGGCGAGGCTTTTCCTTCGCACCCTTCCCAAGGCACTCCGCAGCCTGATAGTGGAAGCGCTAATGACTCCCGAAGAACAGTTGCTGAACAAGAGCTTCAATGAGAAGATGAAGTGGTTGTCGTCCGCCTTCGGCAATGCTTCCCTGGCCATTCTGGGATTTTCGTTTTTGGGCCCAGCGATAAGCGGAACGCCGGCGAGCCCAAATCAGTCCTTTTGGATTTTTCTGGCGCTCGGATTATATTTAGAGGCATACCTCGTCCTCGGATTCCTGAAGAAAGAGAGCTGACGTGCCCACGCTGTCGGTAGACTGGTTTCCCGTGATCCTGTTTGGATTGGGCACGATCGCGACCATCGCCGCGTATTTCCGCAGCCGGTCTCTTGACCGACGGCACAAGCGCGAAGTCGATGACATGATGCCCTACCATGGTCGTTCACCAAGGTAGCTTAATGTGGCACGGCGATGCGAGCGCATCTATTCGGTCGCACCTGACATCCGATTAAAATTTGTCACCTCAACTCCGCACGTTCCCGCCAGAGCGGGCAGGCGAACCGGCGACATAATCGTGAAGGCCGGTTTCTCCTCCACAATTGATATGAGCGGAAGGGCCTCGAGTGGACTTCCTCATCGCCGACACCTTCACGGATAGTCTCGCCCGCCTGACGGGCGAAGAGCAGAAGGCCGCGAAGACGAGCGCCTTCGACTTGCAGCTCGACCCGGCAAATCCGGGCTTGAGCTTCCATAAGCTCGACAAGGTGAAGGACAAGAATTTCTGGTCGGTTCGCGTCAATCGCGACATTCGGATCATCGTGCACAGGAGCGCCGCGAGCCTTCTGCTCTGTTACGTGGATCACCACGACAGGGCCTATGCCTGGGCCGAGCGCCGCAAACTGGAGACGCATCCGAAGACAGGCGCCGCGCAGCTCGTGGAGATTCGCGAGACCGTGAAAGAGGTTTTCGTTCCGATCTATGTCGAGACGGAAGCGGCTTCTGCGACACGGGCGGTAAGCGAACAGAGGGCGCTCTTTGCCGATGTGCCCGAAGCTCAGCTCCTTGAATACGGTGTGCCAGCCGAGTGGCTCAAGGACGTAAAGAGCGCTACCGAGGACACGCTCTTCGCCGTCAGCGACCACCTTCCGGCCGAGGCCGCCGAAGCTCTCCTCGAGCTTGCGACGGGGGGCAGACCCCGTGTGCCGCCCATGCCAACGATGGCGTTCGATCACGCGATCGCGCCTCTGGCCGAAGCTTTCCTTCCGAACGCGCCTATCGGTCAGCCTAGCCCCTTCGAGCACCCGGATGCGCAGCGGCGTTTTCGGGTCATCGGGAGCGCGGAGGAGTTGCAGCGTGCGCTCGACTACCCATGGGATAAGTGGACGATCTTCCTACATCCGGCGCAGAGGGACTTAGTCGAACGGGATTACAACGGTCCCGCGCGCGTGTCCGGTTCTGCTGGCACGGGGAAGACCATCGTCGCGCTCCACCGTGCGGTGCATCTTGCCCGGACGCATCGTGACGCAAGAATCCTGCTCACGACTTTCTCCGAGACCTTGGCCAATGCGCTTCGTACCCAGTTGCGACGGCTTTTGGCGAACGAGCCTTCACTCGCGGAAAGGATCAGCGTTCATTCGCTCAACGCGATCGGGCAAAGGCTCTACAAATCGCATATCGGCGAGGGGAAAATCGCGCCCCCGGCAATGATCCACGAGCTTGTGCGCGAAGCTGCGAGCGCTGTCCCTGGCCACAAATTCAGGCAACATTTCCTGCGCACCGAATGGGAGCAGGTCGTCGATACTTGGCAATTAGAGAGTTGGGAAGCTTATCGTGATGTCCCGCGCCTCGGCAGGAAGACGCGGCTACCCGAAGCGCAACGCGCCGTGTTGTGGTCGATCTTCGAGCGTGTGCGGGACGGCTTGAAATCGCGAGGGCTGATCACTCACGCGCAACTCTGCACCTCGCTCGCGCCCGCGATCTCGAAGGCAAAGAACCCGATTTTCGATTTTGCGGTCGTGGACGAGGCCCAAGACCTTGCCCAGGCCCATCTGCGCTTTCTCGCGGCGCTCGGCGGCGGGCGCCCCAACGCGCTGTTCTTCGCCGGCGACCTCGGACAGCGCATTTTCCAGCAACCCTTCTCGTGGAAATCGCTCGGCGTCGACGTTCGGGGCCGATCGCGCACCTTGCGCGTCAACTACCGCACCTCGCATCAAATCCGCATGCAGGCGGACCGTCTTCTCGGACCGGAAGTCACCGATGTGGACGGCAACACGGAAAAACGACGCGGGACGATTTCGGTCTTCAATGGGCCCGCGCCCACTGTCCAATCATTCGCGAGTGCGAAGGCGGAAATCGAGGGCGTCGGCAAATGGATTGCCGAGCTCGCGAAGACCGGAGCCGCGCCCCATGAGTTCGGCATCTTTGTTCGTTCGGAAGCCGAGCTCGACCGGGCGCGAGCCGCAGTGCAAAAATCGGAAATGGCGTTCAAGGTTCTCGACGAGCACGTCTCGACTGAGAGCGGCCACGTCTCGATCGGTACGATGCATCTCGCCAAAGGGCTCGAGTTCCGGGCCGTGGCCGTGATGGCCTGCGACGACGACGTCATCCCCTCGCAAGAGCGCATCGCGACCATCGGTGACGACGCGGATTTGCAGGAGGTGTACGACACGGAGCGGCATTTGCTTTACGTCGCCTGCACACGCGCTCGCGATCATTTGCTGGTGACCGGGGTCGAGCCTGCCTCGGAGTTTCTCGGCGACTTCATGGAGAAAGGCGTACGTGCTGCACCGCGATGAGCTTGTCTCGGCCTGTCCCGGCAACCGCAGGTACCCTCGACCGACAGAAGGAAGAGCGTTGCCTCATGTGGATCGAGGCTAGCCCGTTTTCATCGCGAAGGGGTTCAGCGTACGAACGCCGAAGCTCTTGAAATCTCGCTCGTTGCGCGTGACGACGGTTAAGTGATGGACGGTCGCGGTGGACGCGATCATTGCGTCTTCGATGAGATCATCCGTCCGGCCATGCATCAGTCGCGCCCAGACACGAAAGGTCCGCGCGTCCATGTTCAAAACATTGTAAGTGTCGGCAACGCTATCGAGCCAGGCCTCCATCGCGGTCGCCTTGGTTTGGTCCTGCTCGCGTGTGATTTCGATGCCCGATTGAATCTCGCCGATCGTCACGGCGCAGATGTGCAAGTCTTCGTCTCGCACCGATTGAAACCAAGCGAGGACCGCGCCATGTGGGCGCGTTCGGCGCAATTCCGAGACGACGTTCGTATCGAGGAGGTACATCGACGATCAGGCAAGACGGCGGCGAAGCTGACGGCGGCGCCTCCCACCCCGTGGAGGAATGTTCAACTCTCCCCGTGTGTCGTCGGTCAAGAGTAGCTCCTTCAGCGTAGGCTTGGCCGCCTGTTTCAATCGTTGCCAATCCGTTGCGGGTACCAGGACGGCAGCTTCGGCCCCACGTTTGGTGACGAGCTGGGGACCATCTCGCAGACAGGATTCAAGCATCTGGCTGAAACGGGCTTTTGCATCTTGCACCGGCCAAGTTCGCACCTTCACCTCCACCGCTTGCAGACTAGTCAGAAACCTAGTCCTTAGCGGGTGATTTGCAAGAGGAAGCGACCGCTCCTTTGAGGCAATAGCATGCGAGGTAGGGATCGGGTGGGACCGTCATGGCGGCGTGCTTGCGATCTGATTCATGCGATGGGGATGTTACAAGTTGGCATGTTACGCGCAGAATTCCGCTCGCGCAGCGGCGCAAGGCGGGCGGAGGGCGCATCGAATTGTATCATCGGCTCATAGGGATTTGAGTCCGAGATGTTCCTCCATGGGGAGGAAATCGCGGTCGTCATGCAGCAGCCTGTGGTCATGTTCGATACAGAATGTGCCGATGATAATGTCAGCGGTCTTTCGGATCGTGACACCGAGCTCTCTCAGTTTGCGATAGTTCCGGGCGGCACGAGGGGCCAATTCGGGATCCAAGAGTGGCACGAGGGTATATTGACGCAGTCCGCGTTGGAGGCGCGCCGCATGGGCCTCATCTCGGGCGCCTTGAAGAATTTCGAGTAAAATGAGATCGCCGATCAGAAGCGGTTCCCGACCTGCGACGGCTTCCAGTTTGGCGATCTCAGGCGTTCGCTGACCGCGTAGATGCGCGATCCAAACGGAGCTATCAACGAGAATCACGATTCGTCTAGGGAGCAGCCTTGTCGCATCCTGTCCAGGTTGCCTTCCCACCCCAGGCCCTTGAGTCCCCGAAGCGCCTTGACCTGCTTGCGAACACGAACCAGCAGCCGCAAGCCCTCTTCGACCGTGGCACGCTTGGTCGGCAAACCCGTCGCTGTCATGGCTTGAAACAGCAATTCATCGTCGATTTCGATATTCGTACGCATCGTCGCTCACTCGAGATGTGTATTGATCACCTACAGTATACACCCTTCGGCACGTCGGCAATGCCGGTTTCCCCACTGGCCTGCCCAGGTGGTGAGCGCTTCTGGGAGTCCAGCACGCGCCCCGCCCACCCTCACGCCACCGCATGCGCGTCCGAGGTGAGGGTGCCCGAACGGCGGCGCGCCCAGTGCACGCCGTCCTCGAAGAGGCGGTCGATCAGAATCGCTAGGAGCGCCACCACCGCGGCGCCTTCGAGCACATAGGCCGGGTTCGAGGCCGAGAGGCCTTCGATGATCGGCGAGCCGAGCGTGAGCGCGCCGATGGTGGAACCGATCGTCGCGGTGCCGATATTGATGATCACCGCGATGCGGATGCCGGTGAGGATGATCGGCAAGGCGAGAGGCAGCTCGACATCGGCGAGCAGGCGAAGGCGCGAGAAGCCGAGGCCTTCGGCCGCGTCCTTCGCGTCGCGTGAGACGGAGGTGAGGCCGGCGATCGTGTTTTCCGTGATCGGCAGCGCCGCATAGACGGCGAGCGCCACGAGCGTGGGCGGCCCGCCATAGCCCAGAAGCGGCACCGAGATCGCGAGCACCGCGACCGGCGGAAAAGTCTGGCCGATCGCCGCGATGGCGTTGATCAAGGGGGCGAACTCGGCGCCGCTTTGCCGCGTGGCGAAGATGCCGGCCGAGACGCCGACGAGCGTGGCCGCCGCGCTCGAGGCGAGCACAAGGGCAAGATGCGAGGCGACGAGCTCGACGAAGCTCGCGCGCTCATAAACGGGGCGTTCGACTTCCGGAAAGAGCCAATGCATCGGCGCCTGAAGATGCGGTAGCGCGAGCACGAGCGCCACGAGGGCGAAAGCGAGCGCAAAGGTGAGCCGCGAGATGCCAAGTGCTCGCGTCATCGTGCTCACAGACGCGCGAGGTCGGCGAGTCGGATGACGCCAACACGTCCGCCCTTCTCGTCGGTGACGGGCAACGCCTCGCGCCGGCTCGTCATCATCGAGGTCAGCGCCTCCTTGAGCGACGCGCTGTCGCGAATGGGCTCGCCTTCCGCGGTGCCGCCGCGCGTCATGCGCTCGGCAACGCGCGCGACCGCGAGCACGCGGATCGACATGTCGGCGCCGCCGACGAATTGGCGCACGAACTCGTTTGCCGGTTTTGCAAGAATTTCGGCCGGCGTCGCGAATTGCACGAGTTTGCCGCTCTCCATCACGGCGACGCGGTCGCCGAGGCGCAGCGCCTCGTCCATGTCGTGGGTGACGAAGACGATCGTCTTCTTCGTCTGCGCCTGGATGCGGCGGATCTCCCCTTGCAGGGCATCGCGCGTGGGCGGGTCGAGCGCGCCGAAAGGTTCGTCCATGAGCACGATGTTCGGGTCGGCCGCGAGTGCGCGCGCGACGCCGACACGCTGCTGTTGGCCGCCCGAGAGCTGGTGCGGGAATTTTGCCCGGAATTCGCCAGGGTCCAAGCGAAGGAGATGCAGAAGTTCGTCGATGCGCCTCTCGATCCGCGACTTCGGCCAATGCAGGAGTCGCGGCACCGTCGCGATGTTGTCGGCGACGTTCCAATGCGGAAAAAGCCCGATCGACTGGATGACGTAGCCGATGCCGCGCCTCAACGTTTCGGGTTTCATCGCGGAAATATCCCGACCGTCGATGCGGATCATGCCGTCGTCGGGACGAATGAGCGCGTTGATGAGACGAAGCGTCGTCGACTTGCCGCAACCGGAGGGGCCGACGAAGGCGCAGAGCGTGCGCGCCTCGATCGAGAACGTCATGCCGTCGACGGCGGCACGGGTGCCATAGCGCTTCACAACGTTCTCGAGCTCGATCACCTTGCCCTCGTCACGCAATACCGGTCATGGCGTGCGCCTCGCCATGCCGAGCAGAAGCTGGAAGATGAAATCGACGCCGAGCGCCATGAAGATCGTCGGCACCGCGCCGAGCAGCATGAGATCGAGCGCGCGCTGGCCGAGGCCGAGGAAGACGAAGCTGCCAAGCCCACCCGCGCCGATGAGGGCGGCGACGACCGCAAGCCCGATCGCCTGCACGGTGACGATGCGAAGCCCGGAGAGGAGCACCGGGAATGCGATCGGTGCCTCGACGCGCAAGAGAATCTGCCCTCCCGTCATGCCCATGCCGCGCGCCGTCTCGACCACGGAGGCCGGCACGCTGGAAAGCCCCGCGAAGGCACCGCGCGCCATCGGCAAAAGCGAATAGAGCACGAGCGCGATGATGGCGGGGGCGACGCCGATCCCGGATATGCCGAGCTGGCGCAGTTGCGGAAAGGCGTCTGAGAGCGCGGCGAGCGGCCCGATCAGAAGGCCGAAGAGCGCGATCGACGGGATGGTCTGCACGATATCGAGCGAGCCGAAGACGAGGCCGTGCCAGCGAGGCCGGCGCTGCGCCAGGATGCCGAGCGGTACGCCGATCATGAGCGCGAGCAGCACGGAGACGGTGACGAGGAAGCCGTGACGCTCGACCGCGTCGGCGAAGGCTTCGCGCCGGTTCGCGGCTTCCTTGGCGAGCGAGAGCTGATCGAACGCGCCCGAGAGCCCAGCGACCACGAGCACCGCCGCGACGCCGATCGCCACCGCGGCCTTCATCGCAAGGCCGGCCTCGAGGCGGCGCAACGCATCGCCCGCTGCGAGAACCGCGGAGAGCTCCATGATCCAGAAGCCGCCGGCGAGCGAGGCGCGCGCGATCGGCGTCGCCGTGGCGACGAGGCCTGTCGCGGCGCGTCCCGCGATGAGCGGAAGGAAGAGCGCGAGCACGAGCGCGGCGGCGAGCACGGCAAGAAGAAGCGCACGGCTTTGCGGCAGAAAAGCTCCCGCCGCAAGCATCACGCCGCACGGCACGATCAGGGCGAGGCCCGCCCCGTTCGCGGCCTCGAACAATGTGATGGCGCGGCCGCTCACGAGGCGATTGGGCGCAAAGCCGAGAAACGCAAGGGTGAGCGCCGCGACCAGCGCCGCGAGCACCAGCACGAGAAGAACGCGGTTTCGGATCATGCGCGCATCATCGGCCCTTGCGGCTCGAGTCTTTTTTGAGGCCCGAGTGATGCTCGCCACCATGCTCGCCGCAGGATCGTGGGTCTATTTCAAAAAGCCCTTCTCCGTGAGATAGGCCTTCGCCACTTGGCCCGCATCCTGCCCTTCGACCGCGATCTTGGCGTTCAGCCCTTGCAGGGTCTCGAGCGTCAATGTGGCGAAGGCCGGCTCGAGCGCGTCCTTGATCGCGGGCGCGCGATCGAGCACTTCCTGGCGCACGACCGGCGCCGGTTGATAGACCGGCTGCACGTTGCGCGGATCGGAGAGCACGACGAGGTTGAGCGCGGCGATCGCACCGTCCGTACCGTACGCCATCGCGGCATTGACCCCCGATGTGCCGTCGGCCGCCGCCTTCTCGGTCGCCGCCGTATCGCCGCCCGAGAAGACGAGGAGCTGGTCCCCTTTCAGCTCGAAGCCGTAAGCCTTCTGGAAGGCCGGTAGCGCCGCGGCGCTCTCGACGAACTCGGCCGAGCCGGCGACCTTGACCTGGCCGCCGCCCTTCACCCAGGCCGCGAAATCGTCGAGCGTCTTGAGCTTGTTCTTCTCGGCGACGTCCTTGCGCACCGCGATCGCCCAGGTGTTGTCGGCGGGGGCCGGCGCGAGCCAGACGAGCTTGTTCTTCTGCAGGTCGAGCTCATGGGCCTTTTCCCAGGCCTTGTGCGCATCCTTCCAGAGGGGATCGGAATCCATGGAGAAGAAGAAACCGGCATTGCCCGTGTATTCGGGGTAGATGTCGATCTCGCCGGCCAGCAGCGCGGTGCGCACGATCTTCGTATTGCCGAGCTGGACCTTGCTCACGACGTCGAAGCCTTTGTTGCGCAATAAGAGCACGATCATGTTGCCCAAGAGAGCGCCTTCGGTATCGATCTTCGAGCCGACCGTCACTTTCTCGGCCGCATGGGAGGGCGCGGCGAGGCTCCCCGATAAGAGGGAAGCGGCGACAAGAACCGCACCCGCCATCTGTCTGCGCGTAAACGACATGCTCATCTCTCCTGTGATTGTCGGCCTATTTACCGCTCGGCCAATTTACGGCTCGGCCAAATTACGGCTCGGCCAAGTTACCTGTTCGGCAGAGTTATCCGCTGGCCGAGTCTGCCCGTTTGTCCAAGTCGGACCGTTGTCCAAGTCCCGATTCTTCGGCCCCCGCCTTGTTCGGTCCCCAAGCTCGCCGGAACTCAATGATGTTGCGCCCGCATTCGATCAAGTGGTCCGCCGACCTTGATCGAGCCGGGCAGGGGATGGCCGACGATGTCCTCGGCGAGCTCGGCCGCCTCGATCAATTTCGGAAGATCGACGCCCGTCTCGACACCCATCTCATGCAGCATAAAGACGAGGTCCTCGGTGCAGACATTGCCTGCCGCGCCCTTATGGGCCGCGAAGGGGCAGCCGCCGAGCCCAGCCACCGCGGCATCGAAAAGATCCACCCCCACCTCGAGCCCGGCGAGCGCGTTCGCGATGCCCATGCCGCGCGTGTCGTGAAGATGGAGCCCGAGCCGCAGGCCTGGATGGCGCTCGCGCACCGCGCCGACCATGCGCTTGATCGAGAGCGGTGTCGCCCAGGCCATGGTGTCGGCGAGCGAAAGCGTCTCGATCGAAAGCTCGTTCTCGGCGGCGAGCGCGAGAATGTCCTCGATCAGCCCGAGCACTCTCGGGATCGGGACAGCGCCTTCGAAATTGCAGCCGAACGCCGCCATGATCGAGGCGCGATCCACCTTCACGCCATGGCGCTTGTAAAGCGCGATGATCTCGCGTTGCGCCGCGAGGTTCTGCATGAAATCGCGATTTTGATTGCGCTTGAGGAAGGTCTCCGACGCGGTGAGCGAGATCGATCCTTGCACATCGAGGCGTCCTGTCGCGAGCGCGCGCTCGAAGCCCTTCGAGTTGAGCCAAAGGGCGGTGTAGCGAATGCCGGGCTTGCGCTCGAAGCGCGCCACGACCTCGTCCGCATCGGCCCAGCCGGGCACGTTCTTCGGGTTGACGAAGGACGCGACTTGAATCTGCCTCAATCCGGTCGCCGAGAGCGCGTCGATCAATTCGACCTTGCGGGAAGTCGCGATCACACCCTTCTCGAACTGAAAGCCCTCGCGCGGGCCCTCCTCGTTGATCTCGACGAATTTCGGCAGGTCGGACATCGAAGCCTCGTCATTTCCCGTAATTCGCCGAAAGATACGCCGCGATCTCCTTGGCGTCGGCGTCGTCGATCGGCGCGCCGTAAGATTTGATCATCTTGGTGACCTCGCCTTCCCAGCCCGCCTTGTCGAGAAAAGGCGAATTCATCTGGATGTAGTCGAGGCTGTGGCAGGCGCCGCAATTGTTGATCACCGCGTCGCGCCCATGGCCTTCCTTGAGCACGATGTCGGTCTCATCGGCGCGTGCCGCGGCAACACCCCAGAAGAGCGCGGCGGTGAGCATGACCGCGAAGGCGTAGGCGAGATGCCCGGCCGTGAAATTCACCGAAGAGCTCGGCTTCACGTCAGGCGTGGAAGAGTTTCGCTTGATCATGGTTCAGCCCACCGTGAGCGCGAGACGTGCGACCGCATTGTGATGATACCCCGCCGGGTTGGAGAGTGCCGTCATCGGTTGGCTTTGGCCGATGGCGTTGGTCGCCTTGGCCACGATGTCGAGCTTGCCCTTGGGAGGACGCCCGAGCGAAAATTGCCAAGCACGGAAGGAGTAGCGGCCGAGATCGGGGCCGAGTTCGGCATCCGTCCAGGTCTTGCCGCCGTCCTGGGAGATTTCGACGCTCGAAATGCCGAAGCCCCCATCCCAAGCGATGCCGCCGATCGTGAGCGTATCGCCGGATTTCACCTCGGTGCTGAGCGGTGAGGTGATCAGCGAGTTCACCATGATCTCGGTGATCGGTGTATTCGCCGGGGCTTCCTGCGAGATGAAGCGTTGCGTCGAGGGGAAGAGCCGCACCGGCACCCGATAGGCTCCCTTCATCCAGAAATTGTCGAGCGGCTTTGAGCGCGCTTCGATCCTCGTGAGGTGCTTCATCCAATAAGTCGCCGTCCATCCGGGAGCGACGAGTCGCGCCGGAAAACCGTTGAAATGCGGCAGCGGCTCCCCGTTCATCTCGTAGGCCACGATCGTGTCGGGATCGAGCGCTTTCCACAGTGGCAGGCTTTTGACGAAGTCGGGCGTCTTGTCGACCACGGGTCCGTCGGCGCCATCGAAGGCGATCTCGAGCACGTCTTCCTTAAGGCCGGCCTTGGCGAGAATGTCCTTGAGCCTCGCACCTTTCCAGCGCGCATTGCCCATGGCGCCTACGCCCCATTGCACGCCTGCCGCGTGCGGGTTTGCGAGGCCACGCCGATTGCCCGAGCATTGGCAAACGGCGACGAATTCCACGGGCTCATAGTTCTTTTTGAGATCATCGTAGCCGATCTCGAACGGCGTCGCGGCGCCCTCTCCACCGATCGCAAGACGCCAAGTGGCGGCATTCACATTCGAAATATCGGCCAAATGGTAGCGCACGAAGAAAGATTCGTTCGGCGTGATCGTGTCCTTGAAGACGGAAACAGGGGACTCGTAATTCGGCGGCCGATACGAGAGCTTGATCAGCGGCGCCTTGCCGGGCAAGGCCTCGAGCTTCGCCTCAGTGCCGACGCCGGCGGGAAGACGTGGATCGAGCGGTGGCCCATCGGAAGCGAAAGCCGCCGCTCCGGCGGCGGCCAAGAAAGGCGCGCTCAGCGCTGTGCCGGCCGAAAACCGCAGCATTTCCCGGCGATCGATTCCTGTCCTCGGCATCGTTCCTCCTCCGCCCCGCTCCCTCTCCTCGAGGGTTATCTAAAGTCAGCTAGGCCAAAATCCAATTCGCGAGACGCATGGCTAAGCAGCGGCTTCGGAAAGGACGGATCAGCCCCGATCGGAGAATTTACGGCCGGAAAGGGCGATTTCGTTACGCAATGCCTATCGGTCGCGGGCTCGTGATCGCAAATCATTGCGCGAGCGTCGCGGCCACCTCGCGCGCCGCGGCGAGCGTCGCCTCGATGTCGTCATTCGTGTGCGCGAAGGACAGGAAAAGATTTTCATAGGCGCCGGGATGGAAGAGCACGCCCCGGTCGAGCATCCCCTCCCACCATTTGCGGAAAATCGCGTGATCGGCATGGCGCGCCGCGTCGCGATAATTCCTGATCGGATGCTTCGAGAACCACACCTGCAGAACGGGTCCGACACCGACCACGAAGGCAGGAAGCCGCGCATCCGCAAGAATCCGTGTCAGCCCCTCCATCAATGATTGCGAGCGCGCAAAGATGCCGTCATAGGCGCCGGGTTGGGCAAGCTCGTCCATGGTCGCATTGGCGGCGGCGACCGCGATGGTGTTGGCGCTGTAAGTCCCGGCCATCGAGACCTTGCCTTGCGCGACAAGCGCCATGATGTCACGGCGCCCGCCCATCGCGGCGACAGGGAAGCCACCGCCGATGCCCTTGGCGAAAATGGAGAGGTCCGGCGTGATTTTGTAATGGCCTTGCGCGCCCGCGAGCGAGAGCCGAAATCCGGTGATCACTTCGTCGAAGATGAGCACGATCCCGGCTTTGGTGCACATCTCGCGCATGGCTTCGAGGTAGCCCGGCTCGGGCAGGATGCAGCCCGTGTTGCACATCACCGGCTCGGTGAGCACGGCCGCAATATCGTTACCCTCGCGCGCGATCGCTTCCTTCAGTCCCTCGACATCGTTCCAGTTGAGGATGATGAGGCTGCGTTCGATGTCCTTGGGCATCCCCGGCCCTTGCGGGACGGGAATCGGCCGGTCCTGCGAACCGGCGATCGGGGGATGCTTGCTCCAATACACGCCGTCCGAGAAGCCGTGATACATGCCCTCGAAGCGAATGATCTTGCCGCGCCCCGTGAAGGCGCGCGCGAGACGCACCGCATAGAGCACCGCCTCGGTCCCGGTGTTGCAGAGCCGGACCTGCTCGAGGCTGGGCACGGCCGCGATGATCTTGCGCGCGAGTTTCGTCTCCTCCGCGGCCGGAAGCGCGAACATCGTGCCCTGCTTTTCGATAGCGGCGACGACGGCCTGCGTCACCTTCTTCGGCCGGTGGCCGAGAAGCATGGGGCCGAGGCCGAGGAGGTAATCGACGTAACGGTTGCCGTCGACGTCGATCACATGGGCACCCTCGCCACGGTCGACGAAGAGCGGATGAGGCTCCCATCCAGACCAGGTGGCGCGGGCGGTCGAGTTCACCCCTCCGGGAATGAGCTTGTTGGCTTCGGCGAAGAGCTCGCGGCTTCGGGCGTAGCGATGGGCATTGGCGTAGGCGAGCGTCAAGCTTTGATCCTCCGGCATAGATGCGACCTTCGAGCCGAGAGCTGGCACGCGCCGGGCGATCGGGATCGAGGGAGAGCTTTTGGGACAGCAACAAGCATGCCATCCAAGGCAAGCCCATAATATCAGGGGTTTGAGTGTCAACCCGCGAGGCATCTTCCTCCAATTTTTGAAGGAAGTGCCGCGAGCGGCAGCGATTATCTGCCGTGCCTGGCCCTGGAGCGGAACCCCTTGCTGCTTCACGGAAGCAAGGTGCGGATGCCCGCAACGGGTGCGGGTATCTCGAAGCTTCTCCGTCATGGCCGTCCCCGGGCCTGTCCCGAGGATCGGGCTCGGCCATCTACGGCTGTTCTACATCGGCGCCCAGAAGGAAGGCGTGGGCCTACGCGAACCTATAACGGATTGGCGTTGAAGGTATTGCACGCGGAAATCTGGCCGCTCTTCAGCCCGGTCGAGAACCAGCGCGTGCGCTGCGCCGAGGTGCCATGGGTGAAGCTGTCGGGCACGACGTAGCCTTGCGTCTCCTTCTGCAAGGTGTCGTCGCCGACCGCCGAGGCCGCGCGCAGCGCGTCCTCCACGTCCCCTTGCTCGAGAATTTTGAAGCGCTGATCCGCATTCGCGGCCCATACGCCAGCGAAACAATCGGCCTGAAGCTCGACGCGCACCTGCAGCCCGTTCGAATCGCGGTCGCCGACGCGCTTTTGCGCCGCCTCGACCTTCGGCAGAGTGCCGAGCACGTTCTGGATGTGATGACCGATCTCATGCGCCACCACATAGGCGATGGCGAAGCGCCCCATTTTCACGCCGAAGCGCCGCTGCATGTCGTCGAAGAAGCCGAGATCGAGATATACCTTCTGGTCGAGCGGGCAATAGAAGGGTCCGGCGGTGCGCTGGCCGGGACCACAGGCCGTCGACGTCTCGTAGCTGTAGAGGACGAGCTTCGGCGGCGGATACGATTTTCCGGTCTGCTGGGGCAGCACGTCTCCCCACACCTTTTCGGTGTTGGCGAGCACGGCCGAGACGAAGCGGCCCGATTCGTCGGACGGCGGCCCGGAGGTTTGCGGCTCCCGCTGGCTCTGCTGCACCACCTGCCCGTCACCGCCCGAAAGCAGCTCGGCGCCGCCGATCAAGATGCGTGGATCGATGCCGAAGGCGTAGCCGATGATACCGAGCACGATGATCGTGCCGATGCCGAGGCCGCCTCTCCCGCCCGGAATCGGCAAGCCGCCGCCGAAGCCGCCACCGGAACCGCGCACATCTTCGAGATTCTCGGATTGCTCGCTTTCATCGAGACGCATGGCTCACTCCCTCGCAATTTTGGATGGGATCGAACACTTTAGCAACTTCCGCGCACAAATTGAAAATATTCAAAGCGGCACCGAAGGTAATAAAGCGGCATTGAACGTCTTGAACATGAAAATATGATCGCGCTTTCCGGGATTGAAGGCGCAAGCCGCGCCTCCTTTATGCGATCGTGGTTTGAACGTATGATGCGTCCATTGGTTGCGGATTCGAGACCAGGCAGGTTTCGGTGAGCCGATTTTTTCCGCTCTGCATTCTGTTTGTGTCGGCATTCGTGGCGCCGGCCTCGGCCGCCGTGAAAACGATCGAAGTGGTCTCAGAGGTCGAAACACCTGTCGAAACTCGGGGCGTCGTGCTCGGCGAGGCCTGCAAGTTCGGCGTGGTTCCGCGCATCGTGATCACCAAGCCGCCTATCAACGGCGCGCTTCTGGTTCAGACCGAGGTCGTGCGCATCCCGGATTCGGACCCCACCTGCTCGGGGAAAGTGTCCCGGGCCGCCGTCATCTACTACAAATCCGTGGTCGGTTATCGCGGGTCGGACAGTTTTTCATACGAGGAGGTGCCCAACTCCGGCGAGGTCTTCGAGATCGACATCGATATAAAATGAGCGGTGAGAATTCAATTCCGCCGCCTCCGCGCCTTCCCGCAAATCAGGAAGCCTCGAGCGCTTTCTTCACGGCAAGGAGATCGCGCCAGGCGAGGCGCTTGTGCGAGGGCTGGCGCAGCAAATAGGCCGGGTGCAGGATAGGCATCGTCGGGATGGTCAGGCCCGCGATGGTGCAGGGGGTCCAGCGCCCGCGGCTTCGCATGATGCCGTCCTTCACGCCAAGCAGCGTCTGCGTCGAGGGTGCGCCGAGCGTGACGAGGAGGCGCGGCGCGGCGAGCTCGATCTGCCGCTGGATGAAGGGCAGGCAAATCGCGGTTTCCTGCGGCGTCGGCGTGCGATTGCCGGGTGGACGCCAGGGGATGATGTTGGCGATGTAGACTTGGCTTCGATCGAGCCCGATCGCGAGAAGCATCTTGTCGAGCAAGCGTCCGGCACGCCCGACGAAGGGTTTGCCTTGCCGGTCCTCATCGCCTCCGGGGGCCTCACCGACAAGCATCAGCGGGGCCCCGGGATTGCCGTCGGCGAAGACGAGGCGCGTCGCGGTTGATCGCAAGGCGCAGCCTTCGAATTTCTCGAGCACGGCACGCAGCTCGTCGAGCGTGCGGGCCGAAGCCGCGAGCGCTCGCGCCGTCTCGGCGGCCTCGAGAGGTGCGATGGATGCCGCACGCTGCGCGGCCGGAGCCGGTGCAGGCCGGCGCGGCTGCTCGGTCGTTGTGGGAAGGCGCCGATGCTCGCCCTCTTCCCGGGGAATGTCGCGCTCGAGCGCGGCGCGTTGGGACGACTGGACACGACTTTCGGCAAAACGGTCGTGGGGATGATCGTCGAGCGCGAGGTCGACGCCGGCATCGACATGCCAGCGCAGCAAGCTCGCGGTGATTCCAGGATCGGCAAGCGTGGGCATGGATTGAAGTCTAGCCCAACGGCGGCGAGACTTGCCAGACCCGTCGTCCTATCCCGTGGAAGTGGTCGAGCCGCGCGAGCTCGCGCCCACACCTTCGGCTTCTCCCCGGCGCCTCGCGAAGGAGGCCGCCGTCTTGAGCCGAACGATATTCGTTTCGGTATCGGTAGAGGGCGGCCATTTGCTCACGTCGCTGCGCTGCGCCGCCGCAGGCTCGAGCAGCTCGGGCACTTCGCTTGCCGGCACCGCTGGGCTGAACAGATATCCTTGCACTTGATCGACGCCGGGCTTGGCGGCAATGAGCTGCAACTGCTCCTCGGTCTCGACGCCTTCCATGACGACCGTCATGCCGAGTTGCGAGCTCAAGCGCGCGACGCCATGCAGGAGAGTGAGCGAGCGTTCGCTCGAGCCGATCCCCTTGAGGAAGGAGCGATCGATCTTGACCTTGTCCAGCGGGAAGTTGTGCAGATAGCTCAAGCTCGAATAGCCCGTGCCGAAATCGTCGAGCGAAATGCGCACTCCCATTTCGCGCAAGGTCTCGAGCGCCACGCGGGTGGAGTGCGTGTTCTGGAGAAGGGTGGTCTCGGTGATCTCGATTTCGAGACGGGTCGCGGGGAGGCCCGAAATCGAGAGCGCTTGCCGCACCGCCTTCGTCACGTCGCTTCGGCTGAACTGGGTCGAGGAGATGTTCACGGCGACGTGGACCTCGCCCGGCCATTTCATGCATTCGAGGCAAGCTTTCTGCAGCACCAGATTGCCGATCTCGACGATGATGCCCATCTCCTCGGCGACTGGAACGAAATCGGCGGGCGACACCATGCCGCGCTCGGGATGCGACCAGCGCAACAAAGCCTCGAAGCTCGCGATCTTCTGCGTGCGCAAATTGACGACCGGCTGATAGAACACGTCGAAGGCGCCGGCCGCGAGCGCATTGCGCAGGTCGAGCTCCAGGCTCCTTCGGGCCTTTGCCTCGATGTCCATGTCCTTCTCGAAGAATCTCCAGGTCCCGCGCCCGTCCGCCTTGGCGCGATAGAGCGCCATGTCGGCATTCTTCAGGAGCGTGTCCGCGTCGATTCCGTCGCGAGGTGCGATCGCAATGCCGACGCTCGCCCCGATGATCACCTGGTGGCCGTCGACATCGAAAGTGTCGTTGAGAAGGCTCACGATCCGCTTGGCGAGCGAAGTCGCCTGATCTGAGCGTCGCATCGGCGATTGCACGATCACGAATTCGTCCCCGCCGAGGCGAGCGACGAGATCGCTGTCGCGCACGACGGTGCGCAAGCGATCGGCGACCGCGCAAAGGAGCTCGTCGCCCTGCGAATGGCCGAGCGTGTCGTTGACCTGCTTGAACTGATCGAGATCGATGAACAGGATCGCGCAGCGCTCGCGTCTTTCATGCGTTTGCACGAGCACACGCTTGATCTCCTCGCGGAAATGGGTGCGGTTCGGCAGCT
>JAFBAS010000183.1 GCA_019247605.1 Hyphomicrobiales bacterium
GGTCTTGCGCTGGCTTTTCTGGGACAACCACAAGCTCACGAGCTATATGGCGACCTATCGGTTTCAGCGAGTATTCACGCCTTCACCCGACCCGCAAATCCTCGCCTTCCTGCGCAAGCGGCTCGACGATTTTTTGGCAGCCTCGAGGCGCATTTGCACACTCGCCAGTTCGTGGTGGGCAACCGAGCCACGATCGCCGATCTCTCGATGATCGGCTATCTGCTGTTCCCGAAAGAGGAGACGGATTACGACTTCGCGGGGAGCCATCCGGCGATCCATGCATGGCTCGGACGGGTGACCGCGCTTCCCGGATGGCGCGCGCCCTACGATCTGCTTCCAGGCAAGCGATTGCACCGCTACGTGTAGGCGGCGACAGTCAAGATCGCGTGTGCGCAATCGCTGACGGATCGAGTGAACGTCAGGAATCGTCCCACATGGCGTCGATGTCCGCCTTGCTCATCTTTTGTCGATTGGCCCCCGCATGGTGCGCCAAATCGTCGGCGATCCGCGCAATGCGGCGCGCCAATGGCTCCTCCTCGTTCGTTCGCCGAAGCTCTGCCTCGAGCGCCATGATGACCGCATCGGTCATCGTCACCTTTCGTTTAGCGGCGAGATTCCGGGCCAATTTCCGGGCTCGTTCGTCCCTGATGTAGAGGGGTATAGTTCGTGAACCTGTCATGTCTCACTCCCAATGCACGACCGACATGTCGTTCGCGAAGACGGGCGAATCCTTCCATAAGCCCTTGAGCTTGGCGTTCGCGACGGTGATCTGCGCCAGCTGAAAGAGGAAAACGTTCACCGCATCGGTCGCAAGCTGCATTTGCGCCTCGCCGAGATATTTCTTGCGCGCTTGTGGATCGACCGTGGTGTTCACCTTCCGCATGATGTCGCGAAAGGCCTGGCTGTCATATTGGAAATAGTAGTTCGGATCGGCATAGATCATCAGGTCCATCGGCTCGACATGGCTGATGATGGTGAGATCGAAATTCTTGTCCTTGTACACGCCCGAGAGCCATTGCGCCCATTCGACGTTCTCGATCTTCACCTCGACGCCCACCTTGGCAAGCTCGGCCGCGATGATCTCGCCGCCCGTGCGCGCATAGGCGGGCGGCGGCAAAGTCAAGGTGAGCTTGAGCGGCGTCGCCACGCCAGCCTCCTTGAGAAGCGTTCTCGCCTTCTCCGGGTCGTAGGGGTAGGCGCCGGTAAGATCGATGTAACCCGGATCGATCGGCACGTAGTGCGAGCCGATCGGTGTGCCATAGCCGTTCATGGCGCCGTCGATGATGGCCTTGCGATCGATGGCGTAAGCCAGCGCGCGCCTCACGCCCACATCGTCGAGCGGCTTTCGCTTGTTGTTGATCGACATGATCGTCTTGCCTTCGGTGCCCCCCACCGTCACCTGGAAGCGCGGATCGTTCTTGAACTCGTCGACGCTCTGCACGGAGCCGAAGCGCGGAATGGCGTCGACGTCGCCCGCGAGCAGGGCGGCGACCTGGGCCGCCGGATCGTTGATGATGCGGAACGTCACCTTTTCGAGCTTGATCTTGCCGGCATCGCGGTAGCCGTCCCATTTGCTCATGGTGACGGACGAGCCTTTCACCCAATCATCGAGCTTGAACGGGCCGGTGCCGACGGGCTTCGTGGCGTTCGTGGGCTCGCTCTTCGGATCGACGATCACGGCAGGGGAGAGGCCGAGCTGAAACAGCGCATCAGGCGCTGCTTCCTTGAAGGTCACGACCGCGGTTTGCGCATCGGGCGCCTCGACCTTCTCGACGCCCTGGAAAAAGCTCTTGAGCTTGTTTGTCGAATCTGCCGCGCCGGCGCGTTCGAAGGAGAATTTCACATCGGCGGAGGAGAAAGGCTCACCGTCGTGGAATTTGACGCCGGAAAGGAGCTTGAAGCTGTAGGTCCTCACATCCGGCGAGATGGTCCAGCTCGAGGCGAGGAGCGGCGCCACGGAGCCGTCGCCGTTCACCTTGGTCAGGCCTTCGTAAATGTTGTAGTCGGTGATCTCGCTGATCGCCGCGGCGGCTCCCGTCGTGGCATCGAGCCCTGGGGGCTCGAGGGTCATGCCGATGACGACGCTGTTCTTCTGGCCGGTAGCGTGGGCCGACAAAAGAGCGACAGGCAAGGTGCCGACAGCCAGGAGTGCGGTCACGGCTGGCAAAAACTTGCGGATCATGCTCGGCCTCCACCGGGTGCAACCCGGCGCAAGCTTAAAGGAAAGATGCCGCTCGAGGAACAATGGACTTGCAATGCCCGCGAGCCGGCAGCAAACTCGCGTGCCGCCTAATTATCTGATAAGCGCAAAGGCAAGCCTGACTGTGATGCCGGCGAGCGTAGTTCCTGAAGCCTCGCGGCCATTTCAAAGTAGAGTCGAGGCGCACACGGGAATGTGACGCGCGCTCCCGGCTTCGTGAATGTCGTCGTGCCTTGATGCCGCCTACATGAACCCCCCCCGGATTTTTTTCAGTGGAATCATTCGATGCGGACCGCATGTCTCTCCTCCCTCATT
>JAFBAS010000064.1 GCA_019247605.1 Hyphomicrobiales bacterium
GCATTTGGCTCGTCAGCTTCATGAGATATGATCTGGGCTTCATCGACTTGGAGCAGAGGACTTTGCAGCCCCTCGACAACCCGTTCGGCCCGAGGTTGTCACCCATGTCTTAGGAACGAATTGTCACCCATGTGTCCGGTCCGGACATGGAATTGCTGGCGACCCCGGCAGGACTCGAACCTGCGACCAACAGCTTAGAAGGCTGCTGCTCTATCCAGCTGAGCTACGGGGCCTTGAGCCTCATTTGCGGGAGACCCTCGCGTCGCGCAAGCGCCATCCAAGGCCAGGGCACATCCCACCCAAGGCGGGAGGCACGCAATTACCACGCAAATCTGAACAACTACCCGCGCCCATTCGGAGTCGGCTTCGCCGCCGGTTCGCTCAGTGCGTCCATTGGCCGATGCGGTTGAAGCGAAAATTGTCCGAATAGGACATCGGCCGGCGCTTTGTTTCCTTGGGCTCCTCCAAACGAAAGGCGATGCCCTCGCGCTTGGCAAAAGCAATGGCCTCTTCTTTCGTATCGAAGGAGAGTCTCACCTGGCCCAGCATATCGGTGGAGGAAGTCCAACCCATCAGCGGTTCGGCATCGCGCTTTTCCTGCGGTTCGAACTCGAGCCGCCACTGCTTCGTGTTGCCCGCACCCGATTGCATGGCGCTTCGAGCGGGGCGATAGATGCGGGCGCTCATGTGCTCACTCCTGGAAAAGGCATGGTGCGAAGACTTTTTGCGTCGCCACTCTCGTCGGCTGGTCGGGGCAGCAGGATTCGAACCTGCGACCTGTAGTACCCAAAACTACCGCGCTACCAGACTGCGCCATGCCCCGGACCTTGGTCTAACCGTTGGAAAACGGGGAGTTTTTCGTCCCGTCTTCAAGAGAGCGCGTTCCTATCATAAGACGAATAGATAGGGAAGAACGCTCCTGGACGAACACGGGTTACGGGGAGGACACAATGGAGAATCGGGTTTTCGGACGCACGGGGCTTTCCATCTCGATCCTTGGCTTCGGCTGCGGGGCGGTGGGCGGCCTCATGGTGCGCGGCGAGCCGGCCGATCAGGAACGCGCCGTCTCGCAAGCGCTCGAAGCGGGGGTGAATTATTTCGACACGGCCGTGCAATACGGGAACGGCGCCTCGGAAAGCAATCTCGGCCGCGTGCTCGGGAAGCTGCGTGCAACGAACGCGATCGTCGGCACCAAGGTCGAATTGCCGGCGGCGGATTTCGGACGAATCGGCGATGCGGTCGCGCGATCGCTCGAATCCAGCCTCAGGCGTCTTGCCCTCGAGCGCGTCGGCATCTTCTATTTGCACAACCCGATCAGGGCGCAAAGCGACGAGAAGGCGCTCGGCGTTTGGCAAGTGCTCGACGAGGTGGTGCCCGCTTTCGATCGGCTGCGGAGACAAGGGAAGGTGCAGTTTCTCGGCTTCACCGGGATCGGCGATACCGAGGCGTTGAAGCAGGTGACCGATGCGCGCGTCTTCGACGGCGCGCAGGTGGTCTACAACATGCTCAATCCTTCGGCGGCAAGCGCGGTGCCGGCCCACTACCCGGCGCAAGACTACGGCTCCCTCTTCGGGCACACGCAGGCGTCGGGCGTCGGCGTGGTCGGGATCAGGGTGCTCGCCGGCGGTGCGCTCTCCGGCAGTGCCGAACGCCACCCGGTCGCCTCACCGGCGCCCGCCCCGATCGGCTCGGCGCTGAGCTATGAGGGCGACCTCGAGCGCGCCCGCCGTTTCCTTCCGCTGGTCGAGGAAGGACACGCCGCGAACCTTGCCGAGGCCGCGATCCGATTTGCGATCTCGCACCCAGCGATGGGCACGATCCTCGTCGGCATGGCAAGCCTCGAGCAATGGCAGCACGCCCTCGCTGCGGTGCGCAAGGGCCCCCTGCCCCAACCGGCGCTCGACCGCATCACCATGCTGCAACGAGGGTTTGGTGGGGAGGTGCGGTAAGCCAATGCCGACATCCGGAGGCGAATGCGAGCTCGCGGAAATGGGGAAAGCCGGCGGAACCATTACGAAAAAGAGTCGTTTTCGACCAATCTCTTCTAGACTAGCTGTGCGGAGCAGGATGAACCCGCTTTCGGGGCGCCGCAATTTTCGTAACGCGAACTTCTGGAGACAAGCAATGAGACGGCATGGGAGTTTCCGCACGCTCATGGTCTTGGCCATCCTCGTCGCGAGCTCTTTTCCCGCGGCCGCGGCAACGATCGTGAAGGTGGAGCTGCAAGACCCCTCCACCGACGATGCAATCAAATCCATGCAGATGAAATTGGACCGCGACAGTGTTCCGGCCGGCCAAGTTCGCTTCGAAGCCGTCAACGACTCCAAAAGCCTCGTGCACGAGATGATCGTGGTGAAAACCGATCACGACCCCTCATCTTTTCCCTATGATTCAAAGAAGGACGAGGTGATCGAAGCAAAGGTGAAAAGCCTCGGCGAGGTGTCGGAGCTCGAGCCCGGAAAATCGGGCCATCTTTCCGTGAACCTGAAACCGGGACGCTATGTTCTATACTGCAATCAAGCCGGGCATATGCATCAAGGTATGTGGGCGCATTTCAGCGTGACGGCAAAATAGCTGCGCCACGGAGCTTCGCGCGCTCCTCATTCAGCCGCTGTCCGTCGGCCTTCCTTGGACGAGGCACGCGGAGCGGGTTGGCGCTCCAGAACCTCCTCGAGGAACTTGCCGGTGTAGCTCGAGGGCACGCGCGCCACCGCCTCGGGCGTGCCCGTGGCCACGATCGTGCCTCCGGCATCTCCGCCCTCGGGCCCGAGATCGATGATGTGATCGGCCGTCTTGATCACCTCGAGATTATGCTCGATCACGACGACGGTGTTGCCCTGCTCGACGAGTTCGTGGAGCACTTCGAGAAGTTTGGCGACATCGTGGAAGTGAAGTCCGGTCGTCGGCTCGTCGAGAATGTAGAGCGTGCGGCCCGTCGCGCGTTTCGATAATTCCTTGGCTAGCTTGACGCGCTGCGCCTCGCCTCCCGAGAGCGTCGTTGCCTGCTGACCGACATGTACATAGTCGAGCCCCACGCGCGCCAGCGTTCTCATCTTGTCGCGGATCGCGGGCACGGCGGCGAAGAGATCGCCGGCTTCCTCGACCGTCATGTCGAGCACGTCGGCAATCGACTTGCCGCGATATTTCACCTCGAGCGTCTCGCGATCGTAGCGCTTGCCCTTGCACACGTCGCAAGTAACGTAGACGTCGGGTAAAAAATGCATCTCGATCTTGATGACGCCATCGCCCTGGCAGGCTTCACAGCGACCGCCCTTTACGTTGAACGAGAAGCGGCCCGGCTGGTAGCCACGCGCCTTCGCCTCCGGCAATTGGGCGAACCAATCGCGGATCGGCGTGAACGCCCCCGTGTAGGTCGCAGGGTTCGAGCGGGGTGTGCGCCCGATGGGCGATTGATCGATGTCGATCACCTTGTCGAGCTTGTCCAAACCCTCGATCCGATCATGCGGGGCAGGATGCTCATGAGAGCCGTTGAGCCGACGCGCCGCCGCTCGATAGAGAGTGTCGATGGTGAGCGTGGATTTGCCGCCGCCCGAGACGCCCGTGATGCAGGTGAAAAGACCGAGCGGAATATCGACCGTCACTCCCTTCAAATTGTTGCCGCGCGCACCGATGATGCGCAAACTGTGCCCTTTGAGCGCTTTGCGCCGCTCGCGAGGAATCGCAATGGAGAGCGCTCCCGTGAGATATTTGCCCGTGAGTGAATTCGGATTGGCCATCACCTCGGCGGGCGAGCCTTCGGCAACGATCTCGCCGCCGTGGATTCCGGCGCCCGGTCCGACGTCGACCACGTAATCGGCGGCGAGAATCGCATCCTCGTCGTGCTCGACGACGATCACCGTATTGCCGAGATCGCGCAACCTTTTCAGCGTTTCCAGGAGCCGCGCATTGTCGCGCTGATGCAAGCCGATCGAGGGCTCGTCGAGAACGTAGAGAACACCTGTGAGACCCGAGCCGATCTGTGAAGCCAGACGAATGCGCTGGCTCTCTCCGCCCGACAAGGTTGCCGAGGCGCGCGACAAGGTGAGGTATTCGAGGCCCACATCGACGAGGAAACGCAGACGATCGTTGATCTCCTTCAAGATGCGGTGCGCGATCTCGTTCTGCTTTGACGTGAGCCTCCCGCGAAGCGTCGCGAACCAGTCGAGCGCCTCGCGCACGGAGCGGCGTGTCGCCTGCGCGATGTCGTCGCCGGCGACCTTCACGGCCAGCGCCTCGGGCTTGAGGCGGCGCCCCTTGCACGCCTCGCAAGGCGTCTCGGACATGTAGCGCCCGATCTCCTCGCGCGCCCATTCGCTGTCCGTCTCCTTGTAGCGGCGCTCGAGATTGCGGATCACGCCTTCGAAGGGCTTTTCGATCTCATAGGCGCGCAAGCCGTCATCATAGGCCATGCGCACCTTCTCCTCGCCCGAGCCGTAGAGGATGGCGCGCTTCGTCGCCTCGGGAAGCTCGCGCCAGCGCGCCGATGTCGAAAAACGGAAATGTTTGGCGAGCGCGTCGAGCGTCTGCCCATAGTAAGGGGAGGTCGAGCGTGCCCAGGGCGCGATGGCGCCGCGCTTCAACGTCGCGTTCTCATCGGGTACAACGAGCTCGGGATCGATGCGCATCTCATGGCCGAGCCCGTCGCACACCGGGCAAGCGCCATAGGGGTTGTTGAAGGAAAACAAGCGCGGCTCGATTTCGGGTATCGTGAACCCCGAGACCGGGCAGGCGAATTTCGAGGAGAAGGTGATGCGCTTTTCTGCGCCTCTTTCGTCCTTCTCGTCTGCGAATTCGACGATGGCGATGCCGTCGGCGAGATCGAGCGCGGTTTCGAGGCTTTCCGATAGCCTCGCGGCGATATCCGCACGCACGACGAGACGATCCACCACGACATCGATGTCGTGCTTGATTTTCTTGTCGAGCGCGGGCGCGGCATCGAGTTCGTAGAAGGCGCCGTCGATCTTAACCCGCTGAAAGCCCTTTTTCTGAAATTCGAGCATCTCCTTGCGATATTCGCCCTTTCGTCCCCGGACGACCGGTGCAAGAAGATAGAGCCGCGTCTTCTCGGGCAGAGCGAGCACCCGATCGACCATTTGCGAAACGGTTTGGCTTTCGATGGGCAGACCCGTGGCCGGTGAGATGGGGACGCCGGCGCGCGCCCAAAGAAGGCGCATGTAATCGTAGATTTCCGTGACGGTGCCTACCGTCGAGCGTGGATTCTTCGATGTCGTTTTCTGCTCGATGGAGATCGCCGGCGAGAGCCCTTCGATGAGATCGACATCGGGCTTTTGCATCATTTCGAGGAACTGACGGGCATAGGCCGAGAGGCTCTCGACATAGCGGCGCTGGCCTTCCGCGTAGATCGTGTCGAAGGCAAGCGACGACTTGCCCGAGCCAGAAAGACCAGTGAAAACGACGAGCTTGTCACGCGGAATTGTGAGGTCGACACCCTTGAGATTGTGCTCTCGCGCGCCACGGATCGAGATCACGCGTTGCGGCGCCTCGAAGAGCCTCTCAACCGCGCTCGGGTCGGCGCGCGAAGGCGATTTCAGCGCTGGCTTCGGCGGAGGTTTGGGGGCTGACATGAAGTTCGTGTGGCCCTGAACGTTTCTAGAACGCCTTATGTAGCGTGGCGCGCGCCCCATTGCACCCCATGTCCGCTCGCTCCGGCGCTCTTTTCCACCGGGCTCGACGTCACGGGGGCTTGCCCGGGCTATTCGCGGCTGGGAGGGTCCCGAGCCTTTCCTGAAAGCGCAACAGATAACCATCGGGGTCCTGCACGAGGAACTGGCGGCAGCGAAGGAGCATGTCCGCGCGCCGGTAGAGCTTCTCCTCGAGCGGAAGGAACATCGAAACGCCCTCGGCTCTGCATCTTTCGTGATACGCGTCGATCCCGGAGATCTGGATCTGTAGATTGACCCCTCTTCCGAAGGGATGCGTGAGCTCGCCCGCGAGCCAGATGCGGCCTGTCGGCTGCTCGATCATGAGCTCCGCGCCATCGCGAGCGAGATACGCGAATCTTTCTTCGGCGCGATCGTAGAGAACGCGAAAGCCGAGGAGGTCCACATAAAAATGGAGGCTGCGCGCGAAATTCGAGCAATAAAGCTCGGGAACCAGTTTTGCCATGATGCGCTCGATCTTGGGAGATGAGGGATGCGCCTCAGCCCACGGCGATGAGTGCCGCAGCGACACGCCTGTCTTCGGCGATCAGTACGTTGTAGGTGCGAGCCGCAGCCCCGGTCTGCATGGCATCGAGGCGAATTCCTGCCGCAGCCAAAGGCGCGCGCACACTCTCCTCGATGAAGGAGGGCTGTGCGCCCGTACCGAGGAGAAGAACGTCGATCGCCTCGGCCTCCGCAATGATGGGCGCGAGAGCGGTCGCATCGATCTCGGAAACGCTGCGCACCGGCCATGCCCGAACGCCGGAAGGCAGCGCCAGGATCGAGCCGCGATGGCTCATGCCGGCAAAGCGGAAGCCGCCATTGCCATAGGCATCGAGCTGATGGCGGCCCGGGAGAAAACGGATTTGCTCGTTTTCGCTCGTCATCGATAAAGACCTGCCTGCCGCTTGCGCACGTCGACCTTTGCAGCGCGCCGATGGCTTGCGGAATGCATCACGCCGAGGCGCGCGCGCTCGTCGATTTCTTTGCAGCCGCGAGCTTGCCCTTCTCCTCAGAGGCGATCTCCGCATCCGTCTTGCCGTGCACGCCGAGATAGATGAGTGAAGGCGAAGAGATGAAAATCGCCGAGTAGGTGGAGACGATTACGCCGCACAGCATCACCTTGGCGAAATCCTCGATCGCCTGCCCGCCGAAGACCACGAGTGCGAGGAGCGACAAGGCCGCGGTCGTCGCCGTCATCGAGGTCCGCGCCAATGTCGAGTTCACGGAAAGATCGAGAAGCTCGGCTATCGGCATGCGCCGATACCGGCGCAAGAGCTCGCGCGTCCGGTCGAAGACCACGACGGTCTCGTTGAGCGAATAGCCGATGATCGTCAGGATCGCTGCGATCGACGTCATGTTGAATTCGATGCGCGTGATCAGGAAGAAACCCATGGTGAGCACGATGTCGTGCATGGTGCCGATGATGGCGCCGATGGCGAATTGCAGCTCGAACCGAAACCACAGATAGACGAGCACCGCCACGATCGCGAGGAGAACGCCGATGGTGCCGTTCTGCACGAGCTCGCCCGAAACGCGCGGACCCACCGTCTCGACGCGCCGGAATTCATAGTTCGGATCGAGCGCCGCATGCACCTTGCGCACCGTCTCGCTTTGCGCCTGCTCGCCTCCGGGCTGGGCGCCATAGCGCAATGAGACACCCTCGCCATTGTTGAACTCTTGTGCCTGGACCTCGCCGTTGACCAAACCCTCTAGGGTTTGGCGCAAGAGCGCGACATCGGCCTTGCCGGATTTCGCCTGCAGCTCGATGAGCGTGCCACCCGTGAAATCGATGCCGAAGTTGAGGCCGACCGTGATGAAGAGGAAGGCCGCGACGAGAGAGCAAGCCGCCGAGAAGGGGAAGCTCACTTTGCGAAACCGGACAAACCGGAACTTCGTGCCGTCAGGAATGATGCGAAGAAGCTTCATGCGCATTCCCTCAGAAAGGCAGGACCTGCGGCCGGCGCACGCGATACCACAGGCCGATCATCATGCGCGTCATGGTGACGGCGGTGATCACCGTGGTGAGCACGCCGAACACCATGGTGAGGGCGAAGCCCTTCACCGGCCCCGATCCCATCAGGAAGAGAATAAAGGCCGCGATCAACATCGTGGCATTTGAATCGATGATGGTCGCGAAAGCGCGCGTGAAGCCCGCTTCGAGTGCCGAAACAAGAGCGCGCCCGTTATGCACCTCCTCTCGAATGCGCTCATAGATGAGCACGTTCGAGTCGACGGCAGTGCCGATCGTCAAAACGATGCCGGCGATGCCCGGCAGCGTGAGCGTCGCGCCAAACGCCGACATCAGCGCGAAGATGAACATCACGTGGATGAGCAGGGCGAAATTGGCGAAAAAGCCGAAGACGCCGTAGACCGCGAACATGAAGAGCGCGACGAAGGCCGAGGCCACATAGGTCGCAAGCTTGCCGGCCGCAATCGAATCCGCCCCAAGCCCGGGGCCGACCGTGCGTTCCTCGACGATGGTGAGCGGAGCCGGCAAGGCGCCGGCACGCAGCAGCACCGCAAGGTTGCTCGCGGCTTCCACCGTGAAGCGGCCGGAGATCTGTCCCTGGCCTCCCGGAATCGGCCCGTTCACCCGCGGCGCCGAGATCACCTTGTTGTCGAGCACGATCGCGAGGAGACGTCCGACATTTTCCGCGGTCGCGCGCCCGAAACGCTGGCCGCCTCGCACGTTGAAGCGGAAATTCACGATGGGCTCGTTGGTGCGCGGATCGAAACCGGGCTGCGCGTCGACGAGGTCGGCGCCGTCGACGATCACTTGCTTTTCCACAGGGAGCGTTCCCCCCGTCTCCTGTGAAGGGAGCTGCTCGACGTCGCCGGGCGCCGCCCCTTGATCGGCGACAAAGCGAAATTCGAGATGCGCCGTTTGGCCGAGGAGGTCCTTGAGCTTTTGCGGGTCCTGCAAGCCCGGCACTTCGACGAGAATGCGGTCGTTGCCCTGCCGCTGGATGTTCGGCTCGGTCGCGCCAAGCGCGTCGACGCGCCGCCTGATCACTTCGATCGATTGGTCGACCGCGTGGCGCACCTTGTCCGTGACGCCGGCATCCGTGATGACAAGGCGAACGAGCCCGTCATTGCCTTCCGTCACATCGAGCGTGCGCGGGCCGCCAAAACCCGCATTGCCGACGGGCTGGCCGAGATCCCTCAGCGCTCCCATGACACGCGCGCGCTCGGCCGGGTCGGGGATGCGCACCTCGACGCCGCGTTGGGTCACCGTGATGCCTCCCGGAAAACCAACCTTCTGGTCGTGCAGGATTCGTCGAACATCGTCCCGCAATTGATTGATTTGCGTTTTCGCGATGGCGGCGGCATCGACCTGCAAAAGCACATGCGAGCCGCCTTGCAGATCGAGCCCAAGCACGATCGATTGATGCGGCAGCAAGCCGGACGGCAAAAAGCCGAAACCGTTCCTCAAGGCGTCGCGCGCGCCCTGGGAAAGGAAATTCGGCATCACGAAGAGAAGGCCGAGCACGACGGTCAGCAATACGCCGATGATCTTGGCTCGCGAATAGCGCAGCACCGCTTGAACTTCTCCTTTGTCCTTCAACCACGGACAGGCGCGGCGGAGGACTTTTCAGACGCTCGTTTGGCCTTCATTTCGCCGGCTTCGGCATATCGGCCTTCACCGGCTCTCCCTTGGCACGCACTTCGGCGATCATCGAGCGCACGACGCGCACCCGCACATTATCGGCGATCTCGGCCTCGAGCTCGTTGTCGTCGATGACCTTCGTCACTCGCCCGACAATACCCCCATTGGTGACGATCGTATCGCCACGCCGCACATTCTTGATCATCAGCTTGTGCTCCGCCGCGCGCTTCTGCTGGGGACGGAAAAGCAGCACGTACATGATGGCGAAGACGAAGATGAGAGGTGCGAATTGCACGAGCATGTCAGTCGTGCCGAGGCCGCCGGATGCCTGCGCGTAGGCTGGGGTGATGAACAAGGGATTGGACTCCTCGGCGCGCTTGCGAGGCCGAATTCACGGCTCCCGTGCGCGCCATCCTCGAAATTCGGCGCGGACTATAGCGGCGGGTCCGCTGAAAGCAACCGGTTGGCGAACGGAACGCGCAGGGATCGTTTTCGGCCCGATGTCCATGACCACGCAGTTGCGTGGTCCCAGCGAATCGATAAGGCTGGCCTCATGCTGAGCCCGTGTTCTCAAACGACACTCGCGGGCCACGAGGGTCAATAGGAGGGCACTGTGGGATCGAACGCGGAAAACGGCCGGCAACTGCGCCGTGTGGTGGTCGCCAGCATGATCGGGGCCACGATCGAATGGTACGACTTCTTCCTCTATGGGGTGGTGGCCGGCACCGTTTTCAACAAGCTCTTCTTTCCGGCGAGCGATCCCCTCATATCGACGCTTCTTGCCTATGCGACCTTCGCGGTGGGCTTCGTGGCGCGCCCCTTGGGCGGGGTGATCTTCGGCCATTTCGGCGATCGGCTCGGCCGCAAAAACATGCTCGTCCTAACTCTTTTGATCATGGGGGTCGCGACCTTCCTCATCGGTCTCTTGCCGACCTACCAGGAAATCGGGGTCGCGGCGCCCATCCTGATGCTCGTATTGCGCGTCCTCCAAGGCATCGGGCTCGGCGGGGAATGGGGTGGCGCTGTGCTCATGACCTATGAATATGCAAAGCCTTCCCGGCGCGGACTCTTTGCAAGCCTGCCGCAAATCGGCCTCTCCATCGGGCTTTGCCTCGCTTCGGGAGTTGTCGCCTGGTTCTCCTATGTGTTGAGCGATGCCGAGTTCCTGGCCTGGGGCTGGCGCGTCGCTTTCCTGCTCAGCGCGATCCTCGTCGGCATCGGCATCTATATTCGCCTGCGGATCTTCGAGACCCCGGAATTCGCGGCGCTCAAGGCCAAGCGGGGCGAAGCGCGAATGCCTTTCATCGACATGATCAAGGAGTATCCGGCGAATATCATCGCGGGCATGGGCGCCCGTTATATCGACGGCGTGTTCTTCAATATCTTCGCCGTTTTCATGATCGGTTACCTCGTGAACACGCTGCACATCGCGCGGACGGATGCGTTGCTCGGCGTCATGCTCGCCGCGCTCGTGATGTGCGTCTTCATCCCGATCTTCGGCCATTTGTCGGACCACTACGGGCGAGGCAAGGTGTATGCGCTCGGCGCGCTCATCACCGGCTTTTCCGCTTTCCCCGCGTTCTTGCTGATCCTCGAGAGCTCGGGAAATGTTCACCTGATCTGGCTTTCGATCATCGTGCCTTTCGGGATCTTTTATGCCGCATGCTACGGGCCTGAGGCGGCCTTGTTCTCCGATCTTTTCGACACGCGCGTGCGCTATACGGGTGTGAGCTTCGTCTATCAGTTCTCGGGAATTTTCGCCTCTGGTCTCACCCCGATCATCGCCACGGCGCTCCTGCCGCTGAACGAGGGCAGGCCCTGGTTCATCTGCGCCTACATTCTTTTTGCGGCCGTCGTGAGCGCATACAGCGCCTGGTGGATAGAGCAGCGCGCGAAAACCGGTGGGCTGATACCTCTGAAAGCGGTTGAAACCAGGGCGTGAACCAACAGGCAGAAAACCCGGCAAGGCGAAGCGGGCCCACTCCAGCACCAGCACCGGCATCAGCGCAAGCATTGGCCCCTGCCGCCGCCGAGAGCACCTCCAGGCGGTCCGGCTGGGTGATGGCGCTCGCGGCCACCGTTCTGATCCAGACGGCGCTTTCCTATCTCAGCCGGCTCATCCCGACGCTCGCGCCGGTGCTCATGGCCGCCTCCGGACTGCCTTTCGATAGCGTCGGCTACCTTGCGGCGGCCGGCACCGCGGGATCGATCCTCTTCTTGGCCGCAGGCAACCCCCTCGTTGCGCGGCTCGGCCCAATCCGGGCATTGCAAACCGGGCTCGCCACGGGGATCGTCGGGGTGCTTTTCCTCATTATTCCCTTTGCCCCGACGCAATTTGCCTCGAGCTCTCTCATCGGGCTTGGATATGGGCCGTCCGCGCCTGCCGGAAGCGACGTGCTTTTGCGCCTCGCACCAGTCAATCGGCGCACCTTGATCTTCTCGCTCAAGCAGGCCGGAGTGCCGCTTGGCGGCGTGCTTTCGGGCTTGGTGCTGCCGCGGCTCGTCGAAGCGGTCGGCCTCCATTTGGCCCTGGCGCTCACCGCGCTCATCCCCTTTGCGACCATTCTCATCGCGCAGCGCGTGAGGGCCGCCATCGATGCCGATCGCGACCGAGCCCAATCGACGGCGATCGGATTGCTGTTCTCGCCCGCGAACATCCTCGCCCCCTTCCGAATGATGCGCGATTCGGCAAGGCTGCGCCGCCTCACACTCTCGGGCATCTTCTTCGCCTGTGCGCAGGGGTCGCTTTTCGCCTTTCTCGTGACCTACCTCAATCAAGGGCTCGATCTTGACCTCGTCACGAGCGGGACCATCTTCGCCATGACCCAGCTCACGGGCATTCCGGGAAGAATCGCGCTGGGATGGCTTGCCGACCGGGTCGGCTCTGGAATCCCCGTGCTTCGCGTCCTCAGCCTTGCTTCAGCCGTGACCAGCATCGTCTATGCGATGACGAACCCGCAGTGGTCCCCCGCCGCTCTCATGCTTCTCTCGGCAATCGCGGGCATCACCATGTCGAGCTGGAACGGCATTCAGCTTGCTGAGATCGCGCGCGAGGCGCCGAAAGGAAAGGTCGCGCAGACAACTTCGGGCGCAACGCTCATCGTCTTCTTCGGTTATGTGGCAGGTCCCGCGCTCTTTGCCTTTTCGCTTGCGGCGTCGCGAAACTACGCGACAGCCTTCGCGCTCACCGCGGTCCTGTCCCTAATCCCCGTCCTCGTCTTGTCACACGCGCGGCTCGCGCGCTCCTGAAGATTTTGCTCTCACGCTCGCCTATTTCGCGGGCGGGGTGCACACGACCTTCTCCTCGAGCACGTAGCAATTGCTCATTTCACCCGTGCGAAGGTTGAGCCGGAACACGCCGGATTCCCGATCGTGCCGCGAGGCCATGATCGAGTAATCGCCCGGCGCCTGCGCACCACCACCCTCCCCCGCCGGGTAGCAGATGGTCACGCCGATCGTGCCCTCCTGAAGCCCATACTGGCACGCTCCCATCTCGCCGGTCGAGCGATCGACCCGATAGACGCGGTTGAGGTCTGTCGCCGGCGCTGCCACGAATTCGTAAGACCCCGCCGCCCACGAGACCGAGCTCGCACAGAGCGCGAAGATAAGCGCGACCCATCCAAAAAACCGGCGTCTCGCCTTGCGCAAAGAAAGCATGAACCCTCCAAGAACCCGATTGCATCGGAGGCGATGAGAGAGCGAACGATTCGCTTGACCTCACAATAGCATCGCCGGTGAGCTGTGATCAGGGGCTTTGCGAGACTGCGAAGCACGTGACGCGTCCGACAGCAGTACCGATGCGGCAAGGCTTCGGCATCCGCACTTGCACAAACCAACGGAGCGTGCGACCGACTGAGGTGCAAGGAATCGCTCGGCCATGCCCATCTCTTCTTCGCTTCCGATCATCGTCTTCGATCTCGACGGAACGCTCGCGGACACGGCGGCCGATCTCATCGCGACCTTGAATCTCATCCTTGAACGGGAAGGGCTCGATGCAATACCGCTGGCTTCGGCTCGCGATCTCATCGGCCAAGGAAGTCGCGCGCTCCTGCAACGGGGCTTCACCTTGCAGCGGCGCGCCCTCTCGCCGGAACGGCTCGAGATCTTATTTGCGGATTTTCTGCACCATTATGGCGACCACCTCACGGACCGAACGCGTCTCTTTCCCGGTGTCGAAGCGGCGCTCGAGCGCCTCTCGCATCGCGGCCATACGCTGGCCGTCTGCACCAACAAGAACGAAGCGTTGTCGCGACAACTCCTAGCGGATCTCGGGGTCGCCTCGCGCTTCGCGGCGATCTGCGGGCGAGATACATTTGCCTTCTGCAAGCCCGACCCTCGCCATCTCACCGAGACGGTGCGTCTTGCCACGGGCCGGATGGTGCCCGCGATCATGGTTGGCGATTCCAAAACCGACATCGACACTGCCCGCGCCGCCGAAACCCCGGTCATCGCCGTGAGTTTCGGGTACACGGACGTGCCTGTGGCAAGGCTCGCTCCGGATGTCGTCATCGAGCATTTCGACGAGATCGACTCCGCGGTCACGCAATTGAGCGAGTGGGTCACCGCGTGAGCCTGCGGGCCGATCTCGCTCAACCCGTGTTTGCCAAGGGGAATGCATCCTTGACCAGATCGGGGAGCGAAGCAGGACTTCGGCAAAGTGCCACGGCTCCTGCCGCGCGGAGCTCGGCCTCTCCGCCATGCCCCCAAAGCGCGCCGATCGTCGAGATGCCGTGACGGGCGGCGCCCCTCACATCGTATTCGCGGTCCCCGATCATGAGCGCGCTTGCAGGATCGACCTGCTCGACCTTCAAGATATGACCGATCAGTTGACCCTTGTCGTCATGGCGCCCGTCGAGCTCCGCCCCGTGGATCGCGGCGAAATGCTGGGCGAGCGCGAAGTGCGCGAGTATCGGTCGGGCAAACACATGCGGCTTCGAGGTCGCAAGCACCAGGGTGTAACCATCCTTCGCCAGCGCGCCGATCGCCTCCGCCACGCCTTCATAGAGTGTCGCCTCGAACATTGCTCCATCTCGGTAGCGCGACCGATAGATTGCCAACGCCTCCTCGACACGCTCGTCTCCACCGAGCAAACGTCGAAAGCTTGCACGAAGCGGCGGGCCGATGGTCCAATGGAGGCTCCCGAATTGAGGCGCCTCGACGCCGAGCGTCTCGAGCGCGTGGATCACCGAACCAATGATGCCCGGCGCTGGATCGGTGATCGTGCCGTCGAGGTCAAAAAGCAGGTGACGCGGCTGCACGCTACTCGGAGCGCCCCCGCGCCACCCGTTCGATTTCCGTCCGAACGAGACGCTCCACGATGCGGGGGAGATTATCGTCGAGCCAAGCCTTGAGAAGCGGACGGAGCATCTCCTTCACGACATCCTCGAGGCTGCGAACATTCTCACTGAGCACGCCGCGATTGAGGTCGCTGAAGGCCCGGGTGACCGCCCTGTCCGCCTCGCCCGAAAGCATTGTGGGCGCTTCCTGCGTTCCGGGGTGAAGACGCGAGGCGGAGAGCGCCGATGGTCGCCTCGCCTCGCGATCCTGCGCACAGGCCTGCGCCAAGCGCGGCGAGGGCGAGGCAAGCTCCGGATCCGGTTCGGCCTGCATGCGGCGCGCGGACTCGAGTTCAGGTGAAAAGACGCGCGACAAAGCAGCGTCCGCATCCCACTCATCCGACCGCTCGCTTTCGAGCGGCGACGCGGGCGCTCGCTCCACCACATCTCCAGTCAAGCTCTCGCCCGGCAGGCTCCGACCCTCAGGGGGCTCGGGCGCGCTTGTGGGGTTGTCGGCGCGTGACATGGGAAACGCGTTCGCATGAGAAGGAAGCACCTCTGCGGAAGTGATCCCCGTCCCGAAGGCTTTGACGCTTGGCGCAGACCTCGCGGACGCTCCCTCCTCGGCGAGGCTCGCCAGAGGAGACGGTGCTGGCGCCCTCGCCTGCGGTTCGGCTGAGCGCTGCGCCTCAGGGGCCGAGAATACCTCACGCCCTTCCCCGAAGGTTTGCGCCTCGCTGACCGGCAGTTGAACAGGCTCGGCGCTTACGTCCTGAGGGTGGCTGGCTCCTGCATCCGCGGGAGGCTTCTCGGAAGCCGTGTCCGCAACAGAGACGAGCCTCGCTTGCCCGATTGGCGTCCTCGACTTGTCGTCGGCAATGATGCGCCGGATGGATGCGAGAATCTCCTCCATGCTCGGTTCGGCGGCTCTCTGCGCGGAAGCGGACATCGATGCTTGTTCTCCATTCGGCCAGGAGGCGCACAGCTCGCGAACGCGCGCCAGACCTAAAACGAATCACCCGGAGCCTTTTGGAAGCTTAGCGAATTCGCAACGTACGCACACGCGGCGGCGGCGATTTTCCTGCGATTTCCCCCGCCTTGGTGGTTGAGCGTTACTTTCCGCTGGGAGTTTGGGTTCCCCACCACAAGTCGCGCACTTGTTGATAGTGCACGCCGGGTTCGTATTTTTGAACGCTCGGAGAAACGAACTCCAGCGTCAGGCGGCCCACGCCTTCGAGGAGCTGATAAGAGTTCACCACCCGGTCATGCTGGGCCGACACCAGAGCGACGCGCGCGTTAAGCAAATCCTGCTGGGCGTTGAGAACGTCGAGCGTGGTTCGCTGGCCGACCTTCGCCTCCTCGCGCACACCATTCAGCGCCACTTCGGATGATGAGATTTGCGCTTGTGCGGCGAGGATTTGCGCCTTCGAAGCGTCCAGATTTCCCCAGGAAGAGACGACGAGCTGGCGCACCTGGTCCCTCACCTGGTCGGCGAGCAGGCGCTGCTGGCCGAGTGTCTCCTTCGCCTGCCGGATTTGCGCGTATTCCGCGCCACCCTGGTAGATGGGTACATTCAGCGTGGCGGAAACCGTGGCATTGGCCTGCTGGTCATTGCTTCTGATCACGTCCCACTGCGACGTCACGCTGGCGTTGAGCGAGAGATTGGGGCCGAGAGCGGCTTCCGCGATCTTCACTTGAAATTCGGCCGCGTCCACGTTGTGGAACGCCGAGACAATTGCCGGATTTTCCGCGAGCGCGATATGCACCGCGGCGTCGAGAGAGGCCGGCAAAAGGCGATCGATGGGCCGTCCCGGCGCCAAGGTCCTCGGCTCGACGCCGATGATCTGGCGGAAGGTCGCGATACTCGTCTTCAGGTTTGCCTCGGCCTGACTCACCTGAGAGCGCGCACCCTCGAGCCGCGATTCTGCTTGCGCGACGTCCGTGCGCGTGACCTCGCCGACGTTGAACCGGTCGCGCGTCTGGCGCAGCTGCTCTTCGAGAACGTCCACATTGCTTTTCTGAAGATCAAGCGTTGCCGTATCGCGCAACACGTCCATGTATGAGCTCGCGCCGCTGAACAGCACGGTCTCCTCGGTATTGCGCAAGGTCTCGCGCGCCGCGAGAACAAGGCTCTCGGCCTGGCGAACTGAGTTCGACGTCGCGCCCGAATCGAAGATCATCTGGTTCAGCTGTGCGCCTGCCCCCCGTGGAAGGATCCTCTGATCCTGGATGATGGTTCGCGGCTCGAGGAGGGACGTGCCGAAAGCGGGGTTCGGCTGGCGATAATTGATAGCTGAGGCACCGATCTCGCCCGACACGGTGATTTTGGGTCGATAACCTGCCTGAGCCCTCGACACCCCTTCATCCGTCGCGCGCACGCTGGCGCGCTGAGCGTTGAGCTGAGGGTTGTTGTGATAGGCTTTGACGAGGGCGGATTCGAGCGTCTCGGCATGCGCGAAGGGATGCGACGCAACCATCACGACCATGGTGGCCAACGCGGTCGCCAAGCCTCGAAATAGCTGCATTTCGACCTCGAATCGCGAGCGCGTCCGGAATCAGCCCGGCGTCTCTTCCCCCTTCGCCCACCATCTAGCAACAGTATCGGCGCCGAACCAAGCCGGAATGGCAAAGGTTGCGCCGAAAATACGATACTGGCGCGAAAATGACACACTGCTGCCGCTCTTTGAAAACGAGTCGACCACCTCGAAAAAGTCATTGTGATTTCAGTCAACTAAGACGACCGGCAAAGGCAAAACATGAGAACTTCAAGTATAGAGTGCTCAAAAAAATCAAGAAGAGCGGCTGAGCATGAACCCCTTCGCGGTCGAATTTTCCGCGCCGATACCATCCAAAAGCGCTACTCTTCGGCGAGAATCGGACGTGATTCGAATGCGCGATTGACACTGTCGTCCACGAGGCCCTAAGCGACGACGAAATCGGAGCCTGCGCATGAAATTCCGGACGGCAAAATACTCCATCGGACAGGTGGTGAAACACCGTATTCATCCGTTCCGCGGGGTGATCTTCGACGTCGACCCCACTTTCAGCAACACCGAGGAATGGTACGCGTCGATCCCCGAGGAGGTACGGCCCGCGAAGGATCAGCCTTTCTACCACCTGCTCGCGGAAAACGCAGAGGTCGAATACATCGCCTATGTGTCCGAGCAAAATCTCGTGCCTGATACGTCTCGAGATCCCCTTCGGCACCCACAAGTCCAGGAAATCTTCAAACGTGGACGCGACGGCGAATATCGCATGAAAGCTGCGTCGCTGAATTGATCCATCGCGCCTGACGACGCGCTGGCGCGAGGCACGTCGCCGAGAGGGCACAGCGGCCGCTCAAGGCCGACCACACGGCTTTCCCGCAGCGAGGGGCGATTGGCCGCGGCTACTGCTTGGGCGCGGCTACTGCTTGGCCGCGGCTACTGCTTGGGCGCGGCGGCCGGCGCGGCCTGATCTGGAGAAACGGCTGCCGACCCGCCGAGCTTCGAGCGCAGTTCGTCGCTTCGCTTCTGCAGCTCTTCCTGCAGCTTCTTCTGCTGTTCCTCGACGATCTTTGGATCGACCGGCGCGCCATCGAAGGCCTTCCCGAACCCTGCCAAAGGCACCTGGAAAGTGACCTCCCCGCCTTGATTGCGGAACTTCACATTCAAATTGGTGCCCTTCTTCATGCCGTTGATGAACGCCTCGGTCGTTTGACCTTCGGCAAAACAGCCATTCGGCAGGCAGACGACGAACTTGCCATCGGCCGCGCCGGACTGATCGACGCTGAAGCGGATACCGGGGGTGAGAAGCAAGCCGAGCGGAAGAATGAAGCGCGCGATCTTCTCAGGCTTGCCGGTCAGGTCATAGATGGCGACCGCGAGGGCAGGCTGGCCCTGATCGGAGACGAAATCGCGCGTCGTGTAGCAAATCTGCTGATTGCTCGAAGGATCATTGCCGCAAAACTTCAACCAATCGGGTTGGGCGGGCTCGGGCTTGAGCTGCTGCACCTGGTTGGCCTCAGCAGCAGCAGGGGCCGCACCTGCCCCTGCTGGCGCGGGCTGGTTCTGTGCCGGCTGAGCCGGTGCGGGAGTAGCAGGGGCGGCCGGAGCGGCGGGGTGCTGGGCGGGCTTTGCCGGCGTTTTTGGCTGGGCTGACGCCGGCGTCGCGAGCGCGAGGGCCAGGACCATCGCGGCCGAGAGCGCCCCCCATCTACACCGACCGCTCGAGATGAAAAACGACATGTGAACCTCTTTGGTGATGCGTCCGACCGGCGCCGGACACAAGACCATCTGATGATGGGAAACCCTTGCGTGGACGAAGCTACGCTGCCGCCCGCATCGACTTCGAATGCGGCGCCAACATGACGCGCGCCCCTGCTTATCGCCTCTGACGCGCTTTTTCCAGCCCTCAAACGCGATGCGCCCGAGCGGGGCCGGTTCGCCGACAGACGGCACAAGAGCAAAGCGCCGGCACCCCATGTTAGCGTGCGGCATGATGTCGTCGATTCTCCGGGTTGGCCGGCTGTTCTCGAGCCGGGCGCGCCTCGCCTTCATCGATCGGCGGGAATTCACGCGCGGTCTGGGCGCGAGCCTGGGAACGGCGATCCTCGGGGCAGGTCCACGGGCGCGCGCCGAGGTCTCGGCTTCTGGCCATGCGATCGCGTTGCGCGGGGACCCGGCGCTCTCCGCCGAATTTCGGCATTTTCCTTATGCCGAGCCCAACGCACGTCGTGGCGGACGTCTCGTTCTTGGCGTGCAAGGTACCTTCGACAGCCTGAACCCGCTTGTCGTGAACGGGAATGCCTCCGAAGCGGTGCCGCATTTCGTGCTGCAAACTTTGATGATGCGCTCCCGTGACGAGCCTTTCACGCTCTACGCTCTTCTGGCGGAACGGATCGAGCTCAGCGCGGCGCGTGATCTCGTCACCTTCCACCTTTCGCCAAAGGCCTGCTTCGCGGATGGGGAGCCCGTCACCGCCGACGATGTCGCCTTCACCTTCGAACTTTTGAAAGCCAAGGGGCGACCGTTTTTCCGCGCGGTCGCCTCGCAGGTGAGAACCGTGAAAGTCATCGACGGCGGTACCATTGCCTTCGATCTTCAGGGCTCGCTCAATCGCGAGACGCCGCTCAGCCTCGCGCTTCTTCCCGTCTTGCCTCGCCACGCGACGGATGCGGCGGGATTTGCGAACACGACGCTGAAACCTCAGCTCGGATCGGGTCCTTACAGGGTCGACGAAGTGAAGCCCGGTGCGATGATCGCTCTTGGTCGGAACCCGAATTTCTGGGCCCGTGACCTTCCCGCGCTCGCCGGCTTCTACAACGTCGACCAGATCCGCTACGAATTCTACCGGGATGCCAACAGCCTCTTCGAGGCCTTCAAGGCAGGGCTCGTCGATCTGCGCTTCGAGGATGAGCCGGGTCGCTGGGCTCAGGGCTATGATTTCCCCGCCGTGAGAGCCGGCAGAATCGTGAGGGAAACCATTCCCATCCGTCTTCCCGCCGGCATGAATGGCTTTGCGTTCAATTCGCGTCGGGACATCTTCGCGGACAAACGCGTACGGCTGGCGCTCGGATATCTTTTCGATTTCGAATGGGTGAACGCCAACCTCTTCTTCGGCGCATATCGACGCACCGCCGGCTTCTTCGACGGGTCGGAGCTTTCATCCATCGGTCGGCGAGCATCGGCGGGCGAAATGACCTTGCTGGCGCCCTATCGCGAGGAGATTCCAGCCGAAGTGCTCGATGGCAGCTGGCGGCCCGTCGTGAGCGACGGATCGGGGCGAGATCGTGCTCTCGATGAAAAGGCTCTCTCGCTCCTCGAGAGCGCCGGCTTTGCGGCGTCCTCCGGCAGGTTGCGCTCGCTCCGGGATGGAAAGCCGCTCGAGTTCGAGATCATCGCGACCTCGCAAAGTCAGGAGCGCCTCGCGCTCAACTACGCCTCTTCCCTTTCTCGTATCGGCATTACCGCACGCGTGCGGCGCGTGGATGAGGTGCAATTCTGGCGGCGCATGCAGCGCTTCGAGTTCGATATGGTCCAGTTCAATTGGGCAGCGAGCCCCTCCCCCGGCAACGAGCTGCCGAACCGCTGGTCCTCTGCCGCGGCCGATCGCGAGGGTTCCCTCAACTATGCGGCCGTGAGATCGAAGGCCGTGGACATTTGCATCGAGGCGGCTCTCGATGCGGCCTCGCTCTCCGAATTCACCGACGCGGTACGCGCACTCGACCGCGCCCTGATCGCGGGCGCCTATGTGGTGCCGCTTTATCACGCGTCGGAAAGCTGGCTTGCGCGTTCAGTGAACGTGCTTCATCCCGCCTACACACCGCTCTTCGGCTTCTCTGTCGACACGGTGTGGCGGACGGATTGAGACGAAATTCTCCCCGCGGATCATGCGGCTTTCTTGCGCTCCGCCACCCGAACGAGATCGCGCAGCAGCCTATTGACTTGAGCGAGCCGGCGCTTGCTGTCTTCGTATTCGCCGAGAAAGACGATGCGCATGTCGGGGCGGACCTTCGCGAAGCTTCCCTGCTCGGCAATGTAGGAGATAAGTCCTTCAGGGTTCGGTGCCTCGTTGTTCCGGAAGGCGATGATGATGCCCTTGGGACCCGCCTCCACCCTCTCGACATTGGCGCGCCGGCATAACGTTTTGATGGCGATGACGTCGAGCAGCCGGTCAACCTCGGGGGGCAGCGGCCCGAACCTGTCGCGAAGGTCGGCGCGGGCTGCGTTCACATCCTCGTCGGCCGCGAGAAGTGACAACTCGCGGTAGAGCGACAATCTCACGTCGAGATCGGCGACGTAACTCTCCGGGATCATCACCGGCGTGCCGAGCTGGATGGTGGGTGACCACGTGTCCTCCTGCGCCTCGGGAACGCCCGATTTCAAGGAGGCGACCGCCTCTTCGAGCATGTGCTGGTAAAGCTCGTAGCCGACCTCCTTGATATGGCCCGATTGCTCCTCGCCAAGAAGATTTCCCGCGCCCCGGATATCGAGGTCATGGCTCGCCAATTGGAAGCCCGCGCCGAGCGTGTCGAGAGATTGCAGGACCTTGAGCCGCCGCTCGGCACTTTGCGTGAGCTTGCGTTTCGGCGGGATGGTGAACAACGCATAGGCGCGCGTCTTCGAGCGCCCGACCCGACCGCGCAATTGGTAGAGCTGGGCGAGCCCGAACTGGTCGGCGCGGTGCACGATGAGCGTATTGGCACGTGGAATGTCGAGACCCGATTCGACGATCGCCGTCGAGAGCAGCACGTCATATTTGCCGTCGTAGAAGGCACTCATCACATCTTCGAGCTGTCCTGCCGCGATCTGCCCATGGGCTACGGCGACCTTCAGCTCGGGGAGCTGCTCATCGAGGAAAGCGCGGATCTCGGCGATGTCCTCGATATGAGGGCAGACATAGAAGCTCTGCCCGCCGCGATAGCGTTCGCGAAGGAGGGCTTCGCGGATGGTCAGAGGATCGAAAGGCGAAACGAAGCTTCGCACCGCGAGGCGATCGATGGGCGGCGTCGCGATGATCGAGAGCTCGCGAACTCCCGTGAGCGCGAGTTGCAAGGTGCGCGGGATGGGGGTCGCCGAAAGCGTCAGAACATGGACCTCGGCGCGCAGCTCCTTCAGCCGCTCCTTGTGCGCCACGCCGAAATGCTGCTCCTCGTCGATGACGACGAGGCCCAGCCTTTTGAAGCGCATCGACTTCCCGAGGAGCGCGTGCGTGCCGATGACGATGTCGATCGTGCCGTCGGCGACGCCGAGCTTGACCGCCTTGAGCTCGCTCGAGCCGACGAAACGTGAAGCCTGAGCGATCTTGAGCGGCAACCCGGCGAAGCGTTCCTTGAACGTCGCGTAGTGCTGGCGCGCCAGAAGCGTCGTCGGCACGACGATCGCCGCCTGCAAACCGGCCATGGCGACCGCGAAGGCTGCCCGAAGAGCGACTTCCGTCTTGCCGAATCCCACATCGCCGCAGATCAACCGGTCCATGGGCTTGCCGGCGCCGAGATCCTCGGTAACGGCCTCGATCGCCGCGAGCTGGTCATCGGTCTCCTGATACGGAAAACGCGCCTCGAATTCGGAAGCAAGCCCTTCGGGCCGAACGATCACCGGTGCTTCCTTCAAGGCGCGCGCGGCGGCAATGTCTATGAGCTTGCCGGCCATCTCGCGAATGCGTTGCTTCAGCCGCGCCTTGCGCGACTGCCAGGCGACACCGCCGAGCTTGTCGAGCTGAGCCTCGGCGTCCTCGGACCCGTAGCGCGACAGAAGCTCGATATTCTCCACGGGAAGAAAAAGCTTGTCGCCTCCCGCGTAGTGCAACTCGAGGCAGGCATGCGGGGCCCCCATCGCCTGGATCGTCGCGAGCCCGACAAAGCGCCCGATGCCGTGATCGACATGAACGACGATGTCGCCCGCTGTGAGCGCAGAAGCTTCGCTGATGACGTCCTTGGCTTTGCGAGATCGGCGTGAGGAACGCACCAGGCGGTCGCCGAGAATGTCCTGCTCGCCGATGACAGCGACGCTCGCCGTCTCGAAACCTTCCTCCAAGCCCCAAACCCCGATGCCGATCTCGTGATCGGCGAGCGCGCAGGCGGCGGCAAAGTCCGAAACCGGGCGAAGCTTCGTCAGGCCGTGATCAGCGAGGATGGTCTCGAGCCGCTCGCGCGACCCCTCGCTCCAGCCGACGATGAGGACGCTTCGGCCTTCCGCGCGAAGCTTTCGCGCATGCGCGATTACCGAGTCGAAGACATTCGCCGACGGATCGGCGCGTTCAGGCGCGAAATCTCGGCCCTTATGCGCCTGCGCATCGAAGACGCCCGAAGCCTCGTCTCCTCCTTGAGAGAAGGGCGAGAGGGTGACGGTGCCGAGCTTTGCGAGCCGGTCGCGCAATTCGTCTTCCGAAACGTAAAGCGCGTCCGCCGGGAGTGGTCGGTAAGGCGCACCTCCTGCTGCGTCCATCTCGAGCGCGGATGCGCGCGAACGCTGATAGTCGAGGATCTGTGCGCCCCGCTCGTGGGCGGCTTCATTCGCCAGGTGATCGATGACGAGCGGCGCATCTCCCGTGAAGTCGAAGACGGTGTCGAGCCCGTCGTGGAACAAGGGCAACCAATGCTCAAGGCCCGGATAGCGCCTGCCTTCGCTGACCGCCTCGTAAAGTGCATCGTCCGGCCCCGGGTTGCCGAAATGCGTCACGTAAGCGGTGCGGAAGCGTTTGATGCTTTCGCTCGTGAGCCTCACTTCGCTCAACGGGACGAGGTCGAGCGAATGAAGCTGCCCGGTCGAGCGCTGGGTTTGCGCATCGAAGCTGCGGATGGATTCGAGCGTATCGCCGAAGAAGTCGAGCCGCACCGGCTCGGAATGGGTCGAGGGCCACAGATCGAGAATGCCGCCGCGTACCGCATAGTCGCCGACGTCGCGCACCATGCCCGCCCTCAGATACCCGTTGCTCTCCAGCCAGCTCGCAAGGCCGTTGAGATCGAGCGCGTTGCCCGGACGAGCCGAGAAACTGTCCCTGGAGATCGTCGCGCGCGTCGGCACTCGCTGCAGAATCGCATTCACCGTGGTGAGGAGAATGCGCGGGCGTTCTGGCGTCGCTTGTCCGGTCGCAAGCCTCGCGAGCGCGAGCATGCGGTCCGCCGCGATCGCCGCATTCGGCGAGACGCGATCGTAAGGTTGGCAATCCCAGGCAGGGAGAACCACGATGTCGAGACCGGGAGCGACGAAACCGAGCGCGTCGGCAAGGCGCTGGCAGCGCTGCCCGTCACGTGCGACATGCACGAGCGTCACTGCCCGGGCGGCTTGCTCGCGCGAGAGCCGGTAGGCGAACTCCGCAACAGCGAGCGCATCGAAGCCGTCGGGAGCATTTACGAGACGTAGATGATCGCCGCGGGCAAGCCCGTTTGCCAGCGCCTCGACGCGCGTAAACGCCTGGCCGCGACCGGCCCGCGCAGTTGGCGTCCACGGCTTCGTCTTGATAGCTGTAATCTCAGGCATGGAGCGGATGAGCGTGATCGTGAAAGCTCTTCAATTTGCGGAACAACGACGTGTCGTGACGCTTGGGCACGCTCGCCTGACCCGTGAGCCAGGCGAAGACCTCCTGATCGGGAAGCTCCATAAGGGCTTCGAAACACTCAAGCTCGTGCTCCTCGAGGCTCGCGAGCTTGGCGTCAGCGAACCTCCCCATGAGCAAATCCATTTCGCGAATGCCGCGGTGCCAAGCGCGAAAGCGCAGCCGCCGCAGGCGAATCTCGATGTCCGAATGCATGAATCATGGGCCTTTTGGATGCAACTTGGCGATCTGCCCCGCCACGCCGACGCTTTGTATATAGCGGGGCTTGCGGGGCACGTCATCGGGAGAGGACACGCGTGAAGATGCCAATGATGACGCGCGCCGGGGCGGTCCTTCGATGAGGCCTTCGCCTCTCGACGCGCTTTTTGCCCCTGTCACGGCGCTTGCAGGCGCCGGCGACAAAGTGGCCGCTCTCTTGAGAAAGCTGCTCGATGTGAGCCCGGAGGATAAAGTCCGGGTCCTCGACCTCTTGTTTCATTTGCCGAGCTTCGCCCTCGACCGGCGCGCGCGCCCCAAGCTTGCGGCCGCGCGCATCGGCGAGCTCGCGACCGTCGAGGTCACCGTCACGGCGCATCGGCCGGCGCCTCCCAACCGCCCGCGCGCGCCCCACAAGATCTTGTGCGAGGACGAGACCGGCGATGTGACGCTCGTCTTCTTTCACGGCGTGGGAAAGACGATGAAGGAACGCTTCCCGTTGGGAAAGCGGATCATCGTCTCAGGGTTGCTCGAGCAATATGACGGCATGCGTCAAATTGTTCATCCCGCCCATGTGGTTTCCGCCGACCGCCCCGAAATGGTCCCGAGCGTCGAGCCGGTCTACGCCCTCACCGAGGGCCTGCATCCGGGCCTTCTGCGGCGCCTCATCGGGGAGGCGGTGAAGCGCGTGCCTAAACTTCCTGAGTGGCAGGATGCCCCGTTCCGCGAACGCGAGCGATATCCCGCTTTCGACGAAGCCTTGCGCCTGTTGCATCATCCGCGCGAGCCGGCGGATGTCGATGTCGGCGCCCCGGCAAGGCGGCGCCTCGCTTACGACGAACTTCTTGCTTCCCAGCTTGCCTTGGCGCTTGTGCGCGCTCATCTTCGCCGCGCGCCCGGGCGTTCGACCCATGGCGATCGCAAGCTCACCGACGCGATACTCGACAAGCTTTCGTTCCGGCCTACGTCCGCCCAAACCCGAGCGCTCGCCGAAATCACCGCCGACATGGCCGCGCCTCGACGGATGCTGCGCCTCTTGCAAGGGGATGTCGGCTCCGGAAAAACGCTCGTCGCGCTTCTCGCCATGGCGACTGCAGCGGAAGCGGGGCGGCAGGCAGCCCTCATGGCGCCGACGGAGATTCTGGCACGCCAGCACGAGGAACGCCTGCACGAATTTACGCAAGGTACGGGACTTCGCATCGCGACCCTCACCGGGCGCGATGCGGCAGGCCCGAGGTCCCACCTCCTGCGCGCCCTCGAAGCTGGCGAGATCGACATTCTCGTGGGCACGCATGCCGTGTTTCAGCAAACGGTCGCCTTCGCCGATCTCGCCCTCGCCGTTGTCGACGAGCAGCATCGGTTCGGCGTGCACCAGCGCCTTGCGCTTCAGGCGAAGGGCGCGGGCGTGGACGTGCTGGTCATGACGGCAACCCCGATTCCGCGCAGCCTGCTGCTGGCTGGTTTCGGCGACATGGACGTCTCCGCACTCACCGAGAAACCAGCAGGGCGTCAACCCATCGATACGCGCACTGTGCCATTGGAACGGATGGGCGAAGTGATCGAAGGCTTGCGACGCGCGCTCGCCTCGGAGGCCCAGGCCTATTGGGTGTGCCCTCTTATCGAGACGACCGAAGCGCTCGATGTCGCCGCGGTGGAGGAGCGCTTCGCTGGGCTGAGTGCCATCTTCGGTGACAGGACCGGACTTCTGCACGGGCGCATGAGCGGCAAGGAAAGGGATGCCGCCATGGCTCGCTTCGTGAGCGGCGAGACCAAGCTTCTCGTAGCAACGACCGTGATCGAGGTCGGCGTCGACGTGCGCAACGCCTCCATCATGGTGATCGAGCATGCCGAACGCTTCGGCCTTGCCCAGCTGCACCAGTTGCGCGGCCGCATCGGGCGTGGCGCGCAGCGATCGAGTTGCATCCTCCTTTACAAGACCCCCCTTTCCGAGACGGCCAAGGCGCGTCTCACCATCATGCGCGAGACGCAGGATGGGTTTCGCATCGCGGAGGAGGATTTGCGCCTTCGTGGACCCGGCGAAGTGCTCGGTACGCGCCAATCCGGCATGGCGCATTTTCGCATCGCCAATGCGGCAATCGATGGCGACCTTCTGGAGGCGGCCCGTCGTGACGCGAAGCTCGTGCTCGCCACCGATCCCGCACTTGCTTCACCGCGTGGTGATGCGTTGCGGACGCTCCTCTACCTTTTCGAGCGGGACGCCGCCGTGCGCCTCATCCGCGCTGGATGAATCAAGCTCTCAGGCTCAATCGCGCGGCCCGGCTTTCGGGCGGGCGTCGTGACCTGGACCGCCATGCACGCGCTCGCCCATCACATAGGTCGCGGCGACGTTGCGGTCCGCTCCCAACGTCATCAGGAGAAAGAGCTCCTCTTCGAGCGTGCGCACCGTGGCCATGCGGTGCCGCATGGCCATGGTGGCGCTGCTATCGAGGACCACGGCATCACAAGCGCGTCCGGGCTCGAAAGAGCCGATGACGTCTTGGAGACCGAGTGCCTCGGCATTGCCGCGAGTAATCGCGTGGAACGCCTGCAGGGCCGGCAGATTTTGGCCTTGCAGCTGAAGCACCTTGTAGGCTTCCGCCATGGTGCGCAGCATGGAATAGCTGGTGCCGCCGCCCACATCGGTCGCAACGCCAATGCGTACGCCCGCTTCGGTCGTCGCGCGCCAGTCGAAAAGACCCGACCCGATGAACAGGTTGGAAGTCGGGCAGAAGACGGCGACGCTGCGCGCATCGGCGAGCACGGCGCGCTCTCGCGCGCTCATATGGATACAATGGCCAAGCAGGGTTTTGGGCCCGAGAAGACCATAATGCGCGTAGACATCCGTATAGTCGCGTGACCAGGGGAACAGCTCACGAACGAGCGCGATCTCAGCCTCGTTCTCCGAAAGATGTGTCTCGACGTGACAATCGGTGTGCTCGCGCGCCAGCGCGCCCGCGGCCTCGAGCTGGCTTTCCGACGATGTGACCGCGAAACGCGGCGCGATCGCATAGCGCTGGCGTCCGCGCTTATGCCATTTGGTGATCAGCGCTTTCGATTCCTCATAGCCGCTCTCAGCCGTGTCACGCAGCGCCTCGGGAGCATTGCGATCCATCAACACCTTTCCGGCGATCATGAGCGTGTTGCGCCGCTGCGATTCGGCAAAGAAGGCTTCGACCGATTGGGCATGCACCGAGCAAAACGCGACGGCTGTCGTCGTGCCGTTGCGCAAGAGCTCATCGAAGAAGAAGCGCGCATTGCGGGCGCAATGGGCGGGATCGGAAAACTTCTGCTCTTCGATGAAGGTGTATTTCTGGAGCCAATCGAGAAGCTGCGCGCCGAAGCTCGCGATCACCTGCGTTTGCGGAAAATGGATATGCGGATCGATGAAGCCCGGCATGATCAGATGCGGGCGATGATCCTCAACCTGCGTGCCTTGCGGCAATGACGCAAGAATCGGCCACGCTTCGCCGGCCTGCCGGACCAGGCCGTGCTCGATGAGGAGCGCACCGTCTTCGATGTAGTGATGAGCCGGCTCGGGCGCGGTCCGCGGGTCGGCGGTGAACCAAAGTATACGCCCACGCAAAACCTTCGGAGGCTGAGCTCCCCTTGCGCTCACGCGGTGGCCAAAAGCCGCTTCAGCTTGGCGATTGCCGCTTCCTTCTTCTCGTCATAGGTGAGTGTGCCGGCGAGCTTGCCGCTGCGATCCATGAGATAGATGACGGCCGAATGATCCATGGTGTAGTCGCCGTCCTTGGTCGGGTGCTTGGCGTAATAGACACGATATTCTCTCGCCACCTGAGCGATCTCGTCCGGGGTGCCGGTCAAGCCCACGATTCGGTCGCTGAAGGACGAAAGATAATCCTTCATCGAAGCGACGCTGTCACGCTCCGGATCGATGCTGATGAACAGGGCTTTCACATCCTTCCCCTCAGGCCCGAGCGCGTCGAGCCAGGTCGAAACATCCGACACGGTCTCCGGGCAAATGTCCGGGCAATGCGTGTAGCCGAAGAAGACGAGGAAGGGTTTGCCCTTCAGCTCCTCGCTCGAGAGCTCGCCTCCGCTCGACGAGGCGAGCTTGAACGGTCCGCCGATGCCGCTTGCCGGATAGGCGCTCACCCCATTGCTGCCCTGCGTGAGCTCGAGCACCGCAACGGCAAGAAGGGCGAGGAGCGGCAGCGCACAGGCCGCCCAGAGCGCGATCCTGATATTTCTCAGCATGACCCTCTCCTACATCTTGCCGTCTTGCATCATAGGCGCGCCCGAAGGTCCTTTCGCGGCGATACCCGACGCGGCAAGCTCGATCTCGATCTTTCCCGCCTTCTCGAAAACCATCGTGATCCTCACCTTGTCGCCTTCGTTTACGCCCTGCTTGAGATGCGAGAACATGAGATGATAGCCGCTCGGCTTGAGCTCCACCACGCCGCCCGGAGCAATTTCGAGCGGCTTCTCGAGCGGGCGCATCTTCATGATCTCACCCGACTGGGACATTTCGTGCACCTCGACCGTCGTTGCAATATCGCTTTCGATGCTCAAGAGCCGATCCCGCTCACTTCCCATGTTCGTGATCGTCATGTAGCCGCTCGCGACGCTCGCGCCTTTTGGCGTCGCGCGCATCCAGGGCGCGGTGATGTGGAGGTTGCCGATCGAATATTCGGCACCTCCTGAAGGCGTCATGGCGATCTTCTCGATACGAGATTGGGGCGCGGAGGTTGTTTCAGCGGCCGATGGCGTGCGGGTGGCGACGAGAGCGAGGCTCATTGCCAGCGCCTTCAGGAACGCGCCAACGATCCGCGGATAGGGGCATTTCATCTCATCCTCGTGGAGTTGCCCGCGCGCCGAAGCGAACGCGGATGGAAAAACCAGGTTCAGGTAAAATCCGAGGAGAGAAAAGGAGGCGCCCGCGCCAGGTTCGCCCCATGGAGAGGCCGCGGCCGCCAATTGCCGGGAGACGCGCTGATCGCAAAGGCTACCTGGTCATTCGGCCAAGGAGCGCCGGCGAGGCCCGAGGCGCCCTCGACCGGGATACAAGGTGACGAACAAAGCCCAGGGCACGGACAATCCTGACCGTCCCGTGAGGCGCGGTTCTTGTCGGAAGGAGCGGTGATGCCGGCACCGCATATGCGGCCTTTTTCGCCCTCGAATATCCTCCATGAAGCATTCGAGACGACGCCGCCAAGGACCGCTTGGAAAAGAAGCGCATAGATGGAAAAAACGGCGACGACCGTTTTCCATTCTCGCGATCTGCGAAGCCGAGCGCAGCCCATGAAGAGACCAGACACCTCGGGGCCCATCACGTCAACATCGCAATCAGGACGGCCCGTGCCAATCCCTCGAGCTCGAGCCTGTTGCAAATTCGAGCGCCGGCTTTGGCCGTCCCTTCCGGCGAGCCTGCCGGGTCAGCCCAGATCGGGTCCGCGCTTCGCCTTGATCAGCGCCGCGCCGAGCGCGTCGGCGAGATCGCGCCGCTGGGGCGGAGCCAGAAAATCTCCGATCGGTACCGTTTGTCTGCCGGAAACGACCTGTAGCCGCAAAGCGCCGAAATCCTCATCCTCTTCGAGCGCCAGCCGCGACCAGAGCGGGTTGAACCGCCATTCGGAGACGTCGCCACGATGCGTGATCTTGCTCAGAAGCAATTCGACATAAGTCAGGCGCACGCGTTCCTCGGCGCGAGCGCGCCCGTAGTTGATCTTGAAGGCGATAAACAGGGCTAGAATGTCGAGCCCATAGAAGCCGGCAACCGGCCAAGCCCCGAAAATGATGAAGGGAATGCTCGAAATCAAGGCCGAAACGCAGCAGAGCGTCATGACCAGGCGAAAGCCATTGCGATCAAGCGAGCGATAAGGCTTGAGGGTCGCCTGGAAGACGGTGTGGTCGGCATCCGTGGACATCTGCGATTTCGCCTTGCCTATCGTGCTCCCGCCTCTGTTATATCGCGCTCATGTCCGAACGAACAATGAAGCGACCACAACCTTCAGGCGAGAGCCAAGCGCGGAAAGCTCAGAGGGGCAAGGCTCGAGGAAAGAGTCGAAGTCGCCTCACCTCCGACGAAATCGCAACGATCTTCTCCCGTTTTCAAGCTCTCAATCCTCAACCGGAGACCGAGCTCGTCCATTCGAGCCCTTACACGCTCCTCGTCGCCGTGGTGCTTTCCGCGCAAGCAACCGATGCCGGCGTCAACAAGGCGACCAAGACCCTCTTCCGAAAGGTGAAGAGGCCTGATGCCATGGTCGCGCTCGGCGAGGCGGCGCTCACCGACGCGATCAAGTCGATCGGGCTTTTTCGCACGAAGGCAAAAAATGTGATCGCGCTCTCAAAGGCACTCATCGAGCGCCATGGGGGGAATGTCCCGCGTGATCGCGAAGCCTTGGAGGCGCTGCCAGGGGTCGGGCGAAAGACGGCCAATGTCGTCTTGAACGTGGCGTTCGGAGAAGAAACGATCGCCGTGGATACCCATATTTTTCGCGTTTCAAATCGGGTGCCGCTCGCGCCCGGCCGCACACCTTTCGAAGTGGAGCTCGGCCTCGAGCGCGTCGTGCCTCAGCCTTACCGGCGTCATGCGCACCACTGGCTCATCTTGCACGGCCGCTACATTTGCGTGGCGCGCGTGCCGAAATGCCCGATCTGCCCGATCTCTGACATCTGCCGCTTCGAGCCCAAGACGAAGCCGGCCTGAGCCCGCGGGCTACGCCATGTCCGCCACCTCGCGCGATTGGGCCTCGACGACCGCGACGGCGGTCATGTTGACGATGCCGCGCGGGGTCACGGAGGGTGCGAGAATATGGGCGGTTTTTGCCGCTCCCATGAGGATCGGGCCCACAGGCAACGCATCGGCGAGAACCTTGATCAGGGAAAAGGCGATGTTGGCGGCGTCGAGGTTGGGCATGATGAGCACATTCGCCTCGCCCGAAAAGCGCGCCTTGGGCAGCACCTGATCGCGGAGCACCTCCGAAAGCGCGGTATCGGCTTGCATTTCGCCATCGATCTCGAGCTCGGGCTGAAGCGCGCGGACAAGCGCAAGCGCCCGCCGCATCTTCACGGACGAGCTCGTATCCGCGGCACCGAAGTCGGAATGCGAGAGAAGCGCGATCTTCGGCGCCAAGCCGAAGCGGCGAACATGAGACGCGCATAGCATCGCCATATCGGCGATCTCCTCGGCGGTCGGGTCTTCGCGCACATGTGTATCCGCGAGGAAATAGGCGCCCTTCGAGGTAATGACGAGACTCATTGCCGAAAGTCCGCGCACGCCCGGCGCGAGCCCGACGATGTCGCGGATATGGCGAAGCCGCGAAGGAAAGCGCCCCTCGAGCCCGCAAAGCATCGCGTCCGCCTCCCCGCGCGCGAGCGCGAGCGCCGCGATCACGGTCGCGTTCGTGCGCACCAAAGTGCGCGCCGCCCCCGGCGTGATGCCGGCACGCCCGGCGAGCCGCACGTATTCGGCGACGTATTCGCGGTAGCGCGGATCGTCGTCGGGGTTGATGAGCTCGAAATCCTTGCCCGGCCGCGCCGAAAGGCCGAAGCGCTTCAAGCGCGCCTCCACCACGGCGGGCCGGCCAATGAGGATCGGCTTGGCGAGGGTTTCCTCGAGCACGACCTGCGTCGCGCGCAGAACGCGCTCATCCTCCCCATCCGCGTAGATCACGCGCCGCAAGCTTTCCTTGGCGCGCTGAAAAAGCGGCTTCATGATGAAGCCCGAGCGAAAAACGAAGCGCGACAAGCGATCGTTGTAGGCTTCCATGTCTTCGATGGGGTGTCGCGCGACTTTCGTCTCCATCGCGGCCTTTGCGACGGCAGGCGCGATCCACAAGATGAGGCGCGGATCGAACGGGCTTGGAATCAAGGATTGCGGGCCGAAGCTTCGCGCCTCCCCGCCGATTGCGCGCGCCACCACGTCGGAAGGCGCCATGCGCGCAAGATCTGCGATGGCGCGCACGGCCGCGAGCTTCATTTCCTCGTTGATGGTGGTCGCGCCCGCGTCAAGCGCCCCGCGGAACATGTAAGGGAAGCACAGCACGTTGTTCACCTGGTTCGGATAATCCGAACGACCCGTGCAGATCATTGCGTCTGGCTTGGCTGCGAGCGCCTCCTCCGGGAGGATTTCCGGATAAGGATTGGCAAGGGCGAGGATGAGGGGCTTTTCGGCCATCGCGCTCACCATCTCGGGTTTAAGCACGCCACCCGCCGAAAGGCCGAGGAAGATGTCCGCGCCCGCGATGACATCGGCGAGCTTGCGCGCCTTCGTTTTTTGCGCATAGACCGCCTTCCAGCGATCCATGAGCTTCTCGCGACCTTGGTAGACGACCCCTTCGATGTCGCTGACGAAGATGTTCTCGCGCTTCACGCCAAGCGAAACGAGAAGATTGAGACACGCAAGCGCCGCGGCACCCGCGCCCGATGTCACGACCTTTACGCCATCGAGCTTCTTGCCGGTGATTTCAAGGCCGTTGAGCACCGCAGCCGCCACGATGATCGCGGTGCCATGCTGATCGTCGTGAAACACCGGAATATTCATGCGCGCGCGGGCGCGCTCTTCGACCTCGAAGCATTCGGGCGCCTTGATGTCCTCGAGGTTGATGCCGCCAAAAGTCGGTTCGAGCGAAGCGACGATGTCGACGAGCTTGTCGACGTCGGTCTCGGCGACCTCGATATCGAAGCAATCAAGGCCCGCGAATTTCTTGAAGAGCACGGCCTTGCCCTCCATCACCGGCTTGGAGGCAAGCGGGCCGATGGCGCCGAGCCCGAGCACTGCCGTGCCGTTCGAGAGCACGGCGACCAGATTTTGGCGCGATGTCAGGCTCGCGGCCTGGCCCGGCTCGGCCGCGATGAGTTCGCAAGGCGCGGCCACGCCCGGCGAATACGCGAGCGCAAGGTCGCGCTGATTGCCGAGCGGCTTGGTCGCATGGATCTCGAGCTTGCCCGCCCGAGGCAGGCGATGGTAGGCGAGCGCGCTCGCGCGCAAATCCTCCGACATCGTCGACGACATGGGCGCTCTCCCATTCTGCTGCCTCCCGCTCACCTTTAACCGAGAGGCGGCGTGGGGCAAACCAGGCGCCATGGTGTCTGCTCGTCCTCCTCGGGCAATGCCTTGAGACTTGCCTGCATTCCATCACGCTTTCGCGAGTGCCGCCGCCTCGCGTGGCGTTCCAGCTTAGGCTCGGATAGCGTGGTCGGATTCGAGCGCCTGTCGGCTTGAATGGGGCGCTTCAGATCACGGAAAACTTCATGAAGCCACGACCGATCCCGACACCATGGGTTATCGCTCTCGCGATCGTCGCCGCGTCCGCGGTGCCCGCGCTCGGCGCCTCCCGTCCGGCGGTCGAGGCGCAACATGGGATGGTCGTGTCTTCGCAGCATTACGCGTCGGAGGCGGGCGTGCGGGTTCTGCAACAAGGCGGTAATGCCATCGATGCCGCCGTCGCGGTCGGCTACGCGCTCGCCGTCGTCGACCCTTGTTGCGGCAATATCGGCGGAGGCGGTTTCATGGTGATCCATCTCGCCGATGGCCGCGAGACCTTCATCAATTTTCGCGAAACGGCGCCCGCCGCGGCGCACGAAAACATGTATCTCGATGCGCAAGGCAATGTGATCCGCGATCTCAGCCTATACGGATATCTCGCGGCGGGCGTGCCGGGCACCGTGATGGGGCTCGACCGGGCACTCTCTGAATACGGTACGATGCCGAGGGGCAAGGTGATGGAGCCCGCGATCGCACTTGCGCGCGACGGCTACATCCTCACGCGAGCGGACACCGATATTCTCGATGTAGGGGTACCACGCTTCGGCAAGGATCCCATCGCGGCCAAGATTTTCTTGCGTCCGGACGGGAAACCTTTCGAGCCGGGCGACCGCCACGTCCAATCGGATCTCGCGGCGACGCTTTCGCTTATCGCCCAACAAGGGCCGGATGCCTTTTACAAAGGGCCCATCGCTGCCGCCGTCGAGAAGGCAAGCAAGGCGAATGGCGGCATTCTCACGGCCGCGGATTTTGCGAGCTATCAAACGACGCAATCCCCTCCGCTTGCCTGCACCTATCGCGGCTTTGCAGTCGCCTCCGCTCCGCCCCCGAGCTCGGGGGGAACCACTCTTTGCGAGTTTCTCAACATCGTCGAAGGTTACGACATGAAGGCGCTCGGCTTCCATTCGGCACAAGCCGTGCACTTCACGGTCGAGGCGATGCGCCACGCCTTTCTCGATCGCAACACCTACCTCGCCGATCCGGCCTTCGCGAAAAACCCGCTCGATCGCCTGCTCTCGAAAGATTACGCGGCGGCGATCCGCACCAAGATCGATCCGACGAAGGCGACGCCATCGAGCGATGTCGCGCCCAGCATCGAGCCCCACGAGAAACCCGAGACCACCCATTATTCGGTCATCGACAAGGCCGGAAACGCAGTCTCGGTGACTTTCACCATCAACGGCTTCTTCGGTGCCAACGTGATCGCGCCCGGCACGGGCTTTTTCCTCAACGACGAGATGGATGATTTCACGGTGAAGCCGGGCGTGCCGAATCTCTTCGGTCTCGTGCAAGGCACCGCCAACGCGATTGCGCCCGGCAAGCGCCCCCTCTCCTCCATGGCCCCGACCCTTGTCTCGAAGGACGGCAAGCTTCTTCTCGTCCTCGGAAGCCCCGGCGGTTCGCGCATCATCACGATCGCGGGCGAGATCATCATGAACATCATCGACCACGGCATGGAGCCGCAGGAAGCGGTCGATGCACCACGCATCCATCATCAATGGTTGCCCGACGTGGTCTACGAGGAACCCTTCGCGCTGTCCCCAGACACGCGCGGCGCCCTCGAGGCCAGAGGCTACAAGATCGTCAGGCAAATCCCCTGGGGCGCCGCCGAACTGATCGAGCTCGGGCCGGCCACGGTGGCTGCGAAGGAAACGCAATCCTCCGGAAATGACGCCGCACGCTCGGGCAAAGTTCTATCCGGATTTCTTTACGGCGCGACCGATGATCGTCGTCCGGCCGGCGCTGCCGTCGGATATTGAGCGCTCGCCCCCAACCCAAACGAAGCGCCAGCGCGATGCCCTTTTCAAACGCGCCAAAGGCGCCGACGCTCATGCCTCGCTCGGAAGGTAAGAACGCCCGTCCCGCCGAAGTGCAACCCCCTCAGAAATCCTCGGCGCCTAGCGAGTGGAAAGTTTCCGCGAGTTGGACGGATAAGGGAAGTTTCAGGAGTTCGCCCGTCGGCGTCGGTTCGATGAACCATTTTCGATAGATGCCGATGAGCCTTCGCGTGCGTGCCATGGTCTCGAAGCCACGCCGCACCGCGTCGGCCATCAAAGGATCGTCCTTGCGGAACATGATTCCGTAAGGCTCATAGGTGATGAAATCACCAACCACCTCCATGGTGTCCTGCGCTTTTTTCGCAATGATGAAGCCGTTGAGCAGCACATCGTCCGTCGCAAAGGCGTCCGCCTTGCCTTGCGCCAGCATGTCATAGGATTCTTCGTGATCCTTGGCCGAAACGATCGTTATGCCGAGCTTGTATTTCTCGTCGAGGAGCTTCAGCGCCGCTTCGTTCGTGGTACCCGAAGTCACGACCAGCGTCTTGCCCTTGAGATCGCGGTACGAGCTGATACCGGACCCGCGCTTCACCAGGAGCTTGGTGCCGGCGACATAGATCACAGGCGAGAAAGCGACGCTTTGTTGCCGCTCGAGATTGTTGGTGGTCGAGCCGCATTCGAGGTCGACCTTTCCCGAACGGACCGCATCCATGCGCGTGTCCGACGTTACGGGAACGTACGCGACCTGCGTTTGTGCGCCGTTCAGCTCACGCACAACCTCGTCGACGATTCCGAGGCAAAGATCGATGGAATAGCCGAGAGGCTGTGAGGATTGTGGCCTCGCATAGGAGAAAGGAAAGGAGGCTTGCCGATACCCGATCGTGACAACGCCGCTATCGTGTATCTTCTGCAAGGTTCCCGTGAGAACGGCGGGCGTGTTGTCCTCGCTCGCCACAGGGGGCGCGGTCTCATCCGCCCCGATCAAATCCTCGGCGAAGGCCGGACCGCTCCCGAAAGCAAGCACCGCGACGGCAAGTGCGAACTTCTTCATGCGCACGCCTCCTCTACTGACCGCATTCGCTGCGAGAGTGACCCAAAATTCTCGAAGCAATTCCGAGAAGCTGGTTGCCCCTCGCTGGCGGGGGCGGATTTCCAGCTCCGCTCGTCCTCGCGGAAACGAGAACCCAACGCTCCGACCGGTTAGTCGGCCAAGACCTCAGGCGCTCGCGGCGACCGGGATCGCCGCTTCCGGCAACTCGTCCTTCGCCTGTCCGAGATCGCCCTCGAATTTCGCGACCGCGGCGGAAGCAAGCGAATTGCCGATCACATTCGTGGCGCTTCGCCCCATGTCGAGGAATTGGTCGATTCCCAAGATGAGAAAGAGCCCGGCCTCGGGAATCCCGAACTGCTTCAGCGTCGCGAGAATCACCACGAGGGAGGCGCGCGGCACGCCCGCCACACCCTTGGAGGTGATCATCAGCACCGCCGCCATGAGGAGCTGCGTGCCGATCGGAATGTTCATGCCGTAGGCCTGCGCGATGAAAAGCGTCGCGAAGGTCGTGTAAGCCATTGTCCCGTCGAGATTGAACGAATAGCCGAGCGGCAGCACGAAGCTCGCGATCCGCTTCGAGACGCCGAAGCGCTCGAGCTGATCGAGAATCTTCGGATAGGAAGCTTCCGAGCTCGCCGTGGAGAAGGCGAGCAGGAAAGGCTCATACATGCGCTTCACCAGATCGAACATGCGTGAACCGAGCGTGAGATACCCGACCGCGATGAGGACGACCCACAGGATGAGCAAGGTGAGATAGAAGCCGCCGAGGAATTTCGCGAAGTTCAAAAGGATCATCGGGCCGGATTTGGTGATCACCGAAGCGACCGATGCGCAAACCGCGATGGGCGCCATCCGCATCACATAGCCTGTGATGGTCAGCATCATATGCGCGACACCGTCGGCGATCTCGAGCAAGGGCTTGCCGCGCTGGCCCAGAGCCATGAGGGCGATGCCGGCGAAAATCGAGAACACGACGATCTGCAGGATCTCGCCGTCCGCGAGCGATTTGAAGATCGAGGTCGGGACGAGATGATCGATGAACCCTTCGATGCTGAAGGCTTGCGTCGTCAGGTTTGAGCTGTTCGCCCCCTGGTCGACCACGGCGCCGACGCCGGGTTGAAGAAAATCGACCATGGCGAGCCCGAGGAGAAGCGAGAAAATCGAGGCGCACACAAACCACGCCATGGTCTTGGCGCCGACCCGCCCCACAGTTGCCGCATCGCCCATGTGACCGATGCCCACGACGAGGGTCGAGAGCACGAGAGGCCCGATGATCATCTTGATGAGCTTCAGGAAGACGGTGCTCACGAGCGACATGTATTTCGCGACTTCGGCCGCGGTCGCCTTGTCGGGAAAGGAATAAAAAGAAGCCGTGCCAAGCAGGATGCCGAGCACCAGCCCCGCCATCACATAGTAAAAATTGCGGTTCACTCTCCCCTCCTTGGCGATGTCGACATTTTCCAATTGCACGATGTTGAGGACGCATGCCGAGGGGTTCGGATCTTCATCATAGAGGCTTGCAAATCCCCTCACGCCTACAGGCGCCCGAAGCGAGCTTCCCTGCATTGACCCGGTCCTGTCAACGGCCGAGGGCCGAGATTCCCTGCGGATTTATCCTGTCGCGCTGCCCGCCATCCGCTCACCGACGACGAGCCATTGCTTGGCAAGAAGCGTATCGAGCCGCCCTCCACTGGCAAGGTTCAAGAAGAAGCGCGCATCGGGAAAACTGAAGGGTTGGGCGTTCACGGCAGCGACAAGGGCAAGACCGCCACAGGTTGCAAGCTCGATCGCGGTGTCGCGCACGAAGAAGCGCAAATGCGTGCGGTCGAGAACGCCGGCATCGCGGTAGCGAAAATCGCCCCTGACCGCGAGCCGCCAGAGAAATTTCCAATTGCGGATATTGGGCACGCTCAATATCAGTCGCCCGCTTGGCGCGAGCAGCGGAGAAACCCGTCGCACCATCCCCCAAGGGTCGGCAAGGTGCTCGAGCACGTCCAGGCATAAGATGAGATCGAGCGAGGCAGGCGCGATCTCGCCCTCGAAAGCCCAACTTGCGGCGTCACCGACGAAGACCTTTTCACAATGGTCGCGCGCCGCTTCGGCCGCGGCGGCATCGAGCTCGACACCTCCCGCCCATTCGACGGCCCTCTCGTTTTTGACGAGCGCCACGGTGGCGCCCGTGCCGCAACCAAGCTCGAGAAGTCGGCTGACCTTGACAGGCAGGTAGGGCACGATCTCGGTGCGCGGCGTCGCAAAATAGCGCCCGGTCATGAAAGCCCCTCACGCGCAATCGCACGCTTGCCCATGAGCCATGCGAAAGCTCCGGCCGACGACCCCCCATAGCGCTCGATGAGCGACTTTCGCAACGTAAGCACCGCGAGGCAGAGCTTCAGCGCGTTGATGATGCAAATGCGCCAGCAAGGGTTTGGCAGTCCGTATTTGCGCGCCACATAGCCTGCCGACCAGGCTCTATGCCAGCGTGCCTTGTAGACAAGACCGGGCCGTTTTCCGCTCGAGCCGCCGCGCTCGTGGGTGGCAAGCGCTCCATGCACATGGACGAGGGAGCGTCCGGCCTCGGTCACGCGCCGGCAGAGATCATCGTCCTCGTAGAAGAGGAAGATCTCCTCGTCGAAGCCGCCGAGAGACAAGACGAGTTCGCGATCGACGAGAAGGCAGGCGCCCGAAAGGAACGGGGCGCAGCAATCTCCCTCGGGGACGCAAGGGCGCCCCGCTTCGTTGTGAAGGTAGAGGGAAAGCATCGAGCGCGGCTGGAAGAACGAACGCCCCCCCGGCTCGACGAGCTGCGGTGCGAGGAGGCCCGCTTCCGGATAATTTCGCCTCGCCTGGGTGAGCGCTTCGATGCTGCCGGGAGCAAGCACGAGATCGGGGTTGAGAAGAAGGCATGTCGGCTCTCGGGCGGCCCGCATGCCGATGTTCATCGCGCGCCCGTAGCCTTGGTTCTTCGCGTTGCGGATGACGCGCTGGCCGGCCTCTTCCGCAATCCTCCCCGAAGCATCGCTACTCGCATTGTCGACGACGATTGCCTCGATCCCTTCTTGCCGAAGGGCCGCGAGACAGGAAGGCAATACCGCGGCGCTGTCGCGCACCACGACGATGGCGACGAGTGGGCGCGCCATGGCGTACCGGATTCACTTCTGCGGAAGGTTCAGCCGCAAATGCAGCTCGCGCAATTGCTGCGCCGTCGCCTCGGAGGGTGCGCCCATGAGCAGATCCTCGGCGCGCTGGTTCATCGGGAAAAGAGCAACCTCGCGCAAGTTTTGCTCGCCGCACAGCAGCATGACGATACGGTCGATGCCGGCAGCCATGCCGCCATGCGGCGGCGCGCCGTAGTGGAAAGCCCGGTACATGCCCCCGAAACGCTCGACGACCGTATTCTCCCCGTAGCCGGCGATCTCGAAAGCCTTCACCATCGCCTCAGGGCGATGATTGCGGATGCCCCCGGAGGCGATCTCATAGCCATTGCAGGTGATGTCGTATTGGAAGGCCTTGATCGACAGCGGCTCTTGCGTGAGCAGCGCGTCGAGTCCTCCTTGCGGCATCGAAAAGGGGTTATGAGAGAACTCGACCTTCTTCTCTTCCTCGTCCCATTCGTACATCGGGAAATCGACGACCCAGGCGAGCGCGAATTGGTTCTCGTCGACGAGCTTCAATTCTGATCCGAGTCGCAGCCGGGCGAGCCCCGCAAATCGCGCGAACTTTGTCGGATCGCCGGCGATAAAGAAAGCCGCATCGCCGTCGTTGAGGTGAAGCTTTTCCCGCAAGGCCTGCGTCTTTTCCGCTCCTATATTGTTAGCGATGGGCCCTGACCCTGCCCCGTCGCGCCAAAGGATGTAACCGAGACCCGGCTGGCCCTCCCCTTGCGCCCATGAATTCATTCGATCGCAAAAGGCGCGCGACCCTCCCGTGGGCGCCGGAACGGCCCAAATCCGCGCCTTCGGATCGCTTTCGAGAATGCGCGCGAAGAGTTTGAAGCCGCAGTCGCGGAAGACCTCCGAGACGTCCTGCATCTCGATCGGGTTTCTGAGATCGGGCTTGTCGGTTCCGTATTTGCGAATGGCCTCGGCATGCGGGATTCGGGGGAAGTTCTGGGTGACCTTCTTGCCAGCGCCGAATTCCTCGAAGACGCCGCGGATCACAGGCTCGAGCGTCGCGAACACATCCTCTTGCGTGACGAAGCTCATCTCGACATCGAGCTGGTAGAATTCGCCGGGCAGGCGATCGGCACGCGGATCCTCGTCGCGAAAACAGGGAGCGATCTGAAAGTAGCGGTCGAACCCCGCCATCATGATGAGCTGCTTGTATTGCTGCGGCGCCTGCGGGAGGGCGTAAAACTTGCCCGGATGAATTCGGGAAGGGACGAGATAGTCGCGCGCCCCCTCGGGGCTCGATGCCGTCAAGATCGGCGTCTGAAACTCGAAGAAGCCCGACGCCTTCATCCGCCGCCGGATCGAATCGACAATTTCGCCGCGGCGCATCAGATTGCGGTGAAGCTTTTCGCGCCGCAAATCCAGGAAGCGGTATTTGAGCCTGATCTCCTCAGGGTATTCGGCCTCGCCGAAAACCGGGAGCGGCAATTCGGCTGCGGGGCCGAGCACCTCGATTTCGGTGGCAAACACCTCGATGGCCCCCGTCGGCAGCTCGGGGTTGAGCGTGCCTTCCGGCCGGTCTCGCACCCGCCCGTCCACTCGTACCACCCATTCGGAGCGGAGCGTCTCGGCGGCCTTGAAAGCAGGCGAATCGGGATCGACCACTACCTGCGTCAGCCCGTAATGGTCGCGCAAATCGATGAACAGCAACCCGCCGTGATCGCGGATCCTGTGGCACCAGCCAGAGAGGCGGACATTGTGGCCGGCGTGCTCCTTGCGGAGCGCCCCGCAGGTGTGGGAGCGGTATCTGTGCATTGAAAGGTCCATCAAGGGGCCATCCGCGGATATCGCGAAGCGCGCCTTCTGCCACCCCTTGCCCGATCCCGCAATCGGCGGAAAGCGAAGAGAGAAAAGCGAATACGCGCCTACGGGCAATGAGGCGGGAAAACAGACGCGTGAGGAGTGACGCTCATCGCAGCTGCCCGCCGCTTTCACGCTTTCACCTTTCTTCCCTCAGCTTACATGCCGACTACCCACTATTCATCCTTCCTATTCGGCCGGGACGGCCATAATCCGGCCATCGGTTGCCGCGACAAGAACCGCCCTTCGAGATCACGCAAAGGACTCATGAACATCATTACCTCCAGCGCCAAGCTCGCCGCCGCCTGCGAGCGCTTGGCGCGGCATCCCTACATTACGGTCGATACCGAATTCATGCGGGAAACGACCTATTACCCCAAGCTTTGTCTGCTTCAGGTAGCCTCCGTCGAGGAGGCTCTGCTGATCGATCCTTTAGCGCAAGATATTGATCTCGAACCTTTCTTTTCTCTTTTGCGGGACGGTCGGGTCATCAAGGTCTTTCACGCGGCCCGCCAGGACATCGAAATCTTCTGGCATATGGCAAGGACCATTCCGCAGCCGCTTTTCGACACTCAGATCGCCGCCATGGTTTGCGGTTATGGTGACCAGGTAAGCTATGAGCAGCTCGCCAATGACCTCGGAAATGCGCGAATCGATAAGACCCAGCGCTTCACCGATTGGTCGCGCCGGCCCCTGAGCGAGGCGCAACTCAATTATGCCAAAGCCGATGTGACGCATCTGCGGGCGGTCTACGAAGCTCTCGCCGGCAAGCTTGCGGCGAGCGGGCGTGAAAGCTGGCTTGCGGAGGACATGGCCGTTCTTGAGGCCCCGGGAACCTATGAGACGAAGCCTGAAGACGCCTGGCAGCGGCTCGCCGGCCGGCTGAAGAAGCAGCGTGATCTTGGCGTCCTCATCGAGATTGCAGCCTGGCGCGAGCGGGACGCGCAAAAGCGCGACGTGCCCCGACAGCGCGTTTTGCGTGACGATGCGCTGATGGAAGTGGTTCAAGCGCGCCCGCAGAGTGTCGAGGCGCTCGGGCGCTTGCGCGCCGTGAGCCAGGGTCTCGAGCGCTCGCGCGCCGGCCAAGCCATCATCGCCGCCGTCGAGCGAGGCGTCGCGATCGACCCCAAAAACCTGCCGCCACTTGCCAGACGCACGCGGCTGCCTCGGCATGATTCCACGGTTGAGTTCTTGAAGCTTCTTTTGAAGATTGTCTCGCAAAAGACGGGCGTAGCATCAAAAATTATCGCGACCGTCGATGATCTGGATGCGCTTGCGGTGAGCGCGACGCAAGCACAACCCGTGCTCACCGGGTGGCGCGGAGAGATTTTTGGAGATCTGGCGCGCGACGCGATCGCCGGACGCGTTGCGCTTGCGCTCGAGCGTGGAGAACCGCGGATCATCACGCTCGATTCCGGCGAGGAGACCCCCTCGCGCCGCCGGCAAGCCCTGGTGGCCTGACGCGGGGAATCCGATGAGCGGCTCCGAGGCCATCGAGCACAAACTTAACTTGACGCCGCAATTTGACGCGTCGGGTCTCATCGCGTGCATCGCGGTCGACGCCGGGACGGGCGAAGTGCTCATGCTCGCCTATATGAATGAGGAGGCGCTCCGCCGCTCGATCGAGACGGGACAAGCCTGGTACTGGTCACGCTCACGGCGCGAGCTCTGGCGCAAGGGAGCAACGAGCGGCCAGACTCAAAGGATCGTGGAGATGCGTGTCGACTGCGACCAGGACGCCTTGCTCATCAAGGTAGAGGTCGGCGGCGACGGTCGTGCCTGCCACACGGGGCAACGCTCCTGCTTCTACCGCAAGGTCACGCTGGGCCAGGGATCTAGAGGCCGCGCCGCCTTGAGCATGAATGATTAAGCCTTGGCACGTAAGAAGCGATATCTTTCGACTGATGCAGCTTCGGATATCGAGGGGTCGATGCGCGTATCTTCCGGCGAACGGGAGGCGGGTGAAGACGCCAAGGACGCCTCCGCGGGCCTCATCGCCGACCCGCCCCAATATGTGGAACCACCCTCGCCCGATCAGCAGATTCGCGAAAAGCCGGGCGTCAAGCTTGGCCTTGCTCTTGGCGGGGGCGCCGCGCGTGGCTGGGCCCATATCGGGGCGCTGCAGGCGCTCGTGGAGGCGGGCATTCGCCCTGACATCATCGCGGGAACTTCGGTCGGCGCGGTTGTAGGTGGCTGCTATGCGGCCGGCCGCCTCGACGAGCTCACCGAATTCGCTCTTCAGCTCACGCCTGCACGCGTTCTTGCGCTTTTGGACGTGCATGTCGGCTCGGGGCTGATCTCAGGCGATCGGCTGGGACGGCGGTTGACCCAAAACCTCGAGGGCCTTTCGATCGAAAAGCTGCCGCTGCGCTTCGCGGCGATCGCAACCGAATTCAACACGGGTCACGAGATCTGGCTCACGCGAGGGCCCCTCATCAATGCGCTGCGAGCCTCCTATGCTTTGCCCGGCATCTTTGATCCACGCCGCATTGGCGGGCGCTGGCTCATGGACGGCGCGCTCGTCAACCCCGTCCCGGTGACGGCGGCGCGCGCGCTCGGGGCAGAGATCGTCGTCGCCATCAATCTGAGCGGCGCCGGTTATGGTCGAGGCACCGTCATTCAGGATTTCGGCGGTGACGGCGACCTCGGCTCCTTGGCCGGCATAGGGGGCCCAGACGAGGAACGGGGCCTTCTTTCGCCCGTGCGGGAGGCCGCCTCCCGCATGCGCGATCTTTTCCGCCGCCGGCGCGGCACGCCCGGCTTCGCGCAAGTGATGATCGATGCCTTCAACATCACCCAAGATCGCATAACGCGAGCAAGGCTCGCCGGCGATCCTCCCGACGTGCTCGCTTCGCCTCAGCTCACCGAGCTCGGCCTTTTCGAATTTCATCGCGCCGGGGTGGCAATCGCGGCAGGGCGCGAGTCGGTGCTGCGCGCGCTCCCACAAATCCACGAGGTGATGGAACTAGCCGAAAGGAGCTTCCTCGCGCGCCAACGCACCGCGTGAGCTTCGCCGCGGCGCGCTCGAGCTTACGCGCTTGCGATGTAGTCGCGCATCGCCCTGTGTTCCGTCTCGATTTCCGCGAGGCGGAATTTGACCACATCGCCGATGGACACAAGGCCACTCAGCGCGCCACCATCGACAACAGGCACGTGGCGAAATTTCTTGCTCGTCATCAACTGCATGATCTCGTCGATGAGCGTCTCGGGCGTGCAGGTGAAAACCGGCGAGGTCATGTGACGGGCGAGATCATCGGTCAGAGCCTCCGGCCCCTTTTGCGCCAGGACACGCACCACGTCTCGTTCCGAGAACATGCCCAGCACCGCATTTTCCACACCCACGATCACCACGGCGCCGATCCGCTTTTGCGCCATCAGCGCGATCGCTTCCTTTACCGTCGAGCGCGGCCCCATGGTGACAACCGTGCCGCCCTTGTCGTTGAGAATGCCCGCGACATGCATGATCAAGCCTCCCTCGCCTGGTGTGACTTATGTTTCGGCCTCCTTTGCCGCTATGTGGGCAATGCCGTCCGCTTGAAATCAACGCGAACCGTTGCCTTTCATACGAATAAATCTGGGCCAATCCCCGACATTTTGCAATGCAATCGCTGCCGCTCCAAAGAACAGCTTTCCCCTTGCGAGACTTCAACTGGACGCTTAGCGCTATGCGGCAAACGAAAAGGAACTCGTTTACTCGTCAAAAACAATCCCGAGGCGGCGGAAAATTTCAGGTAAACTCGTCGGTCGAGCCCTCGGGCATCTCCAAATTCACAGGTCTTGGATCGAAAAAATGAAAGGCGAGAAATCCAAGAAGGAAGCCGCCGATATGCGCTTCCCACGCGATTGAGGCGTTTGCGAGTACGCTCGGATTGGCGCCCAATCCCGACATGGCGTTGGCGATGAACCAGCCCAGCGTGAACGAGATCACCGTGCGGTTTTTGAGAGATTGCAGAAGCGGGGGTGCCGTTTCACCTCTGCGAGCGAGCGGATCGAACACGAAGCGCGCCGCCGCCCCCATGCAGGCCGAGACGGACGCGGAAGCCCCAATCAGCGGCGCGACTTCGGCTGGGTGAACCGCAAGATGCATCAGCGCACCGGCGAGCGCGCCGAAGGCCAAGAGCGACAGAAAACGCAACGCTCCGAAACGTCGCGCCACCGGAGTTCCCAGAGCCGAAAGCACGACGACATTCAGGCCGAGATGAAGCCATCCCTCGTGCAGGAGGCAATAGGTCAGGAAGGTCCATGGCTGAGGGCCGCTTTCGGCGAGGAGATAGCGAGCGAGCTGGTATTGCGCGACGGCACCTGCGTCGATGCCCTGCGGGCCTCGGTCGACGATGCCATGGAGAATTGAAGGCGCAAGCAATGATATTTCGCGGGCAGGAATGAAGGCGAGCTCGATGAGCAGGCCAAAATCCGTCTCCTCCGAGAGAAAGCCTCGCCCGATTTGGATGGCAGTCAGCACGATTGCCACGGCGAGCACGACGGTCGGCACATTGAAGATCGGCTCGCGAGCGCGTGTCACGGAAACTCCTTCGACCGCGTCCGGTCCGGTCGCATCTGGCCATAGCAAGCATCCCGCGGCAAAAAAAGGGTGGGCGCGTTGGTCGGCCACATGGCAGCGCCTCCAAGAATGCGACTCTGTGGCACGCGCCCTGCTCCCAAACCACGCAAGGGACGTGTTGGGGAAAATTTGTGTCGCGAGGGCACGAAGCTGTCCCTTAACGAAACGTAAACGACGCGGACGAACCGCTGAACGCGAGGGACTACGTGAGACTGGCAACAACAAGGTTGCTTTTTGCCCATTGGGACCGGCTGCGGGGCGAGCGAGCGGCACCGATCCGTGGCGACATCGATCCTGCTCATTTGCGCAATGTCCTTGCCGATGTGTTCATGCTCGATGCAAAGCCGTGGCAGGAAGGGCGCGTCCGGCTCGCTGGGACGCGCGTCTGCGCGCTTTTCGGCCACGAGCTCAAGGGTCAGCGCCTGCCCCAGCTTTGGCTGGACGCCGAGAGCCCCGAGATCGCACGCCTCATCGGGGCGGTCACGGGTGGCATGCACGGGGTCGTCGCGAGCCTGATCGGCGAGACCAGCGGAGGGCGCGAACTCGATCTTGAAATGCTGCTTTTGCCCGTGCGGCCAAATGCAAGCTCGCAATGCGGGGCGATCGGCTCCTTCGCGACGCTCGCGCTTCCCACTTGGTTCGGCGTCGACGCCATCACCTCGTTGAGCACCCGTACGCTTCGCATGGTCGAGCGCAAGCCGCGCTCGACGTGCGGCTTCGGGCGGTTTACGCCCGCGCCGGAACCCAGGATTCAGCGCGGCGAGCATCTGATCGTGCTTCCCGGCGGAAAGAAATGAGGAGCCGGCAAAGGGAGGAATTTTGTCGTCGAGGTCTCTTCTTTTCTTCAATCTTTTGTTCATCAACGACGCTTAAAATTATTCGCGTAGTATTGTGATTTTGTAAGCTGGAACGCGTCGGTTCATGTACAGCGTCGAATCCGCCGATGAGGTCACGCCCCTCCCACGTGAGCAAAGACGCTTTCGGCGGGTGAAGCTTTCGGTGCTCGGCCGCTACATGCTCGAAGACCGGCGCGAATTTCCTTGCCAAACGGTCGACATCAGTCCGGGCGGAGTTAGCCTCGTCGCTCCCGTCCAAGGCGCGATCGGATCGCGCGTGATCGTTTACCTCGAGCAGATCGGGCGCATCGAAGGGATTATCGTGCGCGATCTCGAAAACGGCTTTGCGATGACCATCGTGGCGCCCCAGCGCAAGCAGGACAAGCTTGCCGCCCAGCTTACCTGGCTGGTCAACCGGCAGGCGTTCGGACTACCGGAGGATCGACGTCACGAGCGCATCGAGCTTTCGAGCACGAATTGCATCGTCACCTTCAAAGACAACAGGCGCCTTCCCGCCGTCATTGTCGATTGCTCGATCTCCGGCGCGGCGATCGATTGTGGAGAGATGGTGCCTCTCGGCACGCAAGTCACGGTGGGCCATCGCGAAGCGCGCGTCGTGCGCCATTTCGAAGGCGGCATCGCGGTCGAGTTCGATCAGCCGATCAGCAGCGAGCGGTTCAACAACGATTTCGAACTCTGAAGGGCAGCGTGTCGCCCCCAAGCGCTCAGAAAAATCTCGAACAGAACACGATCAAGCGTCCGGCACCGGCCCGCACCAGCCCGGCAAATAATTCGCGTCCATGCTCTTGGCGAAACCCATGGCCTCCTTCAATGACGTATCGAAGTCGCGATCCACATCCTTGCGCTTCAGGCGGCGGCGCAGAAAATCGGCCCAGAGGAATTCGCTGAAAGGCGTCGTGTCCTTGGCATAGCCTCCGGCACGGCGCAGCTCTCCCGCAAGGCTGCGGAACGGATCGTCGAGAAGCCCGGCTACGCTCTTGGGGATTTCACCGTGGTCGCGGCGACGGCCATTCTCGTCATAAGGGTGCGTCCAGCCGCGATGCTCGAGCACGATCCAAAACGCGTCCTTTTCGAGCTTTCCGAGGTTGGCGACAACCGTAACCAGAACACTCTCCACGCCCTCATCATGAAGCGCGCGCGCGAGATGATGATGATCGATCACGTAGTGGCGGCGCTTGGGTCCCAAGATCACCGGGATCATATGTGTGCCGAGGAAGGCGCCTTCTCTTGGGCCTTCGATTTGACGCCAATGGCGGCGCTTTTCTTGAACCTCGCGCATCCCAACCGTGATCTGGGTCGGGCGAAGCTCCGCGATCGGAACGGGGACCAGGACCGGTTCGCGCGGGCTTGCCATGTTCTTCTCCTGGTGATCGAGCCTCGAAGACGATGCATTTCTTAGAGCATGAGGGCACGAACGGGAAATCGGCTCTCGACCGCGCAGCCCGATGAGTCCCGATGGCGACCCGAGCCCGCGAACGAAGATGCAAATTCATACGAGGCCGCGAAGAGCGTGAGGGCGCGTGCGCCGCTGAAGGTGTTCAGGCGCCTTCACCGGACTATGCTTGCAAGAAACCAACAGAATGTCGAACAACTGTAGATTTATCGACTGTGATCGCCACAGGTCATCTCCGAGAAAACTTCAACTTGTCTGGAAAATCTTGAGTTCGTTGCAACCGGATGTGGGCCAGGGTCGGACGAGGCGGATGAATTCTTCGAATCGGGCCTCCCATATCCTCGAGTTCCAGGGTGTCGGGCGGCTTCTCGGAAACGCGGACTCGGTCGTCCCCACCCTCCCCGTCCCCAAAAGACCGGGTACGCGGCGAAGCCGGCTTTCCCCAAGGCCGGCTTCGCGCTTTTCGGGGGTACTTCCTCCTCTTCAAGCGCGATCGACGCGGGCCGCGTAACAGCCGGGCTTGGCGTTGTGGAGGTGCAGATAGGAAATCGCTGAATTCGCGAGGAGGCGCCGGATCACCGGCTCGATCGCGCGGCCCTCGGCGACATCGGCATCCATCATCATCCCGTCCTCGTCGAAGCCCCGCACGGAGAGAAGCCGCAGGCGCAAAGCCTCCGGCACTTCGCCGACGCCAGGATGCGCCTCTTGCGCATTTTCGCGCACAAAAACTGCGTGACGCGCCCGGTAGGGAGAACTCGCCGGCTGGTGCTCATAATTTGCGAGCAGCACCACTTCTCCAGGCTGCGCGTCCACCAAGCTCACGCGACAGGGAAACCCGGGGCATTTGTCGGCTATCAGACGCCTCGCTCCGCGCAGCGCCAGTTCCTCGTCCGTCAAGGCGAACAGAGGTTTGAAAGGCGCGGCGGGGAGTGTTGAAACCTTGAAGCTCATGCCAACCTCCTTTGCGGCTAAGAAGCGCTCATTTGCCCCCGATCGCGGCCGTAAACACTTCGATTCTTGCGCCGCAATCCAAAATCCTTTTTTAGAGGTCTCGCTCGGGAATAATTCGGCCTCTTGGACAATCTTGAATAAGGGGGTGCCATGCGCCTCGCCCTGAAGGAGAATGACATGCGATATGTGGTTTGCGCCCTCGCCGTTTCGGCAAGCCTCGCGGGCTTGGGCGCGGCAGTGGCGATCGCGGCGACCCCCAAGGAGAACCATGCCGCCTATGTTCGCCGTGACAATGCGATGAAGGAGATCGGGCGCAATTTCTACGTCGGCATCGGGTGGGTCACGCAGGGCAAACTGCCCTTCAGTCAAGACACAGTGACAGCTGCCGAAAACACGGTGCGGCTCATTCCGGGCATGGTCTCGCTCTTTCCGGTCGGTTCGGACGTGCCTGAGAGCCATTTGAAAGCCGGCCTCACCAACGACCCCGAGAAGGTCAAGGACTTGGTCGACAAGGTGCAAAAGAGCGCGGCCACTTTGGTCGACGATGTGAAGACCGGCGACAAGGAAAAAATCGCCGCCATCTTCAAGACGGTCGACGATGCCTGCCAGCTTTGCCACAACGATTACCGTAAGCCCTATCCCCCCGCGAAATGATGTGCCCTAACGGCCACATCGCATCTCTTGAACAAACCTGAACGTGAAGTCGGCTTAATCTCAATCGCCTGGAAGATGAGGGTGGATAGCGCCATGTTCATTCCCATCCCCGAGCGCATTCACCACGTTCTTGGCTTGGCTTTGTTTATCGCGTGCACGCCAGCATGGCCCGCCTTGGCGCAATCGAGCGACAGCGTGACACGCGGCGAATATCTCGTGCGGGCGGGAGAGTGCTTTTCCTGCCATACCGTGCCGGGATCGACACCCTTGGCGGGCGGGCGCGCTCTCGCCACGCCCTTCGGCACGTTCTACAGCCCTAACATTACGCCAGATCGAGAGACCGGGATCGGCAATTGGAGGGACGCCGATTTCGTGCGCGCGCTGCGTAAGGGAGTTCGGCCCGATGGGTCTAATTACTTTCCCGTCTTTCCCTACCCGAGCTTCACCGGCATCTCAAATGAAGACGCGCTGGCGATAAAGGCCTACCTTTTTTCGCTTGCGCCGGTGCATCAGCAGAACCGGCCGCATGAGGTCTCTTTTCCCTTCTCCTTGCGCTTCCTGCAGACGGGTTGGAAGATGCTCTTCTTCACCAAAGGACCCTTCCGTCCCGATCCTCATACGGATGCCGCGGCAAACCGCGGCGCCTATCTCGCCACCGCGCTCGGCCATTGCGGGGAATGCCACACGCCGCGCAACGTGCTCGGCGCCACGCGCAAAAGCCGCCGGCTTGCCGGCACGCTCGACGGGCCCGACGATGATCCGGTCCCCAATATCACGCCCGATGCCGCGACCGGGATCGGCAATTGGAGCATCGATGATATCGCCGAAACCCTGAAGAGCGGTGCGACCCCGCTCGACTCCAAGGTCAAGGGGGCGATGCAGGAGGTGGTCGCCGACGGCACCTCGCATTTGACAGACGCCGATCGCGAGGCGATCGCGCGCTACCTCAAGGCGCAAGTGCCGATCGCGAATTCGGTCACCGACGAGCCCGAGGATCTGCCCTGGTACAAACGCTTATGGGCTTGGCTCGTGAACGTCGTCAGCTTCACTTGAGGGATAAGCCTCGGGCGCATGTCGTGTCGCAGGAGCCATCCAATCAGCGCTCGTGCGTCGATGAAGTCACGACGATCGCGAGCGCGGCCAAGCCATGACAGACGATGCGCTGCGAGTCGGACTTGATCTTTGTTGTGGCGCTCGTCCCCGTCGAGGGCGGGATGCGCTCACAAGCGTGGGGCCGCAACCCAGCTGCGTCACATGGCATGACGAGCGGGTGCACGAGGGAGGCGTCAATCCCCCGAAACAAGCACCAGTCCTGCCGGATCGAAGCTTATGGCCACTTCGCTCCCTTTCTCCAGAGGCGACACGACATCTGGGGCCGTGGCGAAGAGCTCGAGCTTCGGCACGGCGAGCGTGATGCGGTATTCCATGTGGTCGCCGACATAAGCAGCCTTGGAGATCAGCCCTTCGAGGCTTCCGCCCGTTGCCGAGCGCGCCTCTATCGCGATCTGATGGGGCCTCACCGCCACATAGGCGCTTCCCGGCGGGATGCCGCGATGCGCAACCCTCATCTCGCGCCGGCCGATGAGAATTTTCGCGAAAGCGCCGTCATGCGCACCGACCTCGACGGGGATCAGGTTGGCATCGCCCATGAAATCGGCAACGAAGCGGCTCGAGGGAGCATCATAGAGCTCGCGCGGGGAGCCGATCTGGGCGATGCTCGCGTTCGACATCACGATAATGCGATCCGAGACGGCGAGCGCTTCTTCCTGGTCATGCGTCACATAGGCGACGGTGAGCCCAAGTGAGAGCTGCAGCTCGCGGATCTCCTCGCGCACGCGCCGGCGAAGCTTCGCGTCGAGGTTGCTGAGCGGCTCATCAAAGAGAAGGACTTGCGGCTCGAGAACGAGCGCGCGCGCCACCGCGACACGTTGCTGCTGGCCGCCCGATAATTCCGAGGGCGCACGATTTTCGAGACCCTCGAGGCCGACAAGGGAAAGCTTGTCCATCGCCATTTCGCGCGCTCGGGCTTTGCCCGCGCCTTGGACGCTCGGCCCGTAGGCCACGTTCTCCACGACACTCATATGCGGAAAGAGCGCGTAGGACTGAAACACCATGCTCACGTCGCGATCGGCTGCCGAGAGGCCCGTCACATCCTTGCCGCCGATGGCGATGCGCCCCTCGCTCGCCATCTCGAGCCCGGCGATAAGGCGAAGCGTCGTTGTCTTGCCGCAACCGGAAGGGCCAAGGAACGTGACGAGCTCACCGGGCGCAATCGCGAAAGAGACATCGTTGACGGCGGTGACCGCCCCATAGCGCTTCACGACGTTCTTGAACTCGACCGATGCCGGCCCTTTTTTCATCGTCGGTTCCCCTGCCCTCTCATGCGGGCGCCGCCGCGATATTGGCGATCGCCGTGCGCCGGCCGAGTCTGCGCTCGCCAACGAGAGCTTCGATGAGCAAGATCACGGCGAGCATGAAGACGATGAGCGCGGCCGAGTAGGCGATCGCCACGCCGTATTCGCCCGCGTCGACCCGCCCGATGATGTAGGTGGTGGCCATGTTGTATTGCGCTGAGACGAGGAAGATGACGGCGCTCACCGCGGTCATGGCGCGCACGAAGGCGTAGATGAGGGAGGCAACCAGCGCAGGGCGCATGAGAGGGATCATGATGCGTGCGACCGTCGTGAAGGAGCGCGCGCCGAGCGTCAGCGAGGCTTCGTCGAGGCTCTTGTCGATCTGGGAGAGCGCCGCCATGCCGGCTCGCACGCCGACCGGCATATTGCGGAAGACGAAGCAGATGACGAGGATGAGGGCGCCGCCGGTGATCTCGATCGGTGGCACGTTGAAGGCCAGGATGTAGCTCACGCCGACCACCGTGCCGGGAATTGCGAAAGACAACATCGCTGCGAAATCGAGCGCCTTTCGGCCGTAAAAATCCTGCCGGGCCAGAAGATAGGCGGTGAGGAGCCCGATCGCCGCGGTGAGCGGAGCCGCGATGAGCGCGATCTCGACCGTGGCGACAAGAGAGGGCCAGGCGCTTCCTGAGAAGAACCAGCCGAAATTCGTATGCTCGACGCGAAAGGCGATGGCGTAGCTCGCAAGGGTCGGCGTGTAGTCGCGTCCCACCGCCTTGACGAAGCTGCCGACGAAAATGATCGCATAGATCGCGAAGGTGAACAGGACCCAAGGCAGCGCAAGCGCGTAGCAGGCACATCTGAGGCTGTTCGGCAGCGGCAGCGAGAGGCCCGCATCTCCCTTGCCGGTCACCGTAGTGTAGCTCTTTTTGCCGAGCCAAAGCTGCTGAGCGGCGAAACCCGCGAGCGTGAGAAAGAGGAGAACGAGCGATAGGACCGCCGCGCGACCCTGATCTGTCGCGGCGCCGACGACAGCGAAGAAAATCTTCGTCGACAGCACCTCGAAGTTGCCGCCGAGCACCAGCGGATTGCCGAAATCCGCCATGCTCTCGATGAGGCAAAGCAGGAAGGCATTGGCGAGGCCCGGGCGCATGAGCGGCCAGGTGACGGTGCGAAAGATGGTGAACCGCTTGGCGCGCAAGGTTTGCGCGGCTTCCTCGAGCGTCGGCGAGATGCCTTGCACCACACCGACGAGCACCAGGAACGCGATCGGCGCGAAGGCGAGCACCTGCGCGATGAAGATGCCACTGAGACCGTAGATCCAGCGGCTCGGCGGGATGCCGAAACCGCGGAAGAGAAAGGCCGAGACCGCGCCGGAGCGCCCAAACATCAAGATGAGCGCAAGGCCGATCACGAAGGGCGGCGTGATGATGGGAAGAACCGTCATGGCGCGCAAGAGCGCCTTGAAACGAAAACTCGTGCGCACCGCGATGAGCGCGAAGGCAAGGCCGAGCACGGTCGATGCAAGGCCGGTGAGGATGGCAAGCAGGATGGTATTCCAAGCGACCCCGCAAGCGATGCCTCCGCCGAGACAACCGAGTCCCCAGACCGAGCGATCGGTAATTTTCGCGAGAAAGGACGCAAATGCCGCGTGGCCCTCATTGTCGGTGAAAGCGCTTGCGAGGATCTTTACGACGGGGAAGAAAACAAAAGCGGCAAGCAGCACGCCGATGACGCCGATCGCGCAGACGATGAAGGCGTCCCCGCGACACCAGCCTTTCCTCGCAAGCCCCCGGCAGCCAAGAAGAAGAAGCGTGGTCGCGACGATCAGCGCGCCGATCCCCATCCCTGGCTGGCTCGGGCCCGGCGCGCCGAAAACCGAGCCGAGCCACTCGGCATTCCATCCGTGCAGGCCGATCGCGAAGCCCTCGACGAGGAGGTAGGCAAGGCCCGAAAAGCCGCAAAGCGAAAGCCAATCGGCGTTCCGCTCATTCCACGTGCCACGCCAGGCGATGTGGAGACAGGCGTAGAGAGGCAGCGCGAGGGGCAAGAGCCACCAGGCGCCGGAGACGGCGAGCGCGAGCGCCGAGCCCGACGCGCCGAAGGGATAGGAGGCAAGCGCTGGCTCGCCGCTCGAGTACCAGGGCAAGAGGACATAAGCTCCCACCCCTGCGAGCGCGATCAGGCGCGTGACGCGGTTCATGGGCCGCCACGCACCGAGGGGGTCGGCTTCGCGCCCGTCGGATGGCTGCGGCCGCGTAGAAGGAGGCGCCCCTGCACGGATCGGTCCGAAGGCTGTCCCGAAACGCGCCTGTCCTCCGGCATGGGGATAGCTAGTCTGCGGTTTCCAGGCTCCGTCATTTCGCCTGCGATTTCACGTCGGCATCGAATTTCTTCAGCAATCCGGTGCGCTCTGCTGCCGTACCCCATTTTGCTGCGTCGTAGTCGATGAGCTTGATCTCATCGAGCTTCGGGGCGAGTTCCCCGATCTGGGCGGATTTGTTGGACGGGATCGAGAAAATCTTCAGCCGGAAATTGATGTCCTGCGCCTCCTTCGAAAGGGCGAAATCATAGAATCTCTTGGCATCCTGCGGATCGGGCGCCCCCTTGATGAGCGACACCGAGCCCGTCTCGTAGCCCGTGCCTTCACAGGGCACCACGGGCTTGATCGGAGCGCCATCCAGCACTTGCGTGATCATGTCGTGGATGAAGGCGATGCCCACCGTGGTTTCGCCGAGCGCCATCGACTTGATCGGGCCGATTCCCGACTTCGTGTATTGGCTGATGTTCTTGTGCAAGGCCTCGAGGTAGGCAAAGCCCTTCTCCTCGCCCATCAACTGCACGATCGTGGCGACGAAAAGATAGGCCGTGCCCGAGGAAGCGGGGTCCGCGACCTGGACTTCGTCCTTGAATCTTGGATCGAGGAGATCGGCCCAGCATTTTGGCTCAGGCAAACCTTTCGCCTTCAAGACTTGCGTGTTGTAGCCGAAGCCCAAGACGCCGAGATAAGTACCGGCCGTCATGTATTTCGCTTTCTCGGCGTGCCGGACCGCCCAAGGCTGCAGCTCGACGAGCTTTGGTGATTTGTACTCCTGCAAAAGACCTTCCTCGGCCGCCTGCAGATGCGAT
>JAFBAS010000088.1 GCA_019247605.1 Hyphomicrobiales bacterium
GCATTTGGCTCGTCAGCTTCATGAGATATGATCTGGGCTTCATCGACTTGGAGCAGAGGACTTTGCAGCCCCTCGACAACCCGTTCGGCCCGAGGTTGTCACCCATGTCTTAGGAACGAATTGTCACCCATGTGTCCGGTCCGGACAGAATGAAATTGGCGGAGAGGGAGGGATTCGAACCCCCGATACAGTTGCCCGTATGCCGCATTTCGAGTGCGGTGCTTTCAACCGCTCAGCCACCTCTCCGGAACCGGCGAAGCGAGAAAAGTGCTTGCAGGCACGAAGGCCTACGCGCAACCGGGTCGCATGCTTCACGGCTGAGGGGCCTCCTTACCGCCCCGTGCGGTGCGCCGTCAACGCGCCGCCTATCAAACCCAGTCAAACAAATCTTTCTTTGATTTGCATGATGGAGGCGGTGGCGGATAGCTTGTCCGTGGAAGCGATTGCCTGGCAGCCCCTTACGCGAACGAGCCCACCGTGAACCCTTGGCGGCACGTCGGGCGCAATGATCCCTGTCCGTGCGGAAGCGGCAAGAAGGCGAAGAAATGCTGTCTTGCCAATTGACCCAAACGCGTCCGGCGCCATCTCAAACGGCATTCCGTTCGCGCTGGCTGCAAGCAAACGAAGGCTACAAGCGGGTTTCGATGAGACAAACCATCATCTTCGCGGGTCTTTCGACGGCCGGCGTCTTTGTCGGGCTTCTCTTGCTTTGGGCGATCTGCGGCTTCAGCTCCTTTGGTCTCAACAGCGACGATCTCGCCTTTCTCGTGCCGGGCGTCCTTTTCACGGTGCTGCTTGCCGTGGCGCTCATGGCCGTGATGGTGCACAGCAACCGGTCGGGGAGCGACAAGATATGAGATCACCGAGGCAGCACACCGAGCGGAATTTTTAGGTCGCTCGCTTCTCGCCCTTCACGGCGACGCAGCAAACATTGAGGAAGCTGTGGCCGTAGGCTGAAAGATAAAGCTCGCGGCTCACGATCGCGGCGGGAAATTCGTAATAGCTGTCGCAGCTCGCAAATCCCGATTCGGGTCCGAAAAGCGTCTCCAGCGCTTCGCGCGTGAAGCGCCAATAATCATAAGGGTAAGCGTGGACCGGGAATGCGAAATGCGTCTGCACGAACACCTTGCCGCCTGGCCGAAGGACCTTGCCGATCTCCGGCGCCGCGAGCCAAGGCCGTTTGATGTGCTCGAAAACGGAGCAGCCGATCACGGCGTCGAATGATTCGGTTTCGAAACTCTCGGAAAGCTTCTCGGCATCCGCGACCACATCGACGTCGGGCCCGGCCATGAAATCGGAGGTGACGTATTCGGCGCTCGAGTGCGCCCAGTGCCGGCGTGTCGTCGGCGCGCCGCCTTCCGTGCGTCTTGTACCGATCTCGAGCACGCGAGCGCCCTTCTCACGCGAGAGCCAAGTGACGAAATCCGTGCAGATCGTGTTGCTGCCGGCATCAAACGGATCGCGTGCCCGCAAAAATCTCAGCGAAAGAGCAGCGGTATTGAGCCCGCGACGGGCGAGGTCCATCGAAACCATGGTGAGGCGGGCCGCCCGCCAGCGCACCGCCGAGCGCGCACGCGAAACAATCACAGGATCATGGCCGCGGTCGGAGGCGTCTGCGGCTCCGCCCACATTGCGCGAAGCGGCGCGGAACGGCGGCGAGCCCCCACGATTCCTTCGTATATTTCTATGAAATGCGCTCTGTCCGGAAATGTCATTCGCAAATTTCGCCGGAGCATGCACGCCTCATAAACGTTTGGGTCATTTCATCGAACGATCACAGAAGAACATATTGATATGTTCAAGATAAACACTTCATGATGCAAGGTGTGATTGCTTTTCGCTCGGCCACAAATTCGTGCATTACACAACGCGAACATCGAATCAACTTGGCGCACTTGCAGGCTTTTGGCAAGCCGCGGATCGGATAAAGTGGTTGCGTCTTCATAAGCTCATTGCAGTTGAGGTGAGACCATGTATCGAGGCGAGCGCCGCCTCGCGCGATTGACGATCCGTTCGTGACCGAGCGCGTTTCGACTTGGCGCCCGCACGCCTACAGCGTCGCCACGATGCGCGCGCAGGCACGCCGCGTCTTGCCTCGGCCGATCTTCGATTTCGCCGACGGAGGTGCCGAGGACGAGCGCACACTTCGCCGCAATGAAGCGGCGTTTTCCGCGTTCGGCTTTTTGCCGCGTCCTTTGTGCGGGAGCTCTCATCGCGACTTGTCGATCGAGCTCTTCGGCAAGAGCTTGCGCCTGCCCGTGCTCATCGGGCCAACCGGGCTTGCCGGGCTTTTCTGGCCCGATGGCGAATGCGCGACGGCGCGCGCCGCCGCCCGCGCCGGCACCGTCTATTGCGCGAGCCACGCCTCCGTGGTCCCTCTCGAGGCGATCGCCGCTTGTGAGGCCTCGCCACGATGGATGCAGGTCTTCGTCTACCGCGATCGCGGCTTCACGCGTGAGTTCGCCGAACGCGCCGCCGCCGCGAAATACGATGCGCTCGTGCTCACGATCGACAATCAGCTCACCGGCAACCGCGAACGCGACCTGCGCAACGGGTTCACCATCCCACCCCGCTTCGGTCCCGCCGCTTTTGCCGCAATGGCGCTCAAGCTTCCGTGGCTGATGCGCATGCGCGGGGAATTGAAGTACATCACCTTCGGCAACTACGTTGATCGGCTCGGCGCGAGCGATCTCAAGACGCTCGCCGAGCGCATGCCCTCGCTTCTCGATACCTCGCTTTCCTGGAGGGATGTCGATCAACTCAGAAGCTGGTGGAAGGGCCCCTTCCTGCTGAAGGGAATTCTGCATCCGCAAGATGCCAAAGAGGCGCTCGCACGCGGTGTCGATGGCGTCATCGTCTCGAACCATGGCGGACGCCAGCTCGACGGTGCGGTCGCGGCGGTCGAGGCCTTGCCGGCCGTGGTCGAGGCGGTTGCCGGCCGCATCCCGATTCTCGTCGACGGTGGCATCAGGCGCGGGAGGGACGTCATCGTCGCGCTTGCGCTCGGCGCCAGCGCCTGCGTCATCGGGCGACCGCATCTTTGGGGATTGGCGGTCGCGGGCGAAGCGGGCGTGATGCAGGTGCTGGAGATCTTGCGCCGTGAGATCGACCGGGTCATGGGCCTATGCGGCGTAAGCAGCATCGGCCAAATCGGCCCCGATCTCCTCATGCGCGAGGATTGCCTTCCGCTTCACCCGACTTGTTGACGTCGAGCCTCGTCCGGGGTCCTCTTTTGCTTGGGAGCGGGCGAGGAGGAAAAAGGATGCCGAACTTCGCGATCGTCGACAGCCACGTGCATCTTTATGACATCGAGCGCTTTCGCTACGGCTGGCTCGACAAGGCGCCGAAGCTGAAGCGCACCTTTCTTCTCGATGATTTCGACCGGGCGCGCGGGGGCATCGAGGTCGAGAAGATCGTGTTCGCGGAAGTCGCCATCGACCCCGGCTTGCACCTCGAGGAGGCGGCCTTCATTCAGGGATTGGCCGACGAGGATGCTCGCCTGGCCGGCATGGTTGCGCATGCACCGCTGGAGAAAGGCGCGGCGGTCGAGGCCGATCTCCTGGCCTTGCACAAGCACCATATCCTGCGCGGCATCAGGCGGCTCATCGAGACCGAGCGCGATCCCTCGTTCTGCATCGAGCCTCGCTTCGTTGAAGCCGTCAAGCTTCTGCCGACGCACGGGCTCACCTTCGACATCTGCGTGAAGCATTGGGCGCTCACCTATGCGCTCGAGCTTGCGCGTCGCTGTCCCGAGGTCACCTTCATTCTGGATCATATCGGCAAGCCAGATATCCGCCACGGTCTCGGCGAGCCGTGGCGAAGCCAGATCAGCGAGCTGGCGGCGCTCGGAAATGTCGTGTGCAAGGTCTCCGGCGTCATCACCGAGGCCGATCACGCGCGCTGGAGCAAGGAAGAGGTCAAACCCTATATCGCGCATGTCATCGAGGCCTTCGGCTTCGATCGGGTGATGTATGGGAGCGACTGGACCGTTTCGGAACTGACGCACCCCTATCCGGCCTTCGTCGCGATTCTCGACGAGGTGATCGAGGGCACAAGCGAAGCCGAAAAGCGCAAGCTCTACCGCGACACCGCCATCCGAGTTTATCGGCTGGACGGTTGATTTAAGCCAGAAACTGCATCCGCGTCCCGGCCGCGGGCGACGGCTGCCTTAGTCGAGGTAATGCACGCGCTCGGAGCGCAGAAGCTCGGCGATGCCGTCGAGCACGCCCAAACCCTGGCCGATTCTCGCCTGCAGCTCTTTCTCCGCCTTGATCACCTTGGCAAGCCGATCGACCACGCTTTCAATCCGAGCTCGCGGCACGACGACGACGCCATCCTCATCGCCCGCGATCACGTCACCCGCTTCGACGGCGACGCCGCCGCAAACGATCGGCAGGCCGATGCGCCCGGGCCCCTTGCGCACGCAGGAATTCGGGGTCACGCCGCGCGCGAAGACGGGAAGCGCGGCCTTGACGATGCCCGCTGTGTCGCGTGCCATGCCGTCGGTCACCAAGGCCGCGATGCCACGGTTCTTCGCCATCATCGCGAGATTGTCGCCGATCACGGCTGTGCCGGCGAAAGCGTCCGCTGCCGCGACCACCACGTCTCCCCGCTCGGCGAGAGTGAGCGCGCCGAAGATCGCGAGATTGTCCGAAGGGCCCGTTTCGCAGGTCAGCGCTGTCCCGATGAAGCGCGAGCGCTTCGGATCGATCGGCTTGATGGTGAAGTCCAGCGCGCCACGGCCCTCCATGGCGTCGACGAGATGGCCGGTCTGCGCCTTCGACAGGACGCGAAGCTGCGCGTGCGAAACTCGAGGAAAGTGACGGCGCACCGTCAACAATGGCGGATCGGTAATCATGGCTCTTCCTCGCGAATATTCCCGTCAAGTCTGCTTTTGACGATCACATGACTAAGCTGCTCGAAGGGACCGCGTGTCCTCACCTTCCCTTTTTCACATCTCACTTTTCACCCTTCATGTCCGCCGGCAATCGCCTCCTCGACGATGTCGAGCGCCCGCATCATCTCCTCGCGGGTGATGGTGAGCGGCGGGGTGAGGGTGAGCACATTTCCCATCGTCGTCTTGAAGGAAAGGCCTCGGTCGAGCGCGCGGTAAAGCACGAGCTCGGCGAGCTCCGCGTCGGGCTCCTTCGTGTCGCGGCTCTTCACGAGTTCGATCCCCAGCAGGAGGCCGCGCCCACGTACATCCCCGATGGCGGAAAGGTTGCGCTTCATGACGTCGAGCCGCTCGAGCGCCGCCGCCCCGACCTTCGCGGCATTGTCGACGAGGCCCTCATCCTCGATGATCTTGATCGTGGTGAGCGCGGCGCGCGCGGTCACCGGGTTCTTCTCATGCGTGTAATGGCCGAACGCCCAATGGCCACCGACGTCGAGGTCGGCACGCGCGATCACGGCCGCGATCGGCAAGATGCCGCCGCCGAGCGCCTTGCCGAGAACCAGAATGTCGGGAGCGACATCGTCGTGCTCGCAGGCGAACATGCGGCCCGTCTTGCCGAGACCGGTCGGGATTTCGTCGAAGATCAGCAAGGCGCCGTGGAGGTCGCAGGCGGCACGCACGCTTTGCCAATATCCCGCAGGCGGCAAATAGGGGACAGCGCGCGCCGGCTCGCAAATTACGGCCGCGACATCGCTTTCGCGCGACAGCACGTAATCGACCATGTCGGCACAAGCGAGATGGCAGCGGTCGAGGAAAGGCTTCCCGCTCTCATCGCATGGGTGGCCGTAAGGACAGCGGTAGCAACCGAAAGGCGCGACATGCTGGGCGCCTGCCATCAGCGGCGCGGCGGGCCCCGCCCGAAACAGCGCCTCGCCCGAGAGGCTCGCCGCGCCGAAGCCCGCGCCGTGAAACGCATCCCAGAAGGAGAGCGTCTTGAAACGTCCGGTCGCGGCGCGGGCGAGTTTCACCGCGACCTCTACCGCATCCGAGCCTCCGGTCGTGAAAAGCATCTTTTCGAGGCGCCCGGGAGCGATCGCGGCGAGCTTCTCGGCAAGCGCGAGGGCGGCCTCGCAAGCATAGCGTCGCGGCGCGAAGGAGAGCTCGTCCATCTGCTCGGCGATGGCCCGCTTGAGGCGCGGATGCCCATAGCCGATGTGGTGCACATTGTTGCCGTGGAAATCCATGTAGCGGCGGCCCGCCGTGTCTTCGATCCAGATGCCTTCTGCCTTGACGATGGCATTGAGACACGGCGTCGAGACGGACTGATGCAGAAAGGCGCGCGCATCGCGCTCGAGAAGATCGCGCCCGCGCGCGTCGAGATGCTTGTTTTGCCAGTCGGCTCGACGATCGGTGAGGTTGGTGTCGCTCTCGGATTGCGAAACGGGGTGCGATTCTCGGCTGTTGCGCCAGGCAAGCTCGGGCCGTGCGGGGTTCATGGCCGCGACGCTATCTCATCGCGCCAGCGAGGGGCAAGGTCGAGAGATTTGGCCCAATCTTGCTTTCCGGCGCGTGGGCCGCTGCGCTATCTTCGCGGGGCATGACCGATTCGCTTATCGAAGGGCTTCCTCTTTTTGAGCCGGCCTCGTCCGCACCTTCGGGCGCGAGCCAAAAGGCACCCTCCTCCTTCGCCGATCTCATTTTGAATTTCCGAGCCTTCGGCGTCGCGACGCAAGAGCGCGTCGAAGGCGGGATTCCTTATTTCGTCAACGAGTTCTGGACGGCGGGACAGCGCCAAGCCCATTCGATCCAGGAGGTGAGCTATCGGGCGTGTTTCAAGCCGCAGCTTCCCGAATTCTTCATCGAGAGACTCACGCTTCCAGGCGATGGTGTTTACGATCCTTTTATGGGGCGCGGGACGACGCCCGTGCAGACGGCCCTGATGGGAAGGCGGCCGTTCGGCAATGACATCAACCCCTTGAGCGTGTTGCTCACCAGGCCACGGCTGCGCCCACCGAGCTTGGTCGAGGTCGCACGGAGGCTGGACGAGATCGCGTGGGACGCTGTCAGCGACGAATGTAAGCCGGAGCGTAACGAGCTTCTGGCCTTTTTCAGCCCGCGCACCTTGCGCCACATCTCGGCGCTTCGGGACTGGCTCATCGCCCGAGCGCCGCTCGAGAAGGCGCCGGACCCGATCGACGATTGGATTCGGATGGTGGCGATCAACCGTTTGACGGGCCATTCGCCGGGCTTCTTCTCCGTCTACACGCTCCCACCGAACCAGGCGGTCAGCGCCGAGGCGCAGCGCAGAATTAATGAGCGACGAGGCCAGACGCCTCCCGACCGGGACGTGAAACGCCTGATCTTGCGCAAATCAGCCTCGCTCTTGCGCGATGGACCGATATCCCGTCATCCGCAAGCGCTACTGAACAGTGGCCCTGCGCACGCAACGGCTGCTATCGCGTCCGGCTCGGCAAAGCTCGTCGTCACCTCCCCTCCCTTCCTGGATGTCGTCCAATATGAGCAAGACAATTGGCTGAGATGCTGGTTCGCGAACATCGAACTTTCCGCGGTCGCCATGCCTCTGCACCGCACGGAAGCGAGCTGGCAGCGCATGGTCCGCGAAACCCTGAGTGAGCTCGCACGCATCGTCGTGCCCCGCGGCCATGTGGCGTTCGAGGTCGGCGAGGTCCGTAACGGCAAGCTCTTGCTCGAGCGCCTCGTCTGGGAAGCGGCCGAAGGGCTCCCCTTCGAGCGTCTTTTCGTGATGGTGAACCAACAGGAGTTCACGAAGACCGCGAATTGCTGGGGAGTGAGCAACAATGCCAAGGGCACGAACAGCAACAGGATCGTGATGCTGCGGCGCCACTGACCACGACTGGCCAACCACGACCGGCCAAGCGACTACGCCAAGGCTCACGCCTTCACGATATGGGCACCGACAAGTCCTGACCGCGCACAGATGTTGCGCGTATCGACGATGAGCTTGGCGTGCCGCGCAATGAGCGCGTAATCGACGCCATCGTGATCGGTGGCGATCAACACGACCGCGAAGGACAAGACCGATTGCGCATCGAGTGGGATTGATCGGCGGCCGGCGAGCGCTGCGTGCTTTCGCGTGCGTGGGATGGTGGCGACGAACGGGTCATGAAACGCAACCGACGCGCCGCGCTCCTCGAGGAGCTCGATGAGCTTCAATGCCGGGCTCTCGCGCGTGTCGTCCACGTTCTTCTTGTAGGCGATGCCGAGGACGAGAATGCTTGAGCCGTTGAGACCCATCCTTGCCTTGCGATCGAGCGCCTCGGCGAGGCGATCGACGACGTGATGAGGCATGGCGGTGTTGATCTCGCCGGCAAGCTCGATGAAGCGGGTGGACAATTCGTGTTCCCGCGCCTTCCAGGCAAGGTAGAACGGGTCGATCGGTATGCAATGGCCGCCAAGGCCAGGACCCGGATAGAAAGGCATGAAGCCGAAGGGCTTTGTCTTTGCGGCCTCGATCACTTCCCAAATGTCGATGCCCATGGCGCCATAGACGAGCTTAAGCTCGTTCATGAGCGCGATATTGACGGAACGGAAGATGTTCTCGGTGAGCTTCACGGCTTCCGCAGTTGCCGGAGAAGAGACGGGCACCGTCTTCACCACGAGTTGCGCATAGAGCGCGTCGGCGATCTTGAGCGCCTCCTCGCCGTCACCACCGACGACCTTGGGGATGGTCGCCGTCGCGAAATCCGAATTCCCCGGGTCCTCGCGCTCGGGCGAAAAGGCAAGAAGAAAATCGCTGCCGCTTTTCAGCCCCGTCGCCTCGAGGATGGGCTTGAGCACTTGCGTCGTCGTGCCGGGATAGGTGGTCGATTCGAGAACGACAAGCTGGCCGGGACGGAGCTTCGCGGCAATCGCGCGACCCGTATCGACCACGTAGGAGAGGTTCGGCTCGCGTTGCTTCGTGAGCGGCGTCGGCACGCAGATCAAGATCGCGTCCGGCTCCGAGAGGCGGGCGAAATCGCTCGTCGCCTCGAGCTTGCCGGAGCCTATCGCGTCGCGCAGCCTCTGCGAGGCGATATGATGCAGATAGCTCTCGCCTCGGTTGAGCTGGGCGACGCGCGGCCCGTTGATGTCGAAGCCGAGAACCTTGAAGCCGGCATTTGCGGCGGTGAGCGCGAGCGGCATGCCGACATAGCCGAGGCCGATGATGCCGATCATCGCCTCGCGCCGTTCGATCTTTTCGGCAAGCCCAAGGATCTCGGGCCTCGCGCCGGGCGCCGCACTCGTCTGAGGAACAATCGTCTCGGCCATCTTCGTTCCACTTTGCTTCCCTCGCGCCCGGTTTACCGAGGCGCCTCCCCCACCCGCGCTTGTCACGGCGGTCGAGGTCTTCTACCGCATAGCATAAAGGCATGATGCGAGGGCCAGTCTCACCTCGCGGGCGACTCGTGGCCAAACCGGTGCTTGATGATGCATGAGCCTTCGCCACCGAGCGCGCCTTTGAAGCCCATGTCGCCGCCTGCGGGCCTGAGCGTCGGTGTTCCGCCCAAGGCCACCGATGCACCGCACTGGCCGTTTCTCGACCTAGTGCGTTTCGGTGCAGCCCTCCTGGTTCTCTTCGGCCATGCGCGCGGGCTTTATTTCGAGAGCATCACGCGCGTGCCGGATGCCGGCATCCTCACCCGCCTCTTCTACCTTTTCACCGGCCTCCATTACGAAGGCGTGATGCTTTTTTTCGTGGTGAGCGGCTTCCTTGTCGGTGGTTCGGCCTGGCGCAACATCGAAGTCGGCCGGTTCGATACGAGGCTTTACCTCATCAATCGCTTTTCTCGCATTTATCTCGTTTTGATCCCGGCGCTGGTGCTTGTCTTTCTCGTGGAGAGCCTCGGTGGACATTTCCTCGCGGATACGCGCTTTTACGCGGTGCGGCCCCTTTTCCCTTCCGAAGTCGCCAATGGTTGGACCTGGAATCAGATCCCTTGCCATCTCTCCGCTTTGCAAGGCGTCGCGTGCGCGCCTTGGGGCGCCGATCCTCCCCTTTGGTCGCTCGGCTGGGAATGGCTTTTCTATCTGGTGGCGCCCGTCCTCTTCGCCATCTGCCTCTTGCGCTTTCGGCCTCTCACCAGGGCAATCGCTTTCGGCTGCCTTTGGGTGAGCCTCCTGTCCGTGCTCGGCATTGGGCAGTGGCTCTTGTGGTTCGGCATCTGGCTTTCAGGGGTCGGTGCCTCGCTGCTGGCGATGCGGCGCAAGGTTCCGGTCCTTGTCGGCTTCGCGGGCCTTGCGCTTTGCGCCGTCGCGCTCGCCTTGTCGCGAACGAGCCTCGTGCCCGGCGTGTTGGCCGATCTCGGCGTCGGGCTCGGCCTTGCGGTCGCGGTCTCTTGCCGCAAGATCGCCAACGCAGCGATCCTGGAGTCGATCGCGGCGCGCGGCGCCACCTTCTCCTACTCGCTCTATCTCATCCATCTGCCGGTCGGCGTCTTCGTCGGTGGCGTCCTCGAACGTCTCGGGTGGCCCACGACCCTGATTCAGCCGGGACCAACGGCCTATGCGGCTTTCGCGCTCATCGTCGCAACCGCCCTCGCTTGCGCTTTTTTCTTTGCCGAGCTTACCGAAAAGCACACAGCGCGCTTCCGGCGCTTTCTGTCGCGCGTTCCGGCTTAGAAGATTGCCTTCTCAGCCCAATGGCTGCAGCGTCACAAGGAAGGCGATCGCGCTGCTCGCGCTGGGCTCGAGCCGCATTTCAAATTGGCCTTCGAAGAGCGCCGCATCGTCCACGTCGAGCGTCTCCTGTCCCTGCTCTCCGACACATGCGAGGCCTCGCGCACGCGACAAGAGAAGCGTCACGCCCGCGTCACTCACGATCCTGCGCGGGCCTGCTGGAGATAGCCGCGCGACCTTGTGATACCAGCGTCCACGCCGCGTCATCACGTTGAGATCGGTGATTGGTCCCTCGACGAGACGCGATCTCACCCTCACATCGCCTGCGAAATGGAATGGCGATGAAGCCTGGGTGAGCACGACCTCGGCTGCTCCTGCGATCTCCAACGCAATCCCTTCGCCCTCGATCACGCAGAGCGTCCGCTCGATCCCGGCGAAGCGCGAGAAAGGCCCGTCCAAAGCCACGCGCGCCATGCTGATCCGCCAGTCGAACTCATCGAGCCCTGCGCCTTGCGGCGAGGCGATGATCTCGGTCGTCTCGCCGCCGCCGTTCTTCCAGGGCATGCGGCGGTGCTGGCCGGCGCGCAGGATCCTCATCGGCGCACCCGAAGCACTCCCTCAAGACAAGGAGGGCAGGTCGAGATGGTTCTGTCTCGCGCAGGCGATAGCCTCGTCATAACCCGCGTCGGCGTGGCGCATCACGCCGGAGGCCGGATCGTTCCAGAGCACGCGTTCGAGCCGGCGCGCCGCTTCCTTCGTGCCGTCGCAGACGATCACCATGCCGGCGTGTTGCGAGAAGCCGATACCGACGCCCCCGCCATGGTGGATCGACACCCAGGTCGCTCCCGAGGCGCAGTTGAGAAGCGCGTTGAGGAGCGGCCAATCCGATATCGCATCCGAGCCGTCGCGCATCGCCTCGGTCTCCCGGTTCGGCGAGGCGACCGAGCCCGAATCGAGATGGTCGCGGCCGATCACGATGGGGGCCTTGAGCTCGCCTGAGGCCACCATCTCGTTGAAGGCAAGGCCGAGCCGATGACGATCACCGAGCCCGACCCAGCAAATGCGCGCCGGCAAGCCCTGAAACGAGATGCGCTCCTTCGCCATGTCGAGCCAGCGGTGCAGATGCAACGCGTCGGGCATCAGCTCCTTTACCTTGGCATCGCTGCGATAAATGTCTTCCGGATCGCCAGAAAGCGCGGCCCAACGGAAGGGACCAACGCCGCGGCAGAAGAGCGGGCGGATGTAGGCGGGCACGAAACCGGGAAAATCGAAGGCGTTCTTCACGCCTTCCTCGAGCGCCATCTGGCGGATGTTGTTGCCGTAATCGAGAGTGGGAACTCCCATCCGCTGGAAATCTAGCATGGCGCGCACATGGCCCGCCATCGAGGCCTTGGCGGCTTTCTCGACCGCCTTCGGATCGCTTGCGCGCTTCGCCTCCCACTCCTCGAGCGTCCAGCCCTTCGGCAGATAGCCGTTGACGGGGTCGTGGGCGGAGGTCTGGTCGGTGACCACGTCCGGGCGCACCCCGCGCCGCACCAACTCGGGGAAGATGTCCGCCGCGTTCCCGAGAACGCCGACCGAGACGGGCCGCTTCTCCCGGTTCGCCCGCTCGATGATCTCGAGCGCCTCGTCGAGCGAGGCCGCTTGCCGGTCGAGGTAGCGGGTGCGCAAACGCATCTCGATGCGCGAAGGCTGGCATTCGACCGCGAGCAGCGAGGCGCCGGCCATGGTGGCCGCGAGCGGTTGCGCGCCGCCCATGCCGCCGAGACCGGCGGTGAGAATCCACTTGCCGGAAAGATCACCCCCGTAATGGCGCCGCCCCACCTCGACGAAGGTCTCATAAGTGCCCTGCACGATTCCCTGTGAGCCGATGTAGATCCAGGACCCCGCCGTCATCTGGCCGTACATCATGAGGCCTTTGCGATCGAGCTCGTGGAAACAATCCCAATTCGCCCAATGGGGCACGATATTCGAGTTGGCGATCAGGACGCGCGGCGCATCCGCATGCGTCCGGAATACGCCGACCGGCTTGCCGGATTGGACGAGCAAACTCTCGTCGCCCTCGAGCCTCTTCAGCGCGGCGACGATCCGATCGAAGCTCTCCCAATCGCGCGCGGCGCGCCCGATGCCGCCATAGACGACGAGCTCGCCCGGCCGTTCGGCGACTTCGCTGTCGAGATTGTTCATGAGCATGCGCAGCGGCGCCTCGGTGAGCCAGCTCTTGGCGGAAAGATCGGGGCCGCGCGGCGCGCGAACACGGCGGGCATTGTCGATGCGGGTCATGGTGTTCCCTTCCTCAAAGCTTCGAGCCCGCGCCATCAACGTCGTCGCGAATGCGCGGCAAAAGCTCGTCGCCTGCCGCGGCGAGGAGCGCCTCGCTTCTCACGAGCTCCGCCGCCGCCTCGATGTCGGTTGTGAAATATCGATCTTCCTCGAGACGCGGCACGCGCGCCCGCAAGGCGTCGCGGACCCGCTCGAGAACGGGACTCGAGCGCAGCGGCGCGTGGAAGTCGCATCCCTGGGCGGCGGCGAGGAGCTCGATCGCCAGGATGTTCACGACGTTCTCCGCCATGGCGAGCAGGCGGCGCGCGCCATGCGTCGCCATCGAGACATGGTCTTCCTGATTGGCGGAAGTGGGAATCGAATCGACGCTTGCCGGAAAGGCGCGCTGCTTGTTCTCGGAAACGAGCGCCGCTGCCACCACCTGCGGGATCATGAAGCCGGAATTGAGCCCTGGCTTCGGCGTGAGGAAGGCCGGAAGGCGCGACAGCGCCGGGTCGACCAGCATGGCGACGCGACGCTCGGAAAGGGAGCCGATTTCGCAAAGCGCCATCGCGATCATATCGGCCGCGAAGGCGACCCCTTCGGCGTGAAAATTCCCGCCCGAAATGACCTCGCCGCTCTCGGGAAAAACAAGCGGGTTGTCGGAGACGCCATTCGCCTCGATCGACAGCGTAGCGGCGGCTTGGCGCAACATGTCGAGGCAGGCCCCCATCACCTGGGGCTGGCAACGCAGGCAATAGGGGTCCTGCACTCGGTCATCCCCGACGAGATGCGAGCTGCGAATGGCGCTTCCGGCCATGAGGGCGCGCAGCGCCGCGGCGACTTCCGCCTGCCCGCGATGGCCGCGCACAGCCTGGATGCGTGCATCGAAAGGCCCGTCCGAGCCCTTGGCCGCATCGGTCGCGAGCGCCCCCGTGACGAGCGCCGAGCGCAACAGCTTCTCGGCCTCGAAAAGCCCGGCAAGAGCCAGTGCGGTCGAGACCTGCGTGCCGTTGAGAAGGGCCAGCCCCTCCTTCGGCGCGAGCACGAGGGGGCTCAATCCGGCGGCGCGCAACGCGTCGGCGGCCGGCACGCTCTTTCCGTCCACGATGAACGCGCCGACCCCCATGAGGGCCGCAGCGAGATGGGCGAGCGGGGCAAGGTCCCCCGAGGCACCGACCGAGCCTTGCGACGGGATGACCGGGACGAGGCCGCGCCGCAAGCATTCCAGGAGCTGCTCGACCGTGCTCCAGCGCACGCCGGAGGCCCCTTGCGCGAGGCTCGCGAGCTTGAGCGCCATGACGAGGCGCACGACAGATTCCGGGAGAGCCTCGCCCACCCCGGACGCGTGCGAGAGCACGATATTGCGCTGCAAGGTCGCAAGATCGTCCTTGCCGATGCGCGCGCTCGCGAGCTTGCCGAACCCGGTGTTCACGCCATAGACCGGCTCGCCCCTTGCAACGATCGCCTCGATCGTGTCAGCCGCCGCTTCGACCTTCGGGCGGCAAGCCGGGTCGAGCGCGACGTTCGCGCCGGCGTAAATCCCGGCCCATCCCGCAAGCGGCACCGCGCCTGGAACGAGCCTCGTTTCGCCCTTCATACACCCCTCCAAATGCGCGCATGCAGCGGGTTGAAGCCGAGCCGATAAACGAGCTCGGCCGGACGCTCGATGTCCCAGATCGCGAGGTCGCAGAATTTTCCGGCCTCGAGAGTGCCGATCTGGTCGAGTCGACCGAGTGCGCGCGCCGCTTCGCGCGTCACCCCCGCGATGTTTTCCTCGACAGTCATGCGGAAAAGCGTCGCGGCCATGTTCATGGCCGTGAGAAGGGAGGTCAAAGGCGAGGTGCCGGGGTTGCAATCGGTGGCGACCGCCATCGGGACCTTGTGGCGGCGGAAAACCTCGACCGGGGGCGCCATCGTCTCGCGGATGAAGTAATAGGCGCCCGGCAAAAGCACGGCGACCGTGCCGGCTCTTGCCATTGCCTCGGCGCCCTTCTCGTCGGCGTATTCGAGGTGGTCGGCCGAGAGCGCGCAGAAGCGGGCCGCAAGAGCCGCGCCGCCGAGATTCGAGAGCTGGTCGGCGTGCAGCTTGACCTTGAGGCCGTGCCGGCGCGCCGCCTCGAAGACGCGCGACACCTGCTCGGGCGTAAAAGCGATGCCTTCGCAAAAAGCGTCGACGGCTTCAGCGAGCCTCTCGCGGGCAATGGCGGGCAACATCTCGCGGCAGACGAGGTCGATATACGCATTCTTGTCGGCGATTTCGGGCGGCATGGCATGCGCGCCGAGGAAGGTGGCACGAACATCAATGCGGCGCTCCTTTTCGAGCCGCTTCGCCGCGCGCAATTGACGTTGTTCGGTTGCGAGCTCGAGCCCATAGCCGGACTTGATTTCGATCGTCGTCACGCCCTCCGCGATGAGTTCATCGAGCCGCCCAAGCGCGCTCGCGACGAGCGCATCCTCGTTCGCGGCGCGCGTCGCCTTCACGGTCGAGACGATGCCGCCACCGGCGCGCGCCACCTCCTCATAGCTTGCGCCCGCGAGGCGCAACTCGAACTCATGGGCGCGATCGCCGGCAAATACGAGATGGGTATGGCAGTCGATCAGCCCAGGCGTGATCCAGCGCCCTTCGCAATTCGTTCTCTCGACGGCGTCGAAAGCGGCAACGCCGGCCGCGGGCCCTGCATAAACGATGCGACCTTCGTTTTCGGCAACGAGGCCATCATCGACCACGCCGAGCCCCGGGTTGTCGGGGCGAAGCGTTGCGAGACGGGCATTGTGCCAAACTCGATTGACCCGCATCGCCACGGACGAGGCCCTTTCGATTGTCTGTCGCCAGCGCCGCCGCCGGCCATGTGATCACGAGCTTCTTTGTCGAAAGCTTGACCCGTGTGCAGCTTGAGTGTCGATAGGTTGACGTGCCGAAGCGAGCGGTTGGCCGAGGCAAGCGCTTTTGTCTATACATAACTGCCGGGCCGCTAAATTGTCCAGCATTTCGCTCGTATCGCTTTTGGGAAAGGACCGGATGGCTTCAGTTTTCTTCCAGGAAGCACTGCTCCCGCACGGATTTGAGCGCAACGTCCGGGTGGCGATCGCGGACGGCGTCATCGAACGCATCGAGGCTGGCGCCACCCCTATCGCGGGCGAGGAGCGTCATGCCATCGGGCTTGCCGGCATGCCGAATCTCCACAGCCACGCTTTCCAGCGCGGCATGGCGGGTCTCGCCGAGGTCCGCGGACCGCAATCCGACAGCTTCTGGACTTGGCGCGAGGTCATGTACCGCTTCGCGCTCGGCTTGGAGCCGGAAGATGTGGAGGCCGTGGCGGCGCAGCTTTATGTCGAGATGCTCGAGGCGGGCTTCACGCGCGTCGGCGAGTTTCACTATCTCCACCACGATCGAGACGGGAAGCCTTACGCCGATCCTGCCGAGATGTCGGCACGCATCGCCGCCGCATCCGCGCAGACCGGCATCGGCTTGACCTTGCTCCCCGTTTTCTACGCGCATGGCGGCTTTGGCGGAAAGCCGCCCAATGACGGCCAGCGCCGCTTCGTCAATGATCTCGACCGCTTCGGCCGCCTCGTCGAGCAAAGCCGCGTTGCGCTTTCGGGCCTCGAAGACGCGAGACTCGGCGTCGCTCCCCATTCCTTGCGTGCGGTGACGGCTGCGGAACTCGCGAACCTCGTGCCGCTCGCGCAAGGAGGACCCATCCACATCCATGTCGCCGAGCAGTCGAAGGAGGTCGAGGATTGCGTTTCCTGGTCGGGCGCGCGACCGGTCGAATGGCTTCTCGCCCACGCACCCGTCGATAGGCGGTGGTGCCTCGTGCACGCGACGCACATGACACGAGAAGAGACGCGCGCTGTCGCTTCGGCGGGCGCGGTTGCGGGGCTTTGCCCGATCACTGAAGCCAATCTCGGGGACGGAACTTTCAACGCTTCCGAGTTCATCGAATACGGTGGCGAATTCGGTATCGGCTCGGATTCCCACGTTTTCATTGGGGTCGCCGACGAGCTTCGCCAACTCGAGTATTCGCAACGCCTGCGTCACCGGGCCCGAAATGTCATGGCGCAAGAGGAGGGTCGCTCGACGGGCCGCAGCCTTTATCAAGGCGCGCTCGTCGGCGGAACGCGCGCCCTCGGCGAGGCAAAATTCGGGCTTGCGGAAGGCGCGCGCGCGGATTTTCTCTCGCTCGATGCCGAACACCCCGCCCTGGTCGGACGCGCGGGGGACGCTCTTCTCGACGCCTTCATCTTTTCAGCGCCCGGCTCGATCGTCGATTGCGTCTGGCGGGCCGGCGAGAAGCTCGTCCAAGGCGGGCGGCACCGGCGCCGCGAGGCCATCCTGGCGCGGTTTCGCGCCGCCATGGGAAGGCTTCTCGCGTGAACGAGCGCCATTCGCGGGGGGTCGATCTTGCGAACGGCACGCTGCACCATCGAATCCGCGCGGATATCGAAGGGAAGATCCTTTCCGGAGAATGGGCGCCTGGCCATCGCGTGCCTTTCGAGCACGAGCTCATGGCAGGCTATGCCTGCTCGCGCATGACGGTAAACAAGGTGCTCTCGGGGCTCGCCGCGGAAGGGTTGATCGAGCGCCGCCGCCGGGCCGGCAGCTTCGTGCGCCGCCCGCAGTTCCAATCGGCCGTGCTTCAGATCCACGACATCAAGGCCGAAGTTTCGGGGCGAAGCCAGACTTACGGCTATGAGCTTTTGTCGCAGCGCCGCCGTAAGGCGAACGCCGCCGATCGCGAGCTTCTCTCGGTGGGTCCGCGGACCGGCATTTTGGCCTTGCGCTGCCGTCACCTCGCCGATGGCCGCCCTTTCGCGGTTGAGGAAAGGCTCATCAACCTCGCCGCGATCCCTACCAAAGAGATGATGGACTTTGCATCCGAGCCTCCCGGAACCTGGCTTTTGAGGCACGTGCCTTGGACCGAGGCCGAGCACCACATCTCGGCAATGGAGGCCGACGCGGCGACCGCCCTCGGTCTCAAGATCGCCGAGCGATCGGCCTGCCTCGTCGTGAGGCGACGAACCTGGCGTTCCGGTGAGACCGTCACGGTGGTTCGGCTTATCTTCCCGGGCTCCTCCTACTACCTCGTCGCGAGGTTCACGCCCTCGCAACGCTGAGGCCTCGCCCGGAGGGGGGAGCGGGATGGAAGCCAATCCGCGAGCCTCAGTGGCCGGCCAGAACCTCGCTTGCCACATTGATGTATTTGCGCCCGGCATCCTTGGCGCACAGCACCGCATCGGCCAATTCCCGCTCGCAGCGCACGCTCGCGAGCTTGATGAGCATCGGCAGGTTGATCCCGGCGATCACCTCCACCTCGCGTCCGTTCATCGCCGAGATGGCGAGGTTTGACGGCGTCCCGCCGAACATGTCGGTCAGCACGGCGACGCCTTGCCCGCTGTCGACCTCGGCGATTTTCTCGAGGATTTCGCGCCGGCGCATTTCCATATCGTCGTCGGGCGCGATCGCGATCGTTGCGATTTGAACCTGAGGTCCTACAACATGCTCGAGTGCCGCTCGAAATTCCACGGCGAGACGCCCATGCGTCACGAGAAGGATGCCGATCATCACGTTTCCGTCAAATACCTACCGTTCCGACCCGAGAACCCGAGGTCGGGCGGCTCTCACTTTCTTGACGCATTCTTGTAAGGCTCACGACAAGGGACGCTTCATACATTCCAATGCGCCCGGCAACAAGCGGCAAGCGCGGCAATGGGACACCGCAGACCATAGCGGTGAGCTCATCCCTTTCCGGAAGGCGTTCGGCGTAATCCCTAAGATCGACCAGGAGGCGCAGGACCGCGCTCGGCTCGTGAGGCCCGCTCGAGATGCCAAGCCCACGCGCCTCGTATCGCCCGGCAATCGCCGGATGAGGCGCCCCGACGAGGCGATTCGCACGCCGGGTAACGAGAACGCGGTCATCGCCGACCCAGGCGGCGAACTCGCCTACGATGCGCGCTTGCGCGATCAGAAGGGTCGCAAGTGTCGTTTTTCCAGCACCCGAGGGGCCTCGAATCAAGATGCCGCTCTCGCCCACCACGACGCAGCTTGCGTGCACGTTCTTGGCGGTGCCGAAAGCAAGGCCTTTTCCACCCGTATGGAGGCGAAACCGGGTTTGGGCCAAGCTTTTGGGGGGCTTTTCTTCCGGAAACGCGGGGCGCGCGTTTCCGGAAGGTATTTCGGCCTTGCCTCGCCCGTCAGCGCTCATGCGTCACGGCCGCGGGGAGGCGCACTGTGAAACGGGCGCCGCCGCTTGCTGCGCCATCCCCACCTGCCCCGTCCGGGTGGCGATTCTCGGCCCAGATTCGGCCCCCATGCGCCTCCACGATCTGCCTCGAAATCGAAAGCCCAAGCCCTGAATTCTGGCCGAACCCCTGATTGGGCCGATCCGTATAGAAGCGCTCGAAAATGCGTTCGAGCGCGTGTTCGGAGATGCCGGGGCCTTCATCCTCGACGACGATCTCGATGGAATCGCCGTGCCGGTCGAGCTCGACCCGGACGCTCTTCTCCGGCGGCGAAAAAGAACGCGCGTTGTCGATGAGATTGGTGATCACCTGGCCGATCCGGCTGTCATGGCCGACGGTCAGGTAAGCATTTTTCCCGAGCGCGTTGGCGGCGACGACAAGCTCGACTTTCGCCTGGCCCTCGTGACGCACGTCATTGGCCACGGAGACGATCGCCTTCAGCAAGGCTGAAAGCTCGAAAGGCTCGGCGTCCTCGCGCGCGAGCTCGGCGTCGAGCCGCGAAGCGTCAGAGATGTCGCTGATGAGCCGGTCCAGACGGCGCACATCGTGCTGGATCACGCTCGTGAGGCGCGCCTGTGAATCGGAAGTGCGCGCGAGCGGCAACGTCTCGACGGCGCTGCGCAAGGAAGTCAGCGGGTTTTTCAACTCATGCGCGACATCGGCCGCGAAGCTTTCGATCGCGTCCATTCGCTTGTAGAGCGCGCGCGTCATGTCGCGCAGCGCGCCGGAAAGGTGGCCGATCTCGTCGGGCCGATTGCTGAAATCGGGGATCTCCTGGCGCGACTTGATGCCGCGCCGCACGCGCTCTGCCGCCTCGGCGAGCCGCCGCACCGGCCCCGCGATCGTGCCCGCGAGCAGAAACGAGAGCACCGTCATCACGATCGCAGCGACCAGGAAGACGCGCAACAGACCGATGCGCTCGTTCCAAATGAGAGCGTCGATGTCGCCACCTTGCGTCGAGAGCAGGAGCACGCCGCGCACCGTGCGGAAGCGCTGAATGGGAACGCCCACCGACACGATCGTCTCGCCCGCGCGGTTGAGCCCGACGGAGCTCGAGATCGCGCCCGAGAGCGCGGTCGTCACCTCGCGGCCGACCTTTCCCGGAGTGCCGGCATCATCCTCCGTGCCATAAACCTCGGGCTTGACGAACCAGCCGGTGAGAGCAGTCCACACTCGGGCCAGCAAATGCGATTTCCCCTCGCGAGGCGGCGGAAGATCCCCGTGCAGGATGCCGCTCAATCCGACGAGCGTGCGCGTGTCGAGGAGAAGCGAGCCATCGCGATCGTAAATGCGGGCACGCGTATGGAATTGGGTCACCACCCGGCGAAGCAGCGGAGCCACCTGCTCCGGATTGATGGAGAATTGCAGGGAGGAGGCATCATCCTCGTCGCTGTCGGTGCTCTGGCCCGCGTGAAGCTGCAGGAGCTTGTCGGGGTCGAGCGTGATCGCATCGTTCTCGACGGTCGCGGAGGTGGCGATGGCCCAGGAGATCACGTCGCCTTGCGTGCTCAAAGCCTGCACCTGCGCCTCGATGAGGCCGGCACGCAACTGATTGAGGTACATGAAGCCGAACAGCATGACGGCGAGCCCGGCAAGGTTCAGGAACACGATGCGCCGCGTCAGGCTCGACGACATGCGCCTCGCCGTGCCCGTCGCGAGACGGGAAAGGCGCGCGCGTAGACGCCAGAGGACGCCATGCCTCGCCTGGCTCTGCCTCGCCGGAATTGGATCGCTCGCTGCCGTCATTGGGGATCAGGCCGCAACGGCGGAAGCCTTGGGGAAATCGGCCGGTCTCGCGATCGAGCTTTGCCGAGCCGGCGCCGCAAGCTCCGCCGCCGCTTCATGCCTCCTTGAAGCGATAGCCCACGCCATAAAGCGTTTCGATCATCTCGAAGGAATCCTCGACCACCTTGAACTTCTTGCGCAGCCGTTTGATGTGGCTGTCGATCGTTCGATCGTCCACATAGACCTCGTCGTCATAGGCGGCGTCCATTAAGGCGTTGCGGCTCTTCACGACGCCCGGGCGCTGCGCCAGCGCCTGCAGGATGAGAAACTCGGTCACCGTGAGGGTGACGGGCTGCCCCTTCCACGTGCAGGTATGGCGCTCCGGGTCCATGCGCAGATTGCCGCGCTCGATCACCTTGGCGTCGTTTTCGCGAGGCGCCGACCCGTCCTTCGGCTGGGCTCGCCGCAAGACGGCGCGCACGCGCTCGACGAGAAGGCGCTGCGAGAAGGGTTTGCGGATGAAATCATCCGCGCCCATCTTGAGGCCGAAGAGCTCGTCGATCTCCTCATCCTTGGAGGTGAGAAAGATCACCGGCATGTCGGTCTTCTGCCGCAAGCGGCGCAACAGCTCCATGCCGTCCATGCGCGGCATCTTGATGTCGAGAATCGCGAGATCGGGCTGGTTCTGCTTCAGGCCCTCGAGCGCGGTGGCGCCATCCGTGAAGGTCTGGATGCGGTAGCCCTCGGCCTCGAGCGCGATGGAGACGGAGGTCAGAATGTTGCGGTCGTCATCGACCAGGGCAATGGTGGGCATGAGCGAATGTCATCCATTTCTGGTGTGGGAGTTCTTCGTCATCTTCTTCAACCGGTCTTTCACGCGGCAATCCGGGTTGCAGCGGCTCTCGTCGTCGCGCCGGCACGCAGCGCGCAAATCGGGGCGAGATCAAGGCTGGCCCGCAGCTCCACCCGCCCCCTTGCTTCAATCACCTAACTATCATAGCGCTCAAGGCCCACTGGGACAAATCGGCGCCGAGCGCACGCTCGAACATGGGGGGAACAAATATGCGTCAAAGCCAGGGCGAACCCGGTTCACAGGGCTTCGGCGCGCAAGTCTTCAGTGGACAGGCCTGGGCACGCCGCGCGCTCGTCGTCGCCGGGCTCGCCGCATTGAGTTTCGTTCAGATTTTCGCCCATCCGCGCGCGGCAAAGCCGCAGGCCAGCCACCAGGTTGCTTTCCAAGCCGGCCTTTCGGGCACGGGAGCGGTCGAGGTCCACTACGCGCCCGCCGCCGATCTCGAACGCGTCGATCTCGCGCTCTTGCGGCAGGCCACCCGCTCGATCGATATCGCGGCGTACCTCTTCGTCGATCAGACGCTCATCGAAGCGCTCGCCGACGCCGCAAAGCGCGGCGTGCGCGTGCGCCTTTATCTCGACGGTGCGCAGGAGGCATCACGCGAGGGCTTCGGCGGGCGCGCCCGGGGACTCAGGGGCATCGACAAGATCGAGCTTCGCCTGAAGCCGCCCGGCACCGAGATCATGCATCTCAAATCCTACGTCGTGGACGGGAAGGTTTTGCGCACCGGCTCGGCCAATTTCACCTATGCGGGGCTCAAACGCGAGGATGACGATCTCGTGGTCATCCGCGACCCGGCCGCGATCGAAGCCTTCGCCGAGAGCTTCGAAGCGATGTGGCGGCGCGCCGGAAACATGTCGGAAGCTCTCGATGCTTCGCGGTTCTGAACGGGCCGAGGCAAGCCCACGCCGATTTGGCAAGCCGACCGCCGATCACATGCCCGCCTTGCGCAAAACCTCTATGGCTTCGCTTTCCGCAATCGCTATGATCGCCATCCCGCGTTTTCGAAATAAAGATCAGGCTCGAACTTCATGACGCATGTCATCCACCGCAATCTTCGCACCGACGTTCCGACCGCCGTCGCCGGAGAAGGACCTTACATCATCGATCGAGACGGCAAGCGTTATCTCGATGCAAGCGGGGGGGCCGCGGTCTCTTGCCTCGGCCATTCGGATCGTGAGGTGACCACGGCGATCAGCGCCCAGCTCGAGCGCATCCCTTACGCGCATACGGGTTTCTTCAGCACCGAGCCCGCCGAAGAGCTCGCCGCTTTCCTCGCCTCCAAGGCTCCTGCCAATCTCGGCAATTGCTATTTCGTGTCGGGTGGGTCGGAGGCGATCGAATCGGCAATGAAGATCGCCCGCCAATATTTCGTCGAGCGTGGCGAGAGCGAACGCCATCACATCATCGCGCGACGCCAATCCTACCATGGCAACACGCTCGCGGCCCTCGCCGCCGGCGGCAATATGTGGCGGCGCCAGCAATACCTGCCTCTCCTCATCGAGACGCACCACATTTCGCCCTGCTACGAATATCGGGGCAGGCGCGCCGATGAGACCCAGGAGGAATATGGGACCCGCGTCGCCGACGAGCTCGAGGCGAAGATCGAGGAGCTCGGCCCGTCGACGGTGATGGCCTTCATCGCGGAGCCGGTGGTCGGCGCCACGCTCGGCGCCGTGCCCGCGGTGCCCGGATATTTCAAGCGCATCCGCGAGATCTGCGATCGGCACGGCGTGCTTCTCATCCTCGACGAGGTGATGTGCGGCATGGGCCGTTGCGGGACGCGTTTCGCATTCGAGCACGAGGGCATCGTTCCCGACATCGTCTGCGTGGCGAAGGGTCTGGGCGGCGGCTACCAGCCGATCGGCGCCATGATGGTCTCGGATCGCATCGTCGACGCCATTCGCGAGGGCACCGGCTTTTTCCAGCACGGCTACACCTATATCGGGCATGCTTCCGCCTGCGCGGGCGCGCTCGCCGTGCAAAAGGTGATCGAGAAACGCGACCTCCTGAAGCGCGTGAGCCCTTTGGGCAATGAGCTCAAGGCGCGGCTCGAGGCGCTCTTCGGCAATCACCCCTTCGTCGGCGACATTCGCGGGCGCGGGCTCTTCATCGGCATCGAGCTCGTCGAGGATCGCATGACGAAGGAGCCTTTCGATCCCGCGCTTGCGGTCAACGGCAAGATCAAGTCGGCCGCGATGGAGCAAGGCCTCATGTGCTACCCGATGGGCGGCACGATCGACGGCAAGCGCGGCGACCACATCGTGATCGCCCCTCCCTACATCATCGAGGAACGCCATATCGACGAGATCGTCGAGAAGCTTTCGACCGCCTTCGACCGCGCCTTGCCGGCCGCCGCCTGACGCCGGGATCACAAACATGGCTACTCCCAAGGGGCTCGAGGGCGGGCTCACGAATTACGGCGACCCGGCGTTTTCGGCCTATCTGCGCCGCTCTTTTGCGCGCTCGATGGGCTATTCGCGCGAATTGCTCCGCAAGCCGATCATCGGCATCACGGCGACCGCGAGCGGCTTCAACAATTGCCATCGCGGCGTTCCCGAGCTCATCGAGGCGGTGAAGCGCGGCGTGCTCGCGGCCGGCGGACTGCCGCTCGAATTTCCGGTGATCTCGCTCGGCGAGGTGTTCCTCAACCCGACGAGCATGATGTTTCGCAACCTCATGGCGATGTGCGTCGAGGAGATGATCCGCGCCCAGCCCATGGACGCCGTCGTGCTCGTCGGCGGCTGCGACAAGACCTTGCCGGCGCTAGTCATGGGCGCGGCCTCGGCCAAGAAGCCCGCCATCGTGCTCGCCACCGGCCCGATGATGACCTCGCGCTATCGCGGCGAGCGGCTCGGTGCCTGCACGGATTGCCGCCGTTTCTGGGCGCGCTATCGCGCCGGCGAGGTGAGCGATGCCAATCTCGAGCGCATCGAGCGGGGCCTTGCGACCACGGAAGGCACCTGCGCCGTCATGGGAACGGCGAGCACCATGGCGATCTTGTGCGAGACGCTCGGCCTGATGCTTCCGGGCACGGCCGCGATCCCGGCCGTCCACGCGGACCGGCTGCGCGCGGCGGAAGCCACGGGCACGGCGGCGATGGAGCTTGCCCATTCCGGGCGCACGTTCGACGAGGTCGTGAGCGAAAAAAGCGTGCGCAACGCCTTGCGCGTTCTGCTCGCGGTCGGTGGCTCGACGAACGCGGTCATTCATTTGACCGCGATGATGCGCCGCCTCGGCCTGCCGGTCACCTTGCGCGATCTCGACGCGCTTTCCGATTCGACGCCGGTGCTCGTCGATCTCAAGCCGACCGGCCAAGGCTATATGGAGGATTTCTTCGCCGCGGGCGGCGTCGGCGCGCTGTTGCGGCGTTTGTCGCCGTTGCTCGATCTCGACGCCATGACAGTCACCGGCTTGCCGTTGCGCGACACGCTTCCCGAGGCGGAGGACTGGATCGACGACGCGGTGGTCCGCAGCGTGGAGAAGCCGGTGAGCCATGCGGGCGGTCTCGTCGCCTTGTTCGGAAGCCTCGCGCCGAATGGCGCGATCTTGAAACGCGCCGCCGCCGATGAGAGCCTCTTCGAGCGCAGCTTTCGCGCCATCGTCTTCGAGGACCTCGCCGATCTTTCCGCCCGCATCGATGCGCCCGATCTCGATGTGCGCGCGGACGACGCCTTGATCCTTCGCCGCGCCGGACCGCGCGCCTGCGGCATGCCCGAGGCTGGCTACATCCCGATCCCGCGCAAGCTCGCCGAAAAGGGCGTGAAGGACATGTTGCGCATTTCGGACGCCCGCATGAGCGGCACCGCTTATGGCACCATCGTGCTTCACGTCTCGCCCGAGGCGGAAGCCGGCGGGCCGATCGGCCTCGTGCGCACCGGAGATCGCATCAAGCTTTCCGTCGCCGAGCGCCGCCTCGATCTTCAGCTCGACGCCGCCGAGCTCAAGCGGCGGCGGGGTGAGCGGCCGCAAAGCGAGGGCGTGGCGACGCGCGGATGGCAGATGCTCTATCGCGACCATGTTCTCCAGGCGGAGGACGGTTGCGACCTCGATTTCCTCGCGAGCGCGTGAGAGGCGCGTCGCTCGATTTTGACGCCAGCTTTGATGGAGCGTGACGAAGCCTTGCCGATGAAGCCGGTCCTCGCGATGGGTCTGATGACGGGCACCGTGCTCGACGGCAACATCGATCTTGCACTCATCCGCACCGATGGCGAGGAGGTCCAGGAATTCGGCGCCTGGAAGCTTGCTCCCTACGCGCCGGAGGTTCCCCCGCTTCTCGCCAAGGCGCTCATCGCGGCGCGCGAGTGGAATTTCGAAGGGCGGGAGCCCTCGATCTTCCGCGACGCCGAAGAGGCGCTCACGCGCGCGCAGTCGGGCGCCGTCCTCGACTTTTTCCGCGAGGCGGCGATCGACCCCTCGCGTATCGCCGTCATCGGTTTTCATGGCCAAACCGTGCTGCACAAAGCGCCGCGGCCGGGATCTCCCGGCGCGACGCGCCAGCTCGGGGATGGCGAGCTCATGGCGCGCCTCACCGGCATCGACGTGGCTTTCGATTTCCGCAGCGCCGACATGCGCGCCGGCGGGCAAGGAGCTCCTCTCAGCCCCGCCTATCACGTGGCGCTCTTGCGGCGCATCGCCGCCGCGCCGAACACCGCCGTGCTCAATCTCGGCGGGGTCGGCAACATCACCTGGTGGGGCGGCGAAAACCGCATCATCGGCTTCGACACGGGGCCGGCCAACGCACCGATCAACGATTGGATCGGCGAGCATGGCGCCGGCGAAATGGACCGTGACGGACGCCTTGCGAGGCGCGGCAATGTCGACGAGGCGCGGCTTGCAGCGTTGTTGCGCCACCCCTATTTCTCCGCGCCCTTCCCGAAATCGCTCGACCGCAACGATTTCACGTCCGAGATGGCGAAGGGCCTCTCGCTCGAGGACGGCGCCGCGACGCTCACGGCAATTTCGGCCGCTGCCGTCGGCAAGGCGCTCGATCTCTTGCCCGAGCGGCCATCGCGCCTCATCGTCTGCGGCGGCGGGCGACGCAATCCCACGCTCCTCGAGGCGATCCGGTCGCGCGCCGCCGTCACGGCCTCTCTTGCCGAAGAGGCCGGCTGGCGCGGCGACGCGATCGAGGCCGAGTGTTTCGCCTTTCTCGCGGTGCGCGTGCTGCGCGGCTTGCCGTTGAGCTTCCCGTTGACCACCGGCGTGAAAAGCCCGACGCCCGGCGGGCGCTTGGCGCACCCCAAGGCCGCGGCGTAAGCGAGAAGGCCGCCGATTTTCGCCTCGACACGAAGAGTTGGGACAAGGACAGATGACCACGAACCTCAATCTGGCGCTCACGCCCGGCCACAGCCTTCCGCAGGATCGCGCGGACACCGCGCTTGCCGGCCGCGTCTGGCGGCCCGAGCTCGCGGGCCCTTCCGTCGTCGCCATCCGGCCGGAGGGTGCCTTCGACATCACGGCGAGCTTCCCGACGATGCGCGACCTTTGCGAGGCCGAGCGCCCCGCGGAAGCCTTGCGCCGCGCCAAGGGCGAGAAGATCGCCGGCCTCGCCGAACTCCTCGCCAACACGCCGCCCGACCGCCGCGACGCCGCAAAGCCCTGGCTCCTCGCACCCATCGATCTTCAGGCCATCAAGGCCGCGGGCGTCACCTTCGCGATCTCGATGCTCGAACGTGTGATCGAGGAGCGGGCGCGCGGCAATCCGGAGGGCGCCGCCGCGATCCGCGGCGAGATCGTGCGCCTCGTGGGGGAGGATTTCGCCAAGCTCAAGCCGGGATCGCCCGAGGCGATGCGCCTCAAGGAAATGCTCGTCGCGCAAGGCGCCTGGAGCCAATACCTCGAGGTCGGCATCGGGCCGGACGCGGAGATCTTCACGAAGTCGCAGCCGCTTTCGGCCGTCGGCACCCTCGTGGATGCCGGCATCCATCCGGCTTCGACCTGGAACAACCCAGAGCCCGAAGTCGTGCTCGCGGTGAGCTCGAAGGGGCAGATCGTCGCCGCCGCGCTCGGCAACGACGTCAACCTCCGCGACGTCGAGGGCCGCTCGGCGCTTCTTTTGTCGAAGGCCAAGGACAATAACGCAAGCTGCGCCGTCGGCCCGTTTTTGCGCTTCTTCGACGAGCGCTTCTCGCTCGAGGATGTGCGCCGCATGACCGTGACGCTCGTGGTCGAGGGCGAGGACGGCTTTCGGCTCGACGGCTCATCCTCACTCGCCAAGATCAGCCGCGATCCCGCCGATCTCGTGGCGCAGATGGTCAACGCCCATCACCGCTTCCCGGACGGCGCGGTGCTGTTCCTCGGCACGCTCTTCGCACCCGTCGAGGATCGCGGCGCCAAGGGCAAGGGATTCACGCACAAGGTCGGCGACATCGTCACAATCGCCGCGCCCCAGCTCGGCCGCCTCGTGAACCGCATCCGCCACACGGACAAATGCGAGCCGTGGGAATTCGGTATGGCGTCGCTGATGCGGAACTTGGCGGGGCGGGAGTTGATTTGAGGGCGACATGGCAGCGTCAAGATAGGGGGCGACAACCATTCACTCCTCGCGCGCTGCGATGATCGTCAAGCCACTCATCATCGTCATCGCAACTGCCAAGGATCGACGAGTGGAACACCTGTGGCCTCGACGTCGCGGGTGTTGCGGGTGACTAGGGTGAGGCCGCGGCTGATCGCTGTAGCTGCGATCAACATGTCGATGACAGGCAGACTTCGGCCGGCGGACAACTCGCCCCAGTGCCTCGCCGTTGCGGCATCGATGGGCAGAACGCGGTTAGCGAAATTCGTCTCGATGCCGTCCACCCAGGCGCCCAGCTGGTCAGCGGCGCTAGGGTCCGTTCGGCGCTTGGCCGCGACGCCCTTACGTAATTCTCCCAAGGTCAGAACGCTCAAAAACAGGCCATCCGCCCCCGCCGCCGAAAGGAAGGCGATGACCCCGCCGTCGGCGCGGGCCTTGCGTGTCTCCGAGATGACATTGGTATCGAGAAGATAGCCGGACGCCACGGCCTAAAGCTCGACGGCGCGGCCCACGTCGCGCGGGCGCTCGATGGTGAAATCATCGACCTTGGGACCGCCGAGCAGATAGGCTTTGAAATCCGGCTTGTGCGTGGCCAAGGCCCGGTAGTCTTCGATCGATAACACGACCGCACGCTCCGCGCCGTGGCGAGTGATGGTCTGAGGCCCCTCGGTACGGGCACGCTCAATCAGCTCACTCAGTCGTGTTTTCGCGTCCTGGACTTGCCATGTCGCCATCGTCACCCTTTCTGTCCTGACTGACTAGAATATAAGACATTCTGGTCGATTTGAACAGCATCTGGGCGACCGCAACAACCCCCCGCTGCACGTACTGGTTTTGCGGGGTTTTGGAGCAACGCCAAACGCCGACCTGAGAGCCACGTCCATCCGTGCCAGTAGCTGTTCTGAGATGAGGTTGCGGAACAAAGAGGTGACGGCGCGGATTGAATTGGTGGTGCGCCCCTACAGCGAAGCGGGAACCAATGGTCGACGAAAAGGAAAAACCCCCGACGAGCTCAAACACCGGGAGCGACCCCGATGAAGAGCGCATTCGCCGGAAGGCTTACGAGCTGTGGCTTGAGGAAGGTAGGCCCGAAGGCCGAGACCGTGACCATTGGGAGCTCGCCCGCGAGCTCGTCGCAATCGAGGATTCGCAGAAGACTACCTTGCGGCCACCGCCGAAGGAGGACGGGGAGCCCGCCGAGCCGCCTGAGGCCTTCGAAAATCAAGGTGACGTTCCGGGCCTCACCGACCAAGGCGAGGGGGAACCTGGACCGAGCTGGAAGGCGGCGGCCGAAGTGGGTTCGGAGCTTCCCCTTTCCCGAGACAAGGAATGAGCGAGAGCGGCTTTCACCATGCCGGCTCATTCCCACGAAAGTGGGAATCCAGATCCCGAATCAAAGCTTAAGAAGTCCCCTAGACGCCGCTTTCGCGGACGCGGACGCAGATGGCCTGCGCACACAACCCCTGCTCCTTCCCCGAAAGCGGGAATCCAGAACTGCAGTTGATGCGGGAGGTCTGGGGTCCCGCCTTCGCGGGAACGAGCGGAAATATCTTCGCGGGACGAGCGGAAATATCGATGCGCGACTCCTCCTTCCTCATCGCATCGCTCGCACGGCCTCGTCATGAATCAGCCCCATGATGCGGCGCTTGATCGCGATGAATTCCGGCGAAGTGAGAAGGTCGACATGGCGCGGGCGCGCAAGATCGATCTCGACCCGTTCCTTGATGCGCCCTGGCCTTGCGGTCATCACGTGCACCCGGTCCCCGAGAAGGATGGCTTCGTCGATGTCATGGGTGATGAAGAGGACCGTCTTTTGCGAGTGCTGCCAGATTTGCAGAAGCAGCTCCTGCATCAGGGAGCGCGTCTGGCTGTCGAGCGCACCGAAAGGCTCGTCCATCAGGAGGATTTCGGGATCGTTGGCGAGCGCGCGGGCGAGTGCGACGCGCTGCATCATGCCGCCCGAAAGCTGCTTCGGGTAGGCGCTCTCGAAACCCTCGAGGCCGACCTCCTTGATAAAATGGTCCGAGATGTGTCTTCGCTTGTCGGCCGGAATGCCGCCGATGCGCAGACCGAACTCGACATTGTTGCGCACGTCGAGCCAGGGGAAGAGCGTGTAGGATTGGAACACCATGCCCCGGTCCTTGCCGGGCCGCGTCACCGGGATTCCATCGAGCGTGATCGCGCCCCGCGTCGGCTCGACGAGCCCGGCGACGAGCCGCAGCAGGCTCGATTTGCCGCATCCCGAAGGACCGACGATGACGGCGAATTCCTGCTCGCCGACTTCGAGCGAGACATCGTCGAGGGCGAGCACCGGCGCCCCGGTCCTTGGAAAGAATTCGAGCGTGACCTTGTCGAGCTTCAGCTTGGTCATCGGCTTTCCGTCGCCCAAGGAAGAAGCCAGTCGCGCAGGAGCTTGAAAAGCTGGTCGGTGATGAGGCCAAGCAAGCCGATCACCGCGATGCCGAGGAATATCCGATCGGTGAACAGGCCGCGCTCCGAGTTGAGAATGAAATAGCCGAGCCCCTTGTTGGCGGCGACGAACTCCGCGATCACGAGATAGGTCCAGGCCCAGCCGAGCGTGACGCGCAAGGTGTCGACGACGCCGGGCAGCGTCGCGGGGATGAGCACGCGCGTGACCACGGTGCGCCGGTTGGCGCCGAGCGTGTAGGAGACGTCGAGAAGGTCGCTCGAGACGTTGCGCGATACGTCCGCGACGAGGATGAGCTGCTGGAACAAGGTGCCGATGAAGATGACCGTGACTTTCTCCTCGATGCCGATTCCCACCCATAAAATGAGGAGCGGAATAAGGGCGCTCACCGGAAGATAGCGGATGAAGTTGGTGACCGGCTCGATCGCCGCCTCGGCGATCTTGAAGCTGCCCATGAGGATGCCGAGCGGCACGGCGAGGATCGAGGCGAGAATGAAGCCGCTCATGATCTCGCCGACGCTCGCGGCGGTGTTCACCGCGAGCGAGCCGTCCTGGATGCCGTCGACGCCGGCGCGCAGGACCTCGACCGGGGTCGGCAGGAAGTCGGAACGAACGAAGCCGCCGTAAGAGAGCAGGCACCACAAAAGCAGAACGGAGACCCCGACGGTCGCGCTCACGGTGAGGTAAACGGATCGGGGGATCTCCTTCTTCGGTGCCGCGTAGGCGTCGAGGCGCGAGCGATGCACCGCGCTTCGATCAGCCGTTGACGAATTTGTAGTCGATGATGTCATCGGGCGTCAGCTTCACCTGAAGCTTGCCGTGGCTCGACCAGACGTCGATCGCTTCCTGCACGGTGTTCTTGAGCGGCCCGGGCTTTTCCTTCGTGCCGAAGAAGGTCTTGTTGTCCTCGGCGCCATAGAACTTGATGCCGGTGAGCGTTTCGCCGAAGACCTTGGGATCCTTGAGCCAGCCGCCCACGCCCTTCGCCATGATCTCATTGGACTCGTCGGGATGGGCGCGCACGTAAGCGACGGCCTCGTTCCAGGCGTCGACGACGGCTTTCGTCTCCTTCGGGTGCTTGTCGACGTAGTCGGATGTCGTCGTGATGATATCGGTGATCAGGCCGGGCGTGCTCGAGGAATCGACGAGCAAGTGCCCGAAATCGGTCTGCTTGCCGCGCGAAAGCCAGGGCTCCCAGGTAACGGCCGCATCGACCTTCTTGGCGACGAAGGCGGCGCCGGCTTCAGGCGCGGCCATGTTCACCGTCTTGAGGTCGCTCTCCTTGAGACCTGCCTTGCCCAGGAGAACGTTGAGGTAGAACTCCGAGACCGAGCCTTCGCTCACGGCGACGCTCTTGCCCTTGAGACCGCCTATCGAGGTCACATCCTTGAGCGCCACGATCCCGTCGCCGCCATTCGAGTCGTCGATCGCGACGACGTATTTGAATTGATCGGGCTTCTTCAAATAAAGGATGCCCGTGTCGACCGTGCTCGCGATCATGTCGATCTTGTTCGCAAGCATCGCGGGAAAGCGATCCTTGGGATCCTCCATCACGATGAGCTCGACATCGACGCCGTGGTTTTTGAAGAAACCCTTGTCGCGCGCGACATAGAGCGGTCCGTAGCCGACCCAGGTCGAATGCGCGATTTTTATCGTTTCCGCGCCGGAGGACGTGGGCGAGGCCAGCGCGCCGAGGGCGACGCCACCGACAAGACCAAGAAGCAAGCCGAGATATTTGCGCATCGATGCAACCTCCCTTGGATTCATCCAACCCTTCTGCTTGATGATCTAACTACGATTTCTTTCACAAAGCCAGCCATGCCAAAAGATCGACGGTCGCGTTGTTTGTGCCAACGGCTTTCTCTTTTTAAAGGGCTTGTTCTCGTCTGATGTAGCCGCCTCAACTCTTGTCCACGTTGTAGAACTTGGCGAAACCGTCGAGCACGCCCGTGATGCTGCGACGAAAGGCCGTCTTCTGGACGATTTGGCCGAGCGGCAAGAATGGCACGTCCCGCCACACCTGTCGCTGAATGTCTTCGGCGAGCTGCTTTTGCGCCAGGACGTCAGGCGCATCGATCCAGGCATCGCGCAGCCGCTCGAGCTCGGGGCTCGTCGGCCAGCCGAACCAGGCGTCCTTGCCGTTGCCGCGAATGAGGAAGCTTTCAGCCGGGCTCGTGTCGAAGCCCGCATAGCCGACGATGAAGAGGCTCCAGCCGCCCTTGTCCACGCGCTCGCGGCTTGTGCGGCGCTGGATGAGGGTTGCCGAATCGAGCGTCGGGAAATCGACGTTGAAACCGATGCGCTCGAGGAGATCGGCCACAACCTGGCCCGCCGCGCTCGTAACCGGGTTGTCGGCTCCGGCCATAAGCAGGACTTTCTCGCCCGAGTACCCTGCCTCCTTCAAGGCCTGCCTTGCCGCCTCGATGTCGGTGCGGCCGAAAAGCCTCGCCATGCCGGCGCGGTTCTCCATCGGAGTGCCGAACGGGAAGACCCCCACGCCAGCTCGCAAGATGGTCTCGTCGCTCGCATAAGCGGCGAGCACCTCGCGCTGGTCGACGGCCTCGAGCACGATGCGGCGCAGCCGCGCATCGTCGAAAGGCGGGTTGAGGCAATTGAAGCGCAGGACGGGCATGATGCCCACCTGGTCGGCGATCTTGATCGTGACCTCGGGGTCGCGCACCAGGACGGGCATGAGATCCGGGATCGGGGCCTCGATCCAATCGACCTCGCCGCGTTGCAGCGCCGCGACCGCGGTCGCCGGATCGGGAACGATCGTCCATTCGACGCGCTGCAATTTCGCGAGCTTGGGTCCCGAGGAAAAGCCGATTTCGCCAGAGGCGCGCGGCACGTAAAGCGGGTGGCGCTCGTAGACGATGCGGGCGCCCGGCTCGCGTTCGGAAGCGACGAAGCGGAAGGGGCCGCTGCCGACCACCTCCTTCACCGGCAGATTGGCCTCGGTGAGGGCGAGGCGCTCGGGCATGATCGCCGACATGTTTGGCCCGGTCTTGGCAAGCGCGTCCGGCAGGCGCGGGAAGGCGCGCTTCAACCGGAAACGAAGCTTGCGATCATCGACCGCCGAGATCTCGTCGACCGCCTTGAACAGCGCCCCGCCATAAGCGTCGCGCTTTCCCCATCGCTCGAGGCTCGCGACGGCATCGCGCGCGAGCACCTTCTCGCCGTCATGGAAGCTGAGCCCCTCGCGCAGCGTGAGCGTCCAGCTCTTGCCGTCTTCTTCCACCACATGGCCGTCGAGCATCTGAGGCGTCGCCTGATAATTCTTGTCGAGCCCGTAGAGGGTGTCGAAGACGAGATAGGCGTGGCAGCGTGTCGAAAGCGAGCTCGTCACGATCGGGTCGACGATGGCGAGATCCTGGATCGGCACGAATTTCAGCCTCTTGCCCTCTTGCGCGCGCAGAATGGAAGGCGAGGCAAGAAGGGCCGCCGTCGAAAGTCCGGCCGACAGGAGTTCGCGTCGGTTCATGAAATCGGTTCCTTGAAAGCCACGTCTTGAATTTCGCCCTACTCCTACGGTGTCACCCCCGGCGAGGTGAGCGAAGCGAGCCGAGGGAAGGGGGTCCAGAAACGCTAGTGAAATGGGTTCCCTTCCCCTCGCGCCCTTGCAGGGCGCGAGACCGGGAATGACACAGTAGGACTACGTGCGAGCCGCAAAGCACGCCTGTGCGAAGGCCGAAAGCTCACGGTCAAAGCGCTCGGCGGCTTCGAAGAAGGGCGAGTGACCCGTGTCGGGGTAAAGCGAGAGCCGCCCATTCGGGAACACCGAGGCGGCGTAGCGCGCGCCCTCGAGGGAGGCGAGCGCGTCCTTTTCACCGAATGTCACGAGGACCGGCAGCTTCACGCTCCGCAACACGGCTTCTTCCTGCGCCGGACGCGAGAGCACCATGCGGCGAACCGTCGGCGGCACGAGCATGTTGTAGGCGAGAATTTCCTGGAAGGTGAGTTCGTCAGGCTGCACGTGGAAGCAGCGGCGCAGGAATTCGCGCGTGCCCGCGATGTTGCGCGACAGATCCGCGTCCATCATGAGCGGGCGCAGCCTCGCGCTTCCCGTGCCGCGCAGCCCTGGCCGATCCGAGATGCTCGAGTCCACGAGATTGAGGCCGGCCACCCGTCGCGTGCCGCATGTCGCGAGGTAATCGATCGCGATGCGCCCCCCGAGCGACCAACCGACAAGGACGGCGCTCTCGATCCGCGCCGCATCGAGCACGGCGGTGATGTCGTCCGCCCAGATCGAAGCTTTGGCGTAGTGGCGCTCCTCGAGGGGCTTCTCGGAAGCTCCATGGCCGCGCAGATCGAACGTCAGAAGATGGAAGAAGCGCCCGAGGGGCCCTCGCACTTGCTTGAGGAAGCTCAGATGGCATTGGCCGAAGCCGTGCACGAACAAGATCGCGGGCTTTCCCGGATCGCCCCAGCTTTGGGCAGAGAGGCGGATGCCGTCGGGCGCCATCACCTCGAGCGGGCGCGCCTCGTCCGGAAGCGCGAGCGCGGCGCCGCGCGGCGCATCGACGATCTCACTGTCCTCCTCCATGGTCGACCTTGCCGCCTTCTCGATCCGGTTGCGGGCATCAACCTATACCCGCGCCTGTGATTTTTCGATCGATCGCGATCAAGATTCTGCCAACTGCGCTCATCGGCGCCCGGCTGAGGAGAACCCGGGAATGAAAGGCCGGGGAAGGACGATGCGCCCGCGTTGACAAGGTAAGCGCGAAGGGCGACAAAGCACGCGCTGTCGATCCTCGCGGGAGAGACCGAGGCGGGCGCGTTCGAGGCGCTCGTCGAGGCGCCGAAGGCGTAACCGCCCCGGAAACGCTCAGGCAAAAGGACCGCGCGGAGCTGGCGCTCTGGAAAGTAGCTGGATTCTCGTCCGGCTCACCGAAGGGGGCAAGCCTCCGATCCCGCTCAGGCGGTTTGGAGGTGAAATCTCTCAGGTCTCGGGACAGAGGGGGCGCGCACCGGCATGGAAAGCCGGCGCCTGCGCTTTCGTCGCTGAGCCCGTGAGAGTCCTGATGGCCGAAACCACAGTCGAATCCACCGTCCAAACCGCTGGCCAATCCGCTGGCCAAGCCGCTGGCGAAGGGCCGGCGCGCGAGGCGGCCGTGGCGGCGGAAGTGCCCGCATTGAAGTCCACGCCGCTCCATGGCGCCCATGTGGCGCTCGGCGCCCGCATGGTGCCGTTCGCGGGTTACGAGATGCCGGTGCAATATCCGACCGGCATTCTCGCCGAGCATTTGCACACCCGTGCGAGCGCGGGAATCTTCGACGTGTCGCATATGGGCCAGGCCTTCCTCATGGGCTCCGACCACGCGACGACCGCCAGGGCGCTCGAGTCCCTCGTGCCGGCCGACATTCTCAACCTCGCGCCTGGCCGCCAGCGCTACACGCAGCTCCTCAACGAGGAGGGCGGCATCCTCGACGATCTGATGGTGACGCGTCCGAGCGAGGAGGCCGAGGACGGTGTGTTGATGCTCATCGTCAACGCGGCCTGCAAGGATCGGGATTTCGCCCATATCGAGGCGCGCTTACCGCAAGGCGTGCGCCTCATGCGCGCCGACCATCGCGCGCTCGTCGCCTTGCAAGGCCCGAAATCCGCGGAGGTGCTCGCCCGCCATGGCGAGGGCGTGGCCGAGATGCCCTTCATGTCGGCGCGCACGACGCATTTCGACGGCTTGGCGTGCCATGTGTCGCGCTCGGGATATACGGGCGAGGACGGCTACGAAATTTCGATCAAATCCGCCCATGCGGTGGCGATCTGGTCGGCGCTTTTGCGGGACGGGGCCGTGAAACCGATCGGGCTCGGTGCACGCGATTCGCTCAGGCTCGAAGCCGGGCTTTGCCTTTACGGGCACGATATCGACGCGACGACCTCGCCCGTCGAGGCGGCGCTCACCTGGTCGGTGCAAAAGCGCCGGCGCGAGGAAGGCGGCTTTCCGGGCGCCCAGCGCCTCCAACGCGAGCTTGCGGAAGCGCCTGCGCGCAAGCGTGTCGGCATCCTGCCCGACGGCAAGGCCCCGGCGCGCGAGGGCACCGAAATCCAGGCGAAGGACGGCCGCAAGATCGGCACCGTCACCTCGGGGGGCTTCGGCCCCACGCTCGGGGGCCCGCTCGCCATGGGCTATGTGGAAACGAGCTTTGCCGCCATCGGCACCGAGATCGATCTTCTCGTGCGCGGCAAGCCGCTTCCGGCGAAAGTCGCGAGCATGCCTTTTGTGCCTAACCGCTATTTCCGCCCACCGACGGGCGCGACTTGAAATCAGCGAGCGGCAAGCGCGCCAGAAGACAAGAAATCGAAATCAGGGATGAAGCAAGGATCAGGCGATGAGCGACACGAAATTCACCAAGGATCATGAATATGTCCGCCTCGAGGGCGACACGGCGACGGTCGGCATCACCGATCATGCGCAGAGCCAATTGGGCGATGTCGTCTATGTCGGCCTGCCCGAGATCGGCAAGGCGGTGACGCAAGGCGGCGAGGCGGCCGTGGTCGAGAGCGTGAAGGCGGCATCCGACGTGTTCGCGCCGGTCTCGGGCGAGGTCGTCGCCGTCAACGCCGAGCTCGAAGGGGCGCCGTCCACTGTGAACGAGGACCCGCTCGGCAAGGGCTGGTTCCTGAAGATCAAGGTGAAGGACACGTCCGAATTCGACAAGCTGATGAGCGAGGCCGAGTACCAAGACTACCTCAAGACCCTCTCCTGAGCGGCGCGCGTCGAGATTTCGACGCCATTTTCCCGTCTTGGCAGCCAAGATGCCTCCATCCCGAACATTGCGACCTTCCTGGACCCTCTTTGAGCGGAGCCGTTCCTGATGCGCTATCTACCCCTGACCGACATGGACCGAGGCGACATGCTCACCCGTGTCGGCGTCAACTCCATCGACGATCTCTTCGCCGACATTCCGCGCGACAAGCGCTTGTCCGCGCTGCCGGACCTGCCGCGCCGCAAGGGCGAGATGGAGGTCGAGCGGCTGCTCGGGCGCATGGCAGCTCGCAACACGCCGGCATCCAGCGTACCTTTCTTCGTCGGCTGCGGCGCCTACAAGCACCATGTGCCGGCAAGCGTCGATCATCTGATTCAGCGCTCGGAATTCCTCACGAGCTACACGCCTTACCAGCCGGAGATCGCCCAAGGCACGCTGCAGTACCTC
>JAFBAS010000156.1 GCA_019247605.1 Hyphomicrobiales bacterium
ACGTCACAAGCGGCAATCCTTGGACCTCGCCATCGACATCCTTCCGACGGTGCGTCGAACCCGCGGGGCGCTTCTCGAAATTCTGAACCGGGATGCGATGTTCGGTAGCAAGGTGCAAAGATCGCGAGGGGAAGGAGCGGAGTTCGAGAGCCTGCGTGAGCATTCTGCGGGCCTCGACAACCGCTTCGTCGATTGGAAGCGTTCGGCGAGGCACCGCAGGCTACTCTCCAAGGAATTTCGCATCGAGCGCAATCATCAAATCATCCTTGCCTTCGATACCGGACACCTGATGCTCGAGCCGCTAGAAGGAATGGCGCGCCTCGATCACGCGATCGACGCGGGGCTGCTCCTAGGGTGGACGTCGCTCCGCAGCGGCGATCTCGTCGGCTGCTACGCCTTCGACTCGAGCATCCGCCATTATCTCGAACCGGGCCGCGGCATTCCCTATCTTGCTCGAATCCAGCGGGCCGCCGCGCGGCTTCAATATCGCAACGAGGAAACGAATTTCACGCTCGGGCTTGCGGAGCTCAACGTCCGGCTCAAGCGGCGCGCGCTCGTGATCTTGTTCACCGAGTTCATCGACACCATCTCGGCCGAGCTTCTGCTCGATTCGTTGCAGAGGATGGCGAACCGACACGCGATTCTTTTCGTGACCTTGCGCGACCCGATTCTGGGGCGCCTGATCGAACAGGTGCCCGATCGCTTCGATGCGGTCGCGCAGGCGGTCATTGCCCACGACTTCATGCGCGAGCGCGCGATCGTCCTCGAGCGTGTCGCCCGCCTCGGCATCACCTGCCTCGACGTTTCGGTGGGCGGCCTTTCCATGGGGCTGGTCAATCGATATTTCGAGATCAAGCAGAAGGGGCTGATCTGATGATTGGCGACAATCATGCATTGGGCGACAAGCTTCCAGCGGCCGGCCGCAACGTCACGGCAAGGCGTGCTGGCCGAGAAGATTTTGCCCTGGGCGAGACAGCACGCGGCCTCGCGGAGAATCGCCCCGGCACACGTCCGGTGCTCGTTCTTCGCAGCGCCGAATTTCGAAAAGGGCGCGAACCGGGATGGCGCGAACTCGATGCGCTTCTTTCGCGCGCCGAAAAGCGTGGCGTCGCCAGCTTATCGACCGTCGAGCTCGAGCGATTGCCGCTCCTTTACCGCGGGGCGTTGTCGTCGCTCTCGGTCGCGCGGAGCATCGCTCTTGATCGTAATTTGCTGCGCTACCTCGAGAACCTCGCGTTGCGCGGTTATCTTACGGTCTACGGGCCGCAAACCGGCATTCTCGCAAGCCTCGCGGAATTCTTGCGGCGCGGCTTTCCGGCTGCGGTCAGGAATGCGCGCTGGCACGTCGTTGTCGCGACCCTCGCCATCCTGGTCGGCGTGGGCGCGGGTTATATGCTCGTGGCGGGCGACGAGGATTGGTTCTCCTCGCTCGTGCCGGCGGGTGTCACAGGCGGGCGCGGGCCTTCCAGCACGGCCGCCGAATTGCGGCAAGACGAAATTTTCGCGCCCTGGCCCGGGTTCACCCGATCCTTCGTGGTCTTCGCCAACAGCCTGTTTCGCCACAATGCGACCATCGGCATTCTCACCTTTGGCCTCGGTCTGGCGTTTGGGGTTCCGACATTGCTGCTGCTCGTCTACCAGGGGCTCGTCTTCGGCGCATTCCTGGCATTGCACGAGCGCCACGGGCTGATTCTGGACTTCATGGGCTGGGTTTCGATCCATGGCGTGACGGAGTTTCTCGCGATCATTCTGTGCGGGGCGGGAGGGCTTCTCGTCGCGGAGAAGATCGTCTTCCCCGGCCGCATCTCACGCCTTCAAAACCTGGCGAAGAACGGTCGCGGAGCCGCCACGATGGCGGCGGGCGCGGTGCTCTTGTTTTTCGTCGCCGGCCTGATCGAAGGCGGATTTCGGCAGATGGTCGACACCACGATGGGGCGCTTTGCCTTCGCGGCGGTGACAGGGTTGGGGTGGTTTGCCTATTTTCTTTCGGGACATGGAAAAACAAACGCCAGCGAATAGCCTCGATCGTATCGAGGGTCTCCTCGGGGCGAGGGCGCGCTCACGCCGCGTGATCGTGAGCCCCGAAGGCGTTCCGCTGAGGGTCGAGATCGCCGACATCGGCGAAAGGCTGGCGGCCTTCGTGCTCGACATGTTTTTTTGGCTCGGCGCGTCGATCCTTTTTTATCTCGTCGCCGCGTTCCTTTTGTTGCGCGGTTCGACCGGTGGGGTCGCGGTTACGCTCTGCCTTTTCCTGGCATTCCTCCTGCGAAACGCCTATTTCGCCCATTTCGAGCTTGCCTGGCAGGGAAGCACGCCAGGCAAGCGCATTTGCGGGCTCAAGGCTATTGATCGCGAAGGCGGGCCCTTGACGCCCGCTGCCGTCGTCGCGCGCAATCTCACGCGCGAGGTCGAAGTCTTCGTGCCGCTTGGCTTGATGCTTTCGCTTTCTGGCGGTGCAGCCGTTTGGGAAACACTCAGCCTTCTCGCCTGGGTGCTCGTGATCTCCTGCCTGCCGCTTTTCAACCGTGATCGCTTGCGCGCCGGAGATATCATCGCCGGAACGATGGTCATTGCACTGCCACGCCATGCGCTCGCGAGCGAGCTTGCCCGCACGGACCAAGACTATCGCTTCACCCACGCACAATTGCAGGCCTATGGCTCTTTCGAGCTGCAGGTGCTCGAGGAATTGTTGCGTCGGCCGGATTCAAGTGAAACACGCCGAACGCTCGACGATGTGGCAAGCAAGATCTGCCGCCGGATCGGATGGGCCGATCCTGTCCCTCATTCGCAAGCACGCCGTTTCTTGGAGGCCTTCTACACCGCCGAGCGGGATGAGCTCGAGCGTGGGCAGCTCTTCGGCCGGTATCGCCCCCACAAGAATAGCCCGGAAGCCTCGCGCGCCGGAGCTTCTTGAGGGGCGCAGCGCGATCGTGTTCGTCCCTAATGGAACGCCGGCGATGCTCTCGATATCGACGCCTTCCTCTACCAGGCGATCGAGATGACGATGCGTCGATTCTTTCGCCACAAGTCAGAATGCGGCATAGAGCGTCACCGCGCCAATCGGTGCAGAATGGCGAGAACGCACCAAAATATGTTGTCAGTTTAGTCGAACACGCTCGCGATCTGATCGATGTCGAGGCCTTCTTTTAGGACACGAAGGTTGTAGTAAACCACCGCCGCCAGGATGCCACTCGCGACCGTGAAGATAACTTGAAGCAAAAAGCTCAATAATTGTGTAATGAAAGCGCCTGCGAGCAACGAAAATACGGTTTTCAGCGCATAGGATAAAAGGAAATATCCGATAATTAATATTAGCTCCAATCCAAGAAGTTTCCACCTGTAGCCGCTCGTAAGTTCGCTGCTGCGGCTGAGGGCCTCCATCGGCCGCCGGTCCTCGACGACGCAGACCGGAACCGCAACGAAATAACACATGAGAGCGACGACGCCAGGCACGACCAGAGCGACCATCCCAAGTCCAATTACAAGGCCCAAGAGGAATGAGGTCCCCAGCAGTGGCCAAAACTTGCCGAGACAGTAGCGAAGAGCTTCGCCAATCCTGAATCTTCGCCCTCGTAAGTTTTGAAACGCGCCGTATGCAATTGCGCCTTGCACGGTTAATGCGAGCGCAAAATAAAAGACAAACCCGAATATTATACCGCCCACCACGATCGGCTTTGAAACATGAGCGGCACCCGAAGCTGCCCATATACCGAGCCCCGCGGCCAGTACAGCGAACAGGATGGGCACGATCATCGCAATCAACGAAATTACGAAATATCGCCAAAACGCCTGGCCCAAAATCCCGAAGGTCTGTCTGAAAACAAGGCCGATCCGGAACTCGGAGTTCGGAGCTGATTCCATGACGGCACTGGCGTCGGTCATTGCGCCCTCGCTTGGTTGGCTCATGATCCCGGTTGTTAGCTAGGAACGAGCCGAAGGCGCTAGCAAGTCGTCACTTAACCGTTGATGGATTTGTCCCCTCAACTTTCTGTGAGGGCAACTTGCCCTCATCGCGCTTACATTTGCCCGATCGGATCAAAACGAAGTCGCCAAGGCGAGTGCAAATCGGTCTTCCGCACGAGCCTTTCAGGTGTCCCACCCGTGCTCGGGAGAGATAATAACAGTGCGCGCGGGCTCGAGAGCGCCCGCGCTTTACCCCTTCGCCGCGCGCGGCCAGGGCGTCTCCGCGACCGGCGTGATCGGCCCCTTGCCGGCGAACCATTGCTTGAGGTTGTCGACCACGAGATTGCCCATGGCGTTGCGCGTGTGCACGGAGGCCGAGCCCACATGCGGCAAGAGCACGACATGGGGCATGTCGATGAGCTCCTTGGGGACGTTCGGCTCGCGCTCGAACACATCGAGGCCGGCGTTTCCGAGCTTTCCCGCCTGAAGAGCGGCGATGAGCGCCTTCTCATCGACCACCGAGCCGCGCGCGATATTGATGAGCACGCCCTTGGGGCCGAGCGCCTCCAAGACCTCCGCGTTGATGAGATGCCTCGTGCCCGCGCCTCCAGGCGTGATCACCATGAGGATGTCGACCGCTTCGGCCATGGCCACGAGCGAGGGGTAATAGGGGTAGGGCGCGCCCGCTTTTTGGGAGCGGCTGTGGTAGGCAAGGCCGAGACCGAAAGCCTCGGCGCGCTTGGCGATGGCCTTCCCGATGCGGCCGAGCCCTACGATGCCCATCGTCTTGCCGCGAAGCGTGTCGGTGAAGGGAAAGGGCTTTTCGAGCCATTTGCCGGCGCGCAAATAGGCATCGGCTTGCGGAAGCTGGCGAACTGTCGCAAGCAGAAGCCCCATCGCCGTGTCGGCGACCTCGTCGGTCAGGACATCGGGCGTGTTGGTCACCACGATCCCGCGCTTTGCCGCCGCATGCGCGTCAATATGGTCGTAACCCACGCCGCAGGAAGCGATGATCTGAAGGTTGGGGTAGCGAGCGAAGAACGCATCATCGAGGCGCTCGTGACTTTCTCCCGCCGCCACGGCGCGAATCTTGTTTGCGACTTTTTCGAGCTTCGCCTTCTGCTCGGCGCCCGTGAACGGTCGATGGACGCTGAATGCCGCGTCGAGCCCGTCGGCCGTCTTGTTCGGAAGAGGGCCGGTCAATACGATGTCGATAGTCTCGGTCATTGAGCACCTGTGGCGGGAAAGCGTGATCTCGGCTTGGCACCTCCCTCGCAAGGAGAGCGGCGCATCGGCTTGCCTTGTGGAAAGCGAAAAAGGATTATGCTCTAGACGAGAGAACCGCAACGGAGAAATTCCGGAGCGTGATCGGGCCTGAAGAGACTCAAGCTGGAGAAAGGCTGGAATGGCGAGCGTCGGCATCAAGGATATTCGCAAGGCGTATGGATCGACCGAGGTGATCCACGGCATCAATGTCGAGATTCTCGACGGAGAGTTCGTCACGCTCGTCGGGCCGTCGGGTTGCGGCAAATCCACCTTGCTGCGGATGATCGCGGGGCTCGAGGAAATCACCTCGGGCGAGATTCGCATCGGCGAGCGCGTGGTGAACGACGTGCCGCCGAAGGAGCGCGACATCGCGATGGTGTTCCAGAATTATGCGCTTTACCCGCATATGACGGTCGCCGACAACATGGCCTTTTCCTTGAAACTCAAGCGTGCGCCCAAGGCCGAGATCGCGGCGCGTGTCGACAAGGCGGCGGGAATCCTCGGCCTTCGTTCGCTGCTCGCGCGCTATCCGCGCCAGCTCTCGGGCGGCCAGCGCCAGCGTGTCGCCATGGGGCGCGCCATCGTGCGTGATCCGCAGGTCTTCCTTTTCGACGAGCCGCTCTCCAATCTGGACGCTAAGCTTCGTGTCGCCATGCGCGCCGAGATCAAGGACCTGCATCAGCGCCTCGGCACCACGACCGTCTATGTGACGCACGATCAAATCGAGGCGATGACCATGGCGGACAAGATCGTCGTGCTCCATGACGGACATGTCGAGCAGATCGGTGCTCCGCTCGAGCTCTATGACAGGCCCGCCAATCTCTTCGTCGCGGGCTTCATCGGCTCACCGGCGATGAATGTCCTCAAAGGACGGATTTCAGGCGCCGGAGGCAGGCCGGCCTTCAAGGCCGAGAACGGTGTCGAGATGCCGCTTGCGAGCGCGCCCGGCGCGTCGGAAGGCAAGCCTGCGGCTTACGGCTTTCGCCCTGAACATTTGCGCCTGGTCCAAGACGGCGTGCCGGCCGAGGTCGTGGTCGTCGAGCCCACGGGGTCGGAGACGCAGGTGATGCTGAAGCTCGGCGGCTCCGACATCGTCGCGGTCTTCCGCGACCGCATCGCGGCACGTCCGGGTGAGATCATCAAGATAGCGCCAGACCTCGCCAACGTGCATCTGTTCGACGCCGAAAGCGGGGAGCGCCTCGCCGCGTGAGCTTCTTACGCGAGAATTAGCCTAGTTCGCCGGCGTAGTTGTGGCCGGCGGCGCCGTGGCGGGCCCGATCGCGGCCGGTGCGGGATGGCGCGCGGCGGGAGAGAAGAGGGGGTCGCGACGCGCATGGCGACGTGATTTCAGGTGGAGGTTCACCGAATTGCGGTAAGCGCGCAACCCTTTCACGCAAAGCTTCGAAAGCTCGTTTACATGCTCGCGCAAGCACGCCTGGATGCGTCCGCCTCCCGGCTTCTCGTGCTCGCAAAAGCGTTCGACCTCCACCTTGCAAGGGCCCTCGCGCACGGTGTGGAACGGGATCGCCGCGGCAAAAGCCGGTAGCGCGAAAAATATGAGGAAGGCCGCGATCACTGTCGTCTTAACCATGCTCGGCTCCAACTAGGGCCAAAGACGCGGAGGCGCAAAGACACATATCAGCAGCGGCGGGAAATGCTACACCGGCTTGAGAAAGTGAGGGACAAGCCTAATTGTGGGACTTGCGCCTCGCTGACGCCGCAGCGCGGAATATTCCCGGACCTATTTGAATCTTGATCGGCGACATTACCTGATGGGCGCATGGAGGAATGGTGAAGCTTTGGCAATATGGAAATGTGCCCACCTTCGCAAAATCGCAAACATCGCGGAGGAGGGGTGCCGAGCCCGTCTTCGCTCCCTCCGACAAAGCCCTCGCCGCTTGCCTTCCTCGCGATGGGGTTGGTGCAGCTTTACCGGCACAGTCTTTCGGCGGTTATGGGGCGGCAGTGCCGATATCTTCCGACCTGCTCGGAATATGCGCTCGATGCCCTTCGCTTGCACGGCTTTTGGGCGGGGTCCTTCATGACGCTCGCACGCTTTTGCCGCTGCGGGCCCTTCGGTGGCCATGGCTATGATCCCGTTCCGCCCATGCTTCCCGATACGGCTCGCTGGTGGCTTCCTTGGCGTTATGGCATCTGGCGCGGTCCGCGCGAGGGAGATGGAAGTGATATCGGCATCGACGCGAAGTGATGCGTAAAGGAAAGTTCTCCATAACAAAAAATGGTGCAAGCGACCGATCCTCCCGACCTGAGAAGTGCTCATGTGATCGTGGTCGGCAACGAGAAGGGAGGGACGGGAAAGTCCACACTCTCGATCCACATCGCGATCGCGCTCCTCAAGGCGGGTTATCACGTGGCCTCGATCGATCTCGACACCCGCCAGCGGACGCTCACGCGCTTCCTCGAAAACCGCCAAAGCTGGGGCGCGAATGCGAGGCGCGCGATCGAGCTGCCTTTCCACCATGCTCTCGAACGAGGTGGCAAGGACAGTGCGAGCGAGAACGAGATCGTCGAATTCACCTCTTTCGCCGAGGCAATCGCGCGCGTCGAGCACGCTTACGAGTTCGTGGTGATCGATACGCCCGCAAGCGACAGCTATCTCATGCGTCTTGCCCATTCGCTTGCCGACACGCTCGTCACGCCGATGAATGATTCCTTCATCGACGTCGACGTGCTGGCGCGCGTGCACAACGATCGACGAGAGCGGGGCGCGACGGCCCAATATGCGGCTCTTGTCCTCGAAGCACGCCGGCAGCGCCGACTTGCGGATGCCGGGCTCATCGACTGGGTGGTGGTGCGCAACCGCATGGCCTCGCTCGCATCGCACAACCAGCGCCAGGTCGCCGGAAGCCTCGGTCGCCTCTCGCCGGAGCTGCAGTTTCGCATGGCGGAAGGCTTCGGCGATCGCGTCATCTTCCGCGAGCTCTTTCCGGTCGGCCTCACCGTGCTCGATTCGATTGAGGAAGTCACCGACAGAGGCGCGCTTTCGGCCTCGCAGATGACAGCACGTTCGGAAGTCGAGGCTCTCATCGGCAATTTGCGTCTGCCGTGCCGCACCGCCGAGCTTCCCCACATGCAAGCACGCCACCTCTGGTTCGAGAAGACGCAGGCCTTCTACCAGGAGCTGATCTCCAAAGGGTCGGCCGAGCCTGTGTGAACGGCGCGCGAGTTGGTATTGTGAACTTGCGGCTTTCAGCCTCATAATAGCGCGCCACGCGGTCCATCCGCGAAAGAAAGTCCAAAGGGAGCACGCCCATGAGAATAGCATCGCTGGCGCTAGTCGCGTTCGCCTCGACCTTGTGCGCGGGGAGCGCCAGCGCACAATTCTCGAGCGATGTGGTGAAGCTCGGCGTGCTCACCGACATGTCGAGCCTTTATTCCGACGCTACCGGCAAAGGATCGCTCATCGCGGCGCAAATGGCGGTCGAGGATTTCGGCGGCAAGGTGAAGGGACATCCAATCGAGGTGATCAGTGCCGATCACCTGAACAAGCCCGATGTGGGCTCTTCGATCGCGCGCGACTGGTACGACAATCAACATGTGGATGCGATCGTCGACGTTCCCACGTCCTCGATCGCGCTCGCGGTGCAGAAGATCACGCAAGACAAGAACAAGGTCTTCCTCATGTCAGGGCCGGGATCATCGGATCTGACCGGCGTCGCTTGTTCGCCGAACGGCATCATGTGGACCTACGACACCTATGCGCTGAGCCAGGTGACCGCGAAGGCTCTGATCGCGCGCAAGGACGACAGTTGGTTCTTCATCACGGCAGATTATGCCTTCGGGCATGCGCTCGAACGCGATGCGGCAAACACCGTGAAGGCGAATGGCGGCACCGTCGCGGGATCGGTGAACGCGCCGTTCAACAGCCAGGACTTCTCGTCCTTCCTTCTTCAGGCGCAAGGCTCGAAGGCCAAGGTAGTGGGTCTTGCGAATGCGGGGGGCGACACCCAGACCGCGATCAAACAGGCGTCGGAGTTCGGGCTTGGAGAAGGCGGACAGAAGATCGCCGCGCTGCTTTTGGAGCTTACCGACACTCACAGCCTCGGCCTCAAGACCGCGCAAGGCCTCGTCGCCGCCGAAGCTTTCTATTGGGATCGCGACGATGAGAGCCGAGCTTTCTCGAAGCGCTTCCTCGCGCGCGAGGGGAACATGCCGACCATGATTCAGGCCGGCGTCTATTCGGCCGTGATGCATTATCTCAAGGCGATCGACGCGACCGGCACGGACGATGCGAAGACGGTGATCGCGAAGATGAAGGCGACACCGATCAATGATTTCTTCGCCAAGAACGGCCATATCCGCGAGGATGGAAGGATGGTGCACGACATGTATCTCGTGCAGGCCAAGAAGCCCTCCGAATCCAAGGGCGAATGGGACCTCTACGACATCCTCGCGACGATCCCTGGAGACCAGGCCTTCCGCCCCATGTCGGAAGGCGGCTGCCCTTATATCAAAGGGTAAAACGGCCGGGTGACCGATCCTCGTCCGTCCTCCTCATCGGCGCCGACGATGCGACGCGGTAAACCTTGCGTTGCGCGGGCCTTAAGGCCCGCTGTCGTCAGCCGTGTCGAACGTGACAATTAAATTTTTAACCCATGGACATGTGAATGACACGATAGCTGCCTATTCCCGGGTCCGGAGGGGCTGTCTCCAAGGGGAGGCCGCCATGAAAGACCGTATGGACGCGGGATGGGTCACAGACGAGGAGCTGGCCGCTTGGCTCGATCTGGTTAAGGGTCATATCCCCAAGGTAGAGAGCTCGAAGCCCGCGGGATTACCCGAACCGGCGGACCCGCCGGGCGCGACCGGCACGGCGTCCCCCATCGTTTTGTCAACTGCGCCCCGTTCTTTCGGCATGGGCCATCCGCGAAGCCGACGGATGCGGGTTCCAGGTTTCCATGCCTTTCTCTTGTGTGCGACGGCGTCATTGATCGCGTTCTTCTTCGGAATTTGGATTACTGGGCGGGCATCGCAACCAAAGCTTGGGCCCGGCGGTGACGACCCAGTGTTCGCCCACGCCGGATCCGTTCGGCTGATTGTGCCGGGCGCGCATGAAGGACAATCGATTACGGGCGGCGCAAGCGGCCTGCCGGACGGTCGCCGCGATTTGACACCGGTCTATTCCACCGCTGACAAAACGGCCGGAAGTTCAATGATATTACTCGGGTACGATGGCGAGCCCGCCCCTTTGTCACCAGAATTGTCTTATTCAGCCACGAGCCAAAGCCCCGATGTGCATGCTGTGAGCCCGGCGCAAGCCGTCACGCTCGCGCGGGTCACAGGTGAGGCCAAGACTTCGGAGGTTCCGTTGCCGCCGAGCAGAGCCGGCTCTGACGTCGCTGCGCGTCACGATGCACCTTTTGTCCAACCGCGACACGCGAGCGGCAGTTACGGCCATCGCCCCGCTTATTTTGCATGGCACCGCGTCCGCTCTTTCTATCCCATGGGCTCCTTTGCGCGATTATCTGCGTCCGATCATGGTCGATGAACCGTGTGGCGGAGCCGCCAAGCACATATAGTTTTGTTGGTTGCGCCACCCGATTTAGAGGGCGTGGCTAAGGCTGATTATAATTTTTTCCAAAAGTGGTTCCCATTTTTTTCGGATCGTGCTTAGGGCGTGTGGGACGCGCCCGGAGGCGGCCTTCGCCGGCGAATTGCCGCCGCACTATCGCTTACCTGCAGGGTTCGCAGGAGTGAGCCAGGAGACATATGGATGCTCACCCTTACATTTCCGGATGGCGCCAAGCGCCAGTTTGAGCGAGGCGTCAGCGGCGCCGAGATCGCCAAAGGCATCTCGCCTTCGCTCTTGAAACGCACGGTCGCGATGGCGCTCGATGGCAACCTCGCCGATCTTTCCGACAAGATCACACACGACGCCAAGATCGAGTTCGTTGCACGCGATGATCCGCGTGCGCTCGAGCTCATCCGGCACGATGCGGCCCATGTGCTCGCCGAAGCCGTGCAGGAGCTTTACCCGGGCACGCAAGTGACGATCGGCCCGGTGATCGAGAACGGCTTTTATTACGATTTCGCGCGAAACCAGCCCTTCACGCCGGAGGATTTCCCGGCGATCGAGAAGAAAATGCGCGAGGTCATCGCCCGCGACAAACCCTTCTCCAAGCGTGAGGTCTCGCGCGAGGATGCCAAGACCTTCTTCCGAAACAAAGGTGAGAACTTCAAGGTCGAGCTCGTCGACGCCATTCCGGAAGGCGAGCCGATCAAGTTCTACGATCAGGGAGGCTGGATCGACCTTTGTCGCGGTCCGCATATGACTTCGACCGGCAAGGTCGGAGATGCCTTCAAACTCATGAAGGTCGCGGGCGCCTATTGGCGCGGCGATCCGAAGAACCCGATGCTCACGCGCATCTACGGCACCGCCTTCGCCAAGCGCGAGGATCTCGAAGCCTATCTCAAGCAGATGGAAGAGGCCGAGAAGCGCGACCATAGACGCCTCGGTCGCGAGATGGACCTTTTTCATTTCCAGGAAGAGGGTCCAGGTGTCGTCTTCTGGCACGCCAAGGGCTGGACATTGTTCCAGCAGCTGATCGCCTATATGCGCCGGCGCCTCGCCCGGGACTATCAAGAGGTCAACGCACCCCAGATTCTCGACAAGAGCTTGTGGGAGACATCAGGCCATTGGGATTGGTACCGCGAGCATATGTTCGTGACCAAGACCGAGGACGATCGCGTTTTCGCGATCAAGCCGATGAATTGTCCGGGACACATCCAGATCTTCAAGCACGGCCTGAAGTCCTATCGCGACCTGCCGCTTCGCCTTGCCGAATTTGGCGCGGTCTCGCGGTATGAGCCCTCGGGCGCGTTGCACGGGCTTTTGCGGGTGCGCGCCTTCACGCAAGACGACGCGCACGTCTTTTGCACGGAGGAGCAGCTCGCCGCCGAATGCCTGAAGATCAACGAACTGATCGTCTCGGTTTACAAGGATTTCGGCTTTGAGGAATGCGTCGTGAAGCTCTCGACGAGGCCTGCGAAGCGCGTCGGCACGGATGCCATGTGGGACCATGCCGAAGATGTGATGCGTCGCGTGCTCGACGAAATCGAAGCGAAGTCGGGCGGGCGGATCAAAACGAGCATCAACCCGGGGGAGGGCGCCTTCTACGGGCCGAAATTCGAGTATGTGCTCCGCGATGCCATTGGCCGCGACTGGCAATGCGGCACGACGCAGGTCGACTTCGCTTTGCCCGAGCGCTTCGGCATGTTCTACATCGATCATGACGGGCAGAAGAAAACGCCCGTCATGGTGCATCGAGCCATTTGCGGATCGATGGAGCGTTTTTCCGGCATCTTGATCGAGCATTACGCAGGTCACTTCCCGCTGTGGCTCGCTCCGGTGCAGATCATGGTCGCGACCATCACGTCGGAAGCCGATTCTTATGCAAACGAGGTGCTTGCGTCGGCGCGCGACAAGGGACTTCGCGCCGAGGTCGATTTGCGCAACGAGAAAATCACCTACAAGGTGCGCGATCACTCGCTCGTGAAGCTGCCGGTGCTTCTCGTCGTCGGCAAGAAGGAGGCCGCCGAGCGCACTGTGTCGATCCGCCGCCTTGGCTCGAGCGAGACGCGAACCCTCCCCCTCGACACTGCGCTTGCGGCCCTCGTCGAGGAAGCGCGGCCGCCGGATTTGCAGCGCGCAGAGGTGCTGGAGGCGGCGGCATAGCGGCATGGGATCTGTCGAGATCATGGCATTTCCGCTCGTGATCGTCGTCGCTGTCGCGGAGAACGGCGTCATCGGCAAGGACAACGGCCTTACCTGGCGGATGCCGAGCGATCTGAAGCGCTTTCGGCGCATCACCATGGGCAAGCCGCTGATCATGGGGCGCAAGACCTTCCAATCGGTCGGGCGGCCTCTGCCCGGGCGCGAGATCGTCGTGATCACTCGCGACGAGGGCTTCACGGCCGAAGGCGTTCACATCGCCCATTCGCCGAAGGAAGCCGTGGCGAAGGCAAAGGCGCTCGCGAAGGCAATGGGTGCCGATGAAATCATCATCGCCGGCGGTGGCGCGATCTACACGGCCTTTTTGCCCTGCGCCTCGCGCATCGATCTCACGCGCGTTCACGCCTCGATCGACGGCGATGCCATCTTTCCTTCTCCCGCTCAGGAGGAATGGCGCGAAACGGCGCGCGAGGAGCATGCCGCCGGGCCAGGCGACGATCATGCCTTTACGCTGATCACGCTCTCGCGGACCTCGAAGAGCCCTTGATAAACCAGGGTTACCGCGAATGGCCTTGGCGTCGCAGGTGACGAACCGAGCTTGACACACAAGGTTGCGCGGGTGAAGCCATCGCCCGATGAGCGCCGTTCGCGCGGCTGTGGTAAGGATCGGATATGCCTTGGAGCAATCAGAGTGGGGGAGGCGGCCCCTGGCGCCCCCATGGGCAGGGACCCTGGGGACAAGGGCCGTCCGGGGGCAATGGCGGGCGTCAGCCTCCCGATTTCGACGACATGCTGCGTCGGCTGCAAGCAAGGTTCGGCGGCTTTTTCGGAGGCGGTGGAGAAGGTTTCAGCGGCAAGGCGATCTTGTTCTTCGTCCTGCTCGGTGTCCTCGCCTGGCTTGCCACGGGCCTCTACACGGTTCAGCCCAAGGAGGTCGGCCTCAACCTCGTGTTCGGACGCTATGTCGGCACGGTCGGCCCCGGCCTCAATGTGAATTGGCCGTATCCGATCGGCAGTTACATCAAGGTGCAAGTACTCGGCACAAACACCATGGAAATCGGCGTGCCCGGATCGAGCGTGGCGGCTCGTACCCCAAGGCCGAGCGACGAGGGGCTGATGCTGACCGGCGATGACAACATCGTCGACATCGATTTCAGTGTGCAGTGGCAGGTCGACCCGTCGCGCCCAGACTACTACGCCTTCAATATCGAAGATCCTGAAGGCACCATCCGAGCGGTTGCCGAGAGCGTCATGCGCCAAGTGATCGGCAAGCGGAACATCCAGGCGATTTTGACGACCGACCGGGAGCCGATCCAACAGGAAGTTAAGAGTTCGATGCAGGAGATCCTGGACAGCTACAAGGCCGGCGTCCAGATCCAGATCGTAAATCTTCTCAAGGACGCCCCACCGCCCGAGGTCACGGCAGCCTTCCAAGACGTTCAGGCCGCAAGCATCGATGCCGAGACCCTGCAGAATCAGGCGCGGACCTACGAGAGCAAGGTCGTTCCCGAAGCAAGAGGCGAGGCGAGCAAAATCACCCAAGCCGCAGAGGCTTATCGGGCGCGAACCGTTGCCGAAGCCAAGGGCGCAGCCTCGCGTTTCGATCAGGTCTATGCGGAATTCAAGAATGCGCCCGACGTGACGCGCGAGCGCATGTACCTCGAAACTATGGAGCGCGTCTTCGGCGGCATGGACAAGATTATCCTGGATCAGGGGACGGGGCAGGGCGGGTCGCCCGTTTTGCCGTTTCTTCCGCTCGGAGACTTGCAGCGCCACTCGGGTCAGGGGGCGCCGAAATGAGCGGCACCTCGCGCATCGGCGCGCTGGTCGCGCTCGTCGTCGTGCTCATTCTCGCCGCGAACACATTGTTCACGGTGCAGCAAACCCAATACGCGCTGGTCTTGAGCTTCGGCAAGGTGGTCCGGGCCATTTCGGAGCCGGGCCTTTATTTCAAATGGCCGCTCGTCGAGACCGTGATCTCCCTCGACAAGCGCATCCTCGATCTCGATGTCACTCCGCAAACGGTGCTCGAGGCTGGCCAAAAACAGCTCGTGGTCGACTCCTTCGCCCGCTACCGGATCAGTGATCCCTTGCGCTTCTATCAAGCGGTCGGATCGAGAGCGGGCGCTAATCAACAGCTCCAAGCGATCGTGAACGCGGCGGTCCGCGGGGTTATCGCGGATTCAAAGATCGAGGATATCGTCAGGAACCAGAGAGGGCAGCTACAGGGTCAGATGCTGAGCCTCGTCAATCAGCAGGTCATGTCGCGCGGCATCAACGTTATCGATCTGCGGTTGCGCCAAGTCGTGCTGCCGCCCAAAAACACCGAGGCGGTCTTTAACCGCATGAACAGCGCGAGACAGCGCGAGGCTCAGGAGAAAAGATCCGAGGGAACGCAGCTCGCCACGGCAATCAGGGCCAACGCGGATCTCACGGTGCAAACCATCCTTGGCGAGGCGAACCAGAAATCGGAAGAGGTAAGGGGCGCGGCAGACGCCGAGAAGAACAAGATCTTCGCCGATGCCTTCGGGCGGGATGCGGGTTTTTTCGCGTTTTACCGATCAATGCAGGCCTATGAGACCGGATTCAAGCCCGACACGACCCGCATGGTGATGGCTCCCGGTTCGAGCTTCTTCCGCTACTTCAATGATCCTGCCGGACATGGAAGCGCTCCCCAGCCTTCCGTCTCGCTTGCTGCGCCCACACCGCCCGCCAACAACTGATGCATCGCCGGAAAGGGGCGCGCGGCGAAATGAGAGATTTTCTTGCCGCGCTCGGCCTCGTTTTCGCAATCGAGGGCTTGCTTTTCGCGGCCTTCCCGCGCGGAGTGGCCAACGCGATGAGGGAGGTCGCCGAGCATGGCGAGCGACGGCTTCGCGGGGCCGGCATCATCGCCGCCATCTGCGGTGTCGCCCTCGTATGGCTCGCCCGGCGCGCGGGGTTCTGGTAAGGGACGGCCATTGGCAGGGGGCTCTGCGGCACTTATTTGAATCCTGGCGTTTCGCCCTTGAGGAATAAAGAAATGATCCATCTGTTTTTCCAGCGTCAAGACCGCAAAGGCACCGCCCTTTTGGCTCCTGTCGGGCTCTCGCTGGCTCTTGCATTGGCGATCGCGGTCAACACCCCGGCTCCGGCGAGCGCGGCACGCGGCCCTGGCGAGATTTCCGATGTCGCCGATCAAGTGGTGGATGCCGTCGTCAACATCTCGGCGACCACGACCGAACAGGTGCGCAGCTTCAAGGCGCCGGGCGACTCCCAAAATACGCCGTTCGATGATCTCTTCGACGATTTCTTCAACCGCAAGCGGCAAGGGCAGGGTGGCGACATCCCTCCGCAACCGCGCATGCGCAAATCAAACTCGCTCGGCTCGGGTTTCGTGACCGACCCCTCGGGCGTCGTCGTCACCAATAACCACGTGGTTGGCGAGGCGACCGATATCGAGGTGATCTTCACCGATGGCTCGAAGCTCAAGGCGGAAGTCGTAGGCAAGGACCCGAAGATCGATCTCGCTGTCTTGCGGGTGAAACCGGACAAGCCTTTGAAGGCCGTGAAGTTCGGCGATTCCGAGAAGATGCGGATCGGCCAATGGGTGATGGCAGTCGGCAATCCGTTCGGACTTGGCGGATCGGTCACCGCGGGTATCATCTCGGCGCGCCACCGCAACATCGATTCGGGAAGCTACGACGACTATCTGCAGACGGACGCAGCCATCAATCGCGGCAATTCGGGCGGCCCGCTTTTCAATCTCGAAGGCGAGGTGATCGGCATCAACACTGCCATCTTGTCGCCGACCGGCGGGTCGATCGGCATCGGCTTTGCCATCCCGTCGAACCTTGCGCGGCCGGCCCTCGACCAACTCACGCAATTCGGCGAGGTTCGGCGCGGTTGGCTCGGGGTGCAAATCCAGAATGTCGATGAATCCATCGCCGAAACGTTGGGGCTCGGCAAGGCGCGCGGCGCCCTTGTGGCCGGTGTCGATGATCGGGGGCCCGCGAAGCCCGCCGGGATCAAGAAGGGCGACGTGATCGTCAAGTTCAACGGGGACGATGTGAAGGAGTCGCGCGATCTGCCCCGCATGGTCGCCGCCACGGCGGTTGGCAAGCTCGTAGAGGTCGTCGTGATCCGGGATGGCAAGGAAACGCCGATCAACGTAACGCTCGGCAGGCTGCAGGACGATAAGGTCGCAGCGCTCACGCCCCCGCAAAACGATACGACGGCGCTGAAGAAGGCGCTCGGGCTCGACCTTTCGCCTCTCACAGACGATTTGCGCCGCCGCTACAATATCAAGGACGGGGTGAAAGGCGCGGTGATCACCGGAGTCGACCCTAACTCGACGGCAGCGGACAAGCGCCTTCAGCCCGGCGACGTGATCGTCGAGATCGGCCAGCAGCCCGTCTCATCCCCGTCGGACGTCGCCAAGCTCCTCGACAACTTGAAGAAGGACGGCAAGAAATCCGCGCTTCTCTATGTCGCGAATGCCCAAGGCGATATGCGCTACGTCGCGCTCGCGATGGAGTAGGCGGTTTTCCGTCGGCTTTGATCCGGGCGCTACGGCGAACTGACGCACGCCAGCTCGCGCTTTTTCATGCGGCCAGCCGTATTCGTCTCTCGGAGCGACTAAGCAGAGCGAATGCGAAAGCGGCGAGGCCGAGCGTGCAGGCAGCGACCACGGCGAACGCCGTTGTGTAGGTGGACGGATCGTCGCGCTTCAGCAGGGCGCCGATCACTGCGATCCCGAATGCGAAGCCGATCTGTCGCATCGTAATGCAGATTGCCGAAGCTGTCGCCGCACGATCAGGCGGAACAGCCGAGACGGCCTCAGCCGCTATCTGTGCATTGAACATCGCGCAACCGCTACCGCAGATCAGCAGCGTGCCGACTACGGCCCAAATGGCCGGTGGCGCGCCGAGGTCGCGGGCCACCAGCGCGAGCAGTAGATCCGCTCCCCCAACCATCCCAAGCCCACCAGCGAAGTACCAGCGCGCCGGCAGCTTCGCGGCCAACTTCGCCCCAAGGGAGGGCATCACGAACATGGGGAACGTCAAAGCGGTCAGCAGAAAACCCGCAGCAGCGCCGCTTAGAGCCATGGGCCCCCTCGCCATTTGCGGCAAGTGGACGAGAAGGGCCCAAAATCCAATCGAGCCCGCGATGGAGACAAGGCACATCGCGACAAATCGCGATGAGCCAAACAGCGTAAAGTCAAACGCGGGCGCAACGTGCCAACCGCTCGACGCTGATGAAGAGCGCCAGGGCGATGATGGCCCCCCCGAGCACGACAGGTATTGAGATGAAGCCCGATTCTGCAAGTCCATCACCAGCCAGCATTAGGAAGGCGACCGCCCCGATGCACAGCGCAAGTGTCGCCGGGCCGGCCCAGTCCAGTGGATCGTACTTCCGCAAAATGGCTTTTTCGCTTGCGGTTCGACCAACCAGCAGCACCAACCCGAGGCAAATTGGCACGTTGATCCAAAATACCCATGGCCATCCCAACATGGCCGCAATGAGCGCGCCAAGGGGCGGCCCGGCCACCATCGACGCGCCGATTACGGTCCCCCATATGCCGAAAGCCCAGCCCCGACGAGGACCGGGATAAGCGGCCGCGAGGAGTGCCGATGCTGAAACCGTAAGCGCGGCGCCAGAAATCCCTTGCAACACGCGCCAAGCCAATAGACTGAACAGCGTGGCCGCGGTCGCACAAAGTGCCGATGCCAACGCGAAGAGAATACCGCCGGTCATGAACGCGCGCCGTCGTCCGTACCGATCGGCGACAGGGCCCGCCAGAGGAAGCGCGAAGATCAACGCCAGACTGTAGACGTCGATAATCCAGGCTTGATCCACAAGCCGCGCGGAAAGACTGGATCCAATATCTGGCAACGCCGCCGACAGCGCGGTGAGGTCGAATTGAAACAAGAAACCACTCACACACGCAACGATCAGCGCTAAGAGGGTGCCACGGGTGGCCTGCGAAGCCACGGTCGCCTGTTCCACCATCCTGTGCACTGGGGAAGGAGACACGGGTGCCCGGTTTGTCGAAGGCGCGTTTGGCATACCGCTGTCATGCCTCACAACCTCTGGCAAACGCGAATGATCATTCCTCA
>JAFBAS010000133.1 GCA_019247605.1 Hyphomicrobiales bacterium
CATGAGCCCGAGCCCGCCGGCGCCGAAGATCAGGATCGGCTCGCCGAGCGCGAATTCGACCTTCTTCAGCGCGCCATAGGTGGTGACGCCCGAGCAGGCATAAGGCGCGGCCGTCACCGGATCGAGCCCGGCAAGGTCGAGAAGATAACGCGGATGGGGAACGAGGATGTGATCCGCATAGCCGCCGTCGCAATGGACGCCGAGGCAGCGCGGCCTGAGGCAAAGGTTCTCGTCGCCGCCGCGGCACACCTCGCATTGACCGCAGCCGATCCAAGGATAGATGAGCCGCACCTCGCCGGGCTTCACCCCTTGCGCCTGCGGCCCGAGCGCCAGCACCTCCCCGACGGTCTCGTGTCCCATCGCAAGGGGAAGCCCCACACCCCTGTCCTTCAGCGAAAGCTGCCCGCGTCCATGGCCGAGCTGATAGCCGCCCTCCCAGATATGCAAATCGCTGTGGCAAACACCGGCCGCTTTCACCTTGAGAAGAACTTGCGTCCCCGAAGGCTCGGGAGTCGGCGCCTCGATTGGCATGAGAGGCGCCGAAAATTCAGTGACCTTGAAGCTTTTCATCCGTTCCTCCCGCAAGACGGCCTGCAAGAAACATCATGCCCGCCGGAAACCGCAAGCCGCACGCGCAGCGCCAAGGCGACGAGGCGGTCAGCGCAATGCGATGCCAGCCGTTACGTCGCAAGCGGCCAATCCTGCGGACCGGTAACGGCGCGGAAACCTGCGACGTCGCCCTTGCGTTCGCGCGACACGCCGAGGATGTTGATGGATGCGATCCCCTCGAACACATTCGCCGGCTGGCGAAAGAAATTCTGCGCGTTGAAGAGAAGGGGAAGGTGCCAGAAAAGCTCATAATCCAGCGAGAGCAGCTGTTCGATGAGGGCCGCGGATTTCTCGCGCCGATCGTTCTCGACATAAAGCACGGGGCGGAAGCGGCCGATTGTCGATGTAGCGCCGGCGAGCACCTCTCCTTCCATGCCTTCGACGTCGATCTTCATCAGATCGCATCGCTTCAGTCCCAGCGCGTCGACCGGAATGATGTCGACGGCCTCGGAGGGCCCGCCCATCCCGAGAGAAATGCCGCCGAAATTGTTGGCCGCCGTGTAGTCGAGGACCGGGACCTGCGCGATGCCTCGCTCGCGACCCGCGCCCGCCAAGAGTGCGCGCACATTGGTGATGCCGTTCAGCGCGAGGTTCGCACATAGCATCTGGTGAATGATGCGCTGCGGCTCAAAGGCGATCACGCTGCCGCCAGGAGCGGAGGCCGACGCGAAGAAAAGCGTGTGTGAGCCGATATTGGCGCCGATATCGAGTACTACCGAGCCCGGCTGGACGAGTTGGCGGAAGAGAGCGACCTCGCCCTCGGAGAACTCGCCGTAGAGATCGAAGGAGCGGCCGACATAGGCATCCTTGGAATGATACAGCATGAGACCATAGCGTGTCGCCTTGAGCCTCACCTCGCGATTGTCGAGAATGGTCGCGCCCAGCCCCGGGTTCATGCTGTCCAAAGGAAACGCCCCCTCGCTCGGGATGAAGCCATGGCGCGTATAAAGCCAGCGTCGATTTTGGCAAAGTCCGTCATGCCCGCTCGGCGCGGGCATCCACGCCCTCCTTCACGCACGCATGGCCAGGAAGGCATGGATCGCCGGGCCGACGCCCGGCGATGACGATAAGGTCGATTTTGCCCGCCCTTGATGTTAAAGGGCGAAACTCCAATCTCTCATCGCCCATCGGCAGATTACGAGCTCTTTCAGTGACGGAAGACATCGCGGCCTCGGTGAGCCGCAGGCGCACCTTTGCCATCATCTCGCACCCGGACGCGGGAAAGACCACCTTGACCGAGAAGCTTCTGCTCTTCGGGGGTGCGATCCAGCTCGCCGGCGAGGTGAAGGCAAAGCGCAACCGGGCGCAGACCCGCTCCGACTGGATGGGGATCGAGCGTGAGCGCGGCATCTCGGTCGTGACCTCGGTGATGACCTTCGAATATGGCGGCTGCGTCTTCAATCTTCTCGACACGCCCGGTCACGAGGATTTCTCCGAGGATACCTACCGCACGCTCACGGCAGTCGATTCGGCAGTCATGGTGATCGATGCGGCCCGCGGCATCGAGGCGCGCACGCGCAAGCTCTTCGAGGTTTGCCGATTGCGCGATATCCCGATCGTCACCTTCATCAACAAGATGGATCGGGAAAGCCGCGACCCTTTCGACCTTCTCGACGAGATCGAGAAGACGCTCGCGCTGGATGTGGCGCCGATCAATTGGCCGATCGGGCGCGGGAAGTCGTTCACCGGCACCTATGATTTGCGCAAGAGCGCGGTGAGGCGGCTCGATGACGAAGGCGTTACGACCCCCGTCTCCGGGCCGGACGATCCGGCCATCGCGAGCCTTATGGCATCCGACGAGATCGGCGCCTGGCGCGAAGAGCTCTCGCTCGCGAAAGAGGGACTGAAGCCCTTCGACATCAAGGCATTCCATGAGGGCCATTTGACGCCCGTGCTCTTCGGCAGCGCGCTTCGCAATTTCGGGGTTCGCGATCTCATCGACGCCTTGGTTGAATTCGCTCAGACGCCGCGCGGCCAAAGCGCGAACACGCGCGCCGTGGCGCCGGATGAGGCGAAGATGACGGGCTTCGTCTTCAAGATCCAGGCGAACATGGATCCGAACCATCGCGACCGCATCGCCTTCCTTCGCGTCTGCTCCGGGCGTCTCACGCGCGGCATGAAAGCCAAGCTCGTACGCACCGGGCGCCCGATCAGCCTCTCGACGCCGCAATTCTTCTTCGCGCAGGATCGCGCCATCGCGGATGAGGCCTTTGCCGGCGACATCGTCGGCATTCCCAATCACGGCACTTTACGCATCGGCGACACGCTCACGGAAGGCGAGGAGATCGCCTTCCAAGGCGTGCCGAGCTTCGCGCCCGAGATCTTGCGCCGCATCAAGCTCCAGGACGCGATGAAGGGAAAGAAACTGCGCGAGGCGCTCCGGCAAATGGGCGAGGAAGGCGTGGTGCAGCTCTTCCTGCCGTATGACGGCTCGCCCGCGATCGTCGGCGTCGTCGGCGCCTTGCAGCTCGACGTGCTCGTCGAGCGCATGCGCGGCGAATATGGCCTGCCCATTGCTTATGAGGAAACGCGCTTCTCGCTTTGCCGCTGGATCGACGAGGTTCCCGAGCTCGAGGGCTTTGCGCAGGCGCATCTCTCGTCGATGGCGCGCGACCTCGACGGCGCGCCGGTGTTCATGGCCGCCTCGAGCTTCGACCTGACCTACCAGATGGACCGCTGGCCCACGATCCGCTTTCGCGAGATCAAGGATTATCAGGCCAGGTAATTTCGGTCGCAGTGCACTTATTCAAGCAAGCACCTGAGAACGAACTAAATTCTTTGGAAATCCATGGGACTAAGTGCACCGTGACCGAAAATTTGCTTCCAGGGCGGCGCGCAAGCCTTCAGCGCCTCGGGCGTGCCGACCGATCGCGATGCTTTCGTCGCCGAGGCCGGCGTGAATTACGCGGTGAGCGCGATGTTTTCCGTGGGCCTCACCTATTCGGGCCAGTTCGGCCAGCGCGCCACGGACAACGCCTTCAAGGGCCCTCTCGACTGGCAATTTTGAGCGAAAATTTTATTCTTTCCTGTGCAAGAGAGTAGGCGTGGATGACCGGGCCGACGCCCTGTCATGACGATAACGATTTCGCCAAGGCGGGAACGGCAGCTTGACGGCGGCTTTAAAGGTCATTTAGGGGTCTAAGAGTAATTAGACTCAATTTCGATTTGCGAAGCTGGAGGGACACCGCCTTGCCGAACCGCTCATTGGCTTCGCGCACCCGCGCCTCGTCGCTCCTCGCGAGCACCTGTGTCGCAGCGCTCCTTCTCGGGGCGCCCCTGCCGGCTAGCGCAGGCGGGATATCGGTCACGAACAATCCCAACGGCACCACCGTCAGCAACGCCGCGAACACGACCGTGACCTCGATCGTGGTCGAGGCCTCGAGCCTTTCGGGCGCGATCAGCAATGCGGGGACGATCAAGCCGGGTGTGCAGTCCACCTTCGGCGGACGAAGCGAGACGGCCGCAATCAGCGTGACGAACAGCACGGTCGGCCAAGGCATCGTGAACAACGGGACCATCGCGACGAATGCCAATAGCGTCATCGGCAACAGCAACGGCGCCGGAATTTTCGTCGGCCTGAGCAATATCTCTTCGGGTGGAATCGCGAACAGGATGCGATCACCGTCACGTCCAACAAAGTGAGCACCGCCGCGACGGGGATATTCATAAGTCGATCGAACGTGGCTGGCGGGACGCAGGCGGCGATCACCAATTCCGGGACAATCACGGTGGCGGCAACTTTTGCGGCCGGGATTAATGTTGCAAGCTCCACGATCACCGGCGACATCGTCAATAACTCGGCAATATCCGCGACCGGGCTCGTCGTCGCCCAGGGTGTAGATGTTGGCAGCAGCACCGTCACCGGAAGCATCACGAATACCGGCTCGATCAGCGCGACGGCGAATTCGAACGTCGGCATTTTTATCACGGGAAGCACCGTCACGGGCAACGTCACGAATAGTGGCACGATCGCCATGACCGGCAGCAGCAACTCGTTCCTGAACACAGGCATCATTGTCGCCGGTTCCTCGGTCACAGGCGGGGTCGTCAACCTCGGTACGATCAATTCACGAGGGGCAACGCGAGCCGCCGGCATTCACGTTTCCTCTGCTTTCGCCACGCCGAGCTCGGTCGGCGGCGGGATCGCGAATTCGGGGACGATCGCCGCGACGGCTCCCAACGGAAACGCGGCCGGCATCACGGTCGGCTTCACCCAGGGCGGCACCGCCGTCGCCGACCAGGTCGCCAACGGCATCACGAATTCGGGCACGATCCAGGTGAGCGGAAACGCCGCAATCGGCATCCAGAGCTCGACGGCCGCGATCATCACGGGAGGAATCACGAATTCCGGCACGATCATCGCGAACGGGGGAAACGGCATAGCCATAGGTATCCTTGCTGGCGATAGCGCCAGCAATAGCGGCATCACGAACAGCGGCACGATCATCGCTTCCGGCGCTGCCGAAGGAACGGGCATTCTTGTTCAGGCGGCATTTTCGGGTGGGGCTAACATAACCAATACCGGCACGATCTTCGGATCAAGCAACGGGATCAGCGCTTCCAACCAGGTTAACGCGACGATAGACCAAGTTAGCGGCGCGCTTATTGGGGGCGTCACGTTTGCGCCTATTTTTGCTCTAGTCAGCAAGCGTAATGTCCACAGTGCAATTGTGGCCTTCCAACCCCAGAATGTACTTAATGTGACCGGCGGTGCCCTATCGCTGCAGCCAACTAGCAAAGTGGCCGGAATCGGCATTGGAGGACTTTCGGTCAATCAGACCGGCGGCAATATCGTTCTGCAAGTGACCCCGAGCACCACAGCAGGCCAATTCCCGACCGTGAATGTGAACAATCTCACCTTGAGCGGCGTGCTCGAGGTCGCGCCGCAATCGGGAACCTTTGCGTCGGGACAGACGATCACCTATCCGAATGTCTTCACCGCCGCCGGTACGCTTTCGAACAACATCACGAGCGTTCAGGTCTTCGATTTCTTCTCGACCGGCGTGACCGCGAGCGTGGTGCAGGGCACGAACGCGAACCAGCTCAGCGTCACGCTCACGAATAATAGCGGGATGACGCTCATGCCCGGCGTCGCTTCGGGCGCCGGCACCTTCACGACGCTCACCAACCCGCTCGGCGCGATCCTGCCCGCCGTGAGCGTCACGAACGGGGCGAGCGTGAACGGCGGCGTCATCAACGCGGGCTTCATCGGCGCGCCCGGCGCGCCCGGGCCGACGGGCATTCTCGTCTCGGGCGGCCAGCTCTCGCAGCCGATCGTGAACACCGGCACGATCGGCGGCACGACGGCGGCGATCGATGTCTCGGGCGCCACGGCCGCGACGACGATCACGCAAAGCTCGGGCGTGATTCAAGGCGCGATCAAGCTTTCGGCGAATGCGGACGTGCTCAATATCAATGGCGGCACGATCACGGGCGACATCGTCGGCGGCGGCACGAGCAACACGGTGAACATCGCGCCGGCCAACAACGCGAACAACACCTTCACTTACGCCAACACGCTCTCCGGCGTCGGCACGATCAACCTGGCGACGGGCGCCAATTTCGCCCTCACCGGGACGGGCGTGCTCAACAATGCGGGGCTTTTGACACTCACGCCGACGAGCCGGATCACGGGCACGGGCGCGATCACGCAAAGCGGCACGGTGGCGCTGCAATTTGCAAACAACACGGCGGCGGGGAATTTCCCGACGATCCACGCCACGACGATCAAGCTTTCCGGCAAGCTTCAGGTCGTGCTCACGGGCGCCTTCCCGGCAAGCGGCATGCAGGACTTCATGAAGGTCTTCGCCGCGACCGGCACCTTCACGAACTCGATCACGCCCGGCAATGTGAGCGTGGTGACCTCGGGCGCGACGCTTCCTTCGGGCACAACGGTGACGGCGCAGCTCGTCCAGAGCGGCAACAGCGCCGATGTCGTCCTGGTGGAGATGGCGGCGGCCAATAAGGGCGGCTTCGTCACGGCCGGGCTCACGCCGAACGAGGCCTCGGTCGCCAATGCGCTCAATGGCGTGCTCGCGGCGAACACGCCGGGATCGCAACCGCTCCTGACGGCGCTCATCCATGCGAACCCGGCGACGCTTCCGCAAATCTTCGACCAGCTCTCGGGCGAGGTGCATGCCTCGACCCCGACGGCGGCCTTCGCGGACGCGCTATTGCCGGAAGGCGCGATCCTCGATCATTTGAACCAGCCGCTTTCGACGCCCTTCCTCGGCACGGCCTCGACGATGACGGGCGCTTACGCGGCCGATTTGCCGTCGCGCAGAGGGCCTGCCCTCGCGCCGGTGACGGCGAGCTTCTACCAGTCGCACATCTTCGATCTCTGGGGCCAGGGCTTCGGCGATTGGGGACGTGTCTCGAGCGACGGCAACGCGGCGGCGCTCTCGCGTTCCACGGGCGGCTTCGTCATCGGCGGCGATGTCTCGGCGCGCGGCTTCATGGGCGGGGATTGGCGCTTCGGCCTCGCGGGCGGCTACACGAATGACCGCATCACGGTGAGCCAGCGGCTCTCTTCCGCGACCTTCGAGAGCGTCTTCGGGGGCGCCTATGCGGGCGCGAGCTTCGGTTCGCTGCAATTACGCGCCGGCGCGCTTTACGGCACGAACTCGACCTCGACGAACCGCCAGGTGATCTTCCCCGGCTTCTCCGATGCCTTGTCATCGAGCAATGGCGGCTACACGGCGCAAGCTTTCGGCGAGGCGGGTTACCGGATCGCGCTTTCCGGCGCGAGCTTCGGGGGCATCGGCTTCACGCGCGCGAGCATCGAGCCCTTCGCGGGGGCGGCGGCCTTCCTCATTCATCAGAACGGCTTCACCGAGGGCGGCGGCGCGGCCGCACTCACGGGCTTCGGGCGCGACTTCGACATCCAGACGACGACGCTCGGCGTGCGCGGCGAGCTCGCCTTCGCGTCGCTTCCGATGAGCGTCACCACGACGCTCGGCTGGCGCCATGCCTATGGCGACGTGGTGCCCTCGGTGCTTCTTGCCTTCCAGGGCGGGGCACAGAGCTTCAGCGCCTCGGGCGTGCCGATCGACCGCGACGCTTTCGTGGCCGAGGCCGGCGTCAATTACGCGCTGAGCTCGATGTTTTCCGTCGGCCTCTCCTATTCAGGCCAGTTCGGCCAGCGCGCCACCGACAATGCCTTCAAGGGCAATCTCAATCTGCGGTTCTGATTAAGGACCCTCATCCGTCGATCGCTCACGCGATCGACACCTTCTCCCGCGCGAAGAGCGCGGGAGAAGGGGCACCCCCTCACCGCGTCGCGAAGGTCGGCGGGACCATCTCATCGACTGCGCGTTTCGCCCAATCGAGGCCGGGCGCTTGCGCGACGATGCGCCTTTGCGCCTCCTCGAGGGCCGCGCAAGCGCCGGGGTAGTCGATCGTTAAAACCTTACCGCTCTCGACCACCTTGCGCCCACCGACATACACGGCGCGAATGGCGCGATCATCGGCGGCGAAGATCAATGTGCGGATGGCGTCATGGGCCGGGCGCATGGCCGGATGCTTGAGGTCGACAACCACGAAATCGGCGCAGCAACCGGGCGCGAGGCGCCCGATATCGTCCCGCCGCAAGGCCTGGGCACCCGCGATTGTCGCGGCATTGAAGATATCGGTTGCGCGCGCCGCACGTGGAGAGCCGCCCTGAAGGCGGCCTACATAAGCGGCAAGTCGAAGCTCGGAAAGCATGTTGTGCGGATAAGTGTCCGTTCCGATGCCGACCGAGACCCCACGGCGCAGATAGCGGCCGAAGTCGCGCATCGCGATGCCACGGCGCGCGAAAACGGTCGGGCAATGGGCCACCATCGTTTTGGTCTCGGCGAGACGCTCGAGATCGCTCTCGGTCGACCAGCGGGTCGAAGGGTGGTCGTCGAGGAAAATCGCATGTCCGATGATCGAACGCTCCGAAAGCACGCCGAGCCGATCGAGCCAGCCGATCGGGGTGAGCCCGTGGCGCCTCGTGATCTCATGCACCTCGACCACAGACTGGGCCGCATGCGTTTGCCAGGGAAGATCGCGGCGTTTTGCTTCGACGAAGCTCTCCCGCATGAGGCCCTCGGAGCAAGTGTCGATCTGCGCCGGAACAACCATGCCGAAAAGCCGCTGGCTCGGATGCGAGACGGCTTTCTCGATGATCGAAAGCGCCTCGGCCATGGCTTTCTCGCCCGCGGGCTCATCCCAATCATATTCGACAACATGGCCGTTCGTCGTATGCCAGCTCGCCGAGCGGAACATGGGCGCAAGACAGACACGCAGGCCACTCTCGGCCGCAAGATCGATCCAGCCCTCATGCGGCATGGAAAGGTCCGCGACCGTGGTGACGCCCGAAAGCAGCATCTCGCTGAAGGCGACGCGCGTGCAGGCGGGCTTCGCGGCGGGGTCGGCGCGAAAGATCGGCATGAACTCATAAAGCGACGAGTTGTAGAGACCGGGACTGCCGAGTTCCTCGTTAAGGCCGCGATACATGGGCTCGGTCGAGGGGTGCGAATGAATATCGACGAGGCCGGGCATCACCATGAAGCCGCGCCCGTCGATCACGGCGTCCGCCGCTCCGTCATAGCCGCGGCCGACGAAGATCAGCTTTCCGTCGGCGAAGACGACATCCGCATCGGTGAGATAAACATGCGCCCTCTGCGCATCGTCCCAGGCGACGACACGGTCGGCGCGTCGAATGAGCGTCGTTCTCGAGGACTTCCCTATTACATCCCGCGCCGTCACTCCACCTCTCCTTCGTTATGCCGACAAAAAATTGACGGGAGGAAACCGACATTCGCCACCCCCGCAGAGCGAGCTCTGCGTCGTGTTCGCCCGGACCTTTGCTACCCGTCCAAACGCTGAACACTTGCCTCGCAATTCGCGAAGTGCTCGGCGATTTCGCGTCCTGTCGCGATCCAGACGTCGCCGACGCCCATCGCGTATTCGAGGAATTCCCGCAGGAGGCGAAAGCGCATCGGCCGTCCGCTGACCTGCGGGTGAAGAACGGTCGTCACCATCGCGCCCCAGTCGCGCACTTCGTCGAGCTCGTCCTTCCACATCGAGAGCACATGCTCGCGCGGCAAGATGGTGCGCGGCGAGAAGCGCGCGCTCAAGCCGTGCATCCAATCGTCATAGCTCGAGGTGACGGGGAGCTCGATCACACCCGGGCTCCCGTCGGCGAGCACATGCCGGTAAGGTCGCACATCATCGCGCCAGGAGGAGGAGTAGAGCATGCCGTGCTGCTTGAGGCTCGAAAGCAGCTCCTCGCAGCTTTCGCCGAACGGCGCGCGATAGCCGACCGGAACGACGCCCAGACGCCGCTTCAATGACGAGAAGCCTCGCTCGAGCTCCTCTTGGATGAAAGGGTCTCCAGGGTCGGGTAAAAGGTGATGGAAGCCGTGATGCCCGATCTCGTGGCCTTCTTGCAAAATAGATTCGGCCATTGCCGGATGCGCCTCGACCGACCAGCCAGTGATGAAAAAGGTTGCCTTGAGGCCAAGGTCCCGCAAAAGCTCGAGGAGCTTCGGAGTCCCCACGCGCGCCTCGTATCCGCCAAACGACATCGTGACGAGGCGCTCGGCATGCGCGGGATCCTTGCTGGTCCAGGCACTCTCGGCATCGACGTCGAAAGAGAGGAACATCGCGGCGCGAAAACCCCGGCCGCGCGTCCAAGGGAATATCGGCGCAGGTGGTGCCTTGTTCGCCGGCGCGAGCGGGACGTTGGCCCAGCTCTTATGTTCCGGCATTGATCGTCACCTCTTCGACCGCATCCCCCGAAAGTCCCCACTTGTCGAGTATCTTCTTGTAGCTGCCGTCGGCGATGAGCTGCCGGAGCGCCTCGGCCAGAGCTTGCTGCAATTCGGTCGCGTTCTTGGCGACGCCGATGCCGGTGAGCTGGCTTGAGATGCGCTCACCCACGACCGCATAGGTGTTGGGCTCGAGTTTCATCACATAGGGCAAGGTCTCGTTGCCCTGCATCGCAGCATCGACGCGGCCCTGCTTCAACTGCGTGCGCGCGTCCGGAGAACCCTCGGTGCCCACGACATTGATGGGAGGCTTTCCCGCCGATTTGCAATGCTGCTCGCTCCAGTCGGCAATTTCGCCCGGAAAGGAAGTCCGTCGGCTCGTGCCGACCGATTTGCCGCACAGCGCGAGCATGTCGGGGAAATCCTTGGCGCGGGACGCCTGCACAAAAAATTGCGGGCCCGATCGCAAATAGTCCACGAAGCTAACCTTGTCGTGACGGCTTGCGAGATCGGTCATCCCTGAAAGAATCACATCGACGCGTCCCGTATCCACCGCGGAGATCATTTGCTCGAAGCTCGTCTCCTGCCAGTCCATCTTGACGCCGAGCTTTGCCGCGATCGCGTTGCCGAGATCGACATCGAGGCCGGATAATTCATTCGTGGCGGGATCGCGCAGATCGAGCGGCGGGTAGTTCGGCACGATGGCGGCGCTGAGGGTGCCGCGCGCCTTGATCGCAGCGGGCAGCTCGGCCGCCTCCACCGAAGCGGCGTGCGTCAAGACGGCGGCGCCTGTGAGCATGAAGGTCGCAAGCATGGCTTTTTTCATCAGGAGCTCCCGGGTTCCCTCATTCGATTAAACACGTTCATCCTCGCTTTGAGGCAGCGCCGCAAGCCATATGTGAACGGACGCCCTTCGGCCATCATGCCAACACGGCGGCGAGGAAGGCTTGCGTGCGCGCTTCGCGCGGCGAATTGAGGATTTCCGCCGCCGGGCCCGCTTCTACGATCAAGCCGTGATCCATGAACACGACCCGGTTCGCCACCTCTCGCGCAAAGCCGAGCTCATGGGTCACCACGATCATGGTCATGCCGCTTTGTGCGAGCTCCTTCATCACGGCGAGCACCTCGCCGACAAGCTCGGGATCGAGCGCGCTCGTCGGCTCATCGAAGAGCATGAGTTTCGGGCGCATGGCGAGGGCGCGGGCGATGGCGACGCGCTGCTGCTGGCCACCGGAAAGATCGGCCGGGAAGGAATCTGCCTTTCCTCGAAGTCCGACGCGGGCCAAAAGCTCGCAGGCTTCGCGCAAGGCCTCGTCACGATCGCGCCGCAGAACCTGCACCGGCCCCTCGATCAGGTTTTCGAGCGCCGTCATATGAGGAAAGAGATTGAAGCGCTGGAACACCATGCCGGTCTTCAAACGCTGGCGAGCGATGTCACGCTCCGTCAACGGATAGAGCCTGTCCTTGACGCGGCGATAGCCGATGAGCTCGCCATCAATGAAAATCGCACCGGAATCGAATTCGACGAGCTGGTTTATGCAGCGGAGCAACGTGGTCTTCCCGGAACCGGATGCGCCGATGATACAGAGCACCTCTCCGGCGGTCACATCCATCGAAACGCCCGCAAGGGCCTCGAAGGCACCAAAGCTCTTGCGCAAATCTTTGATCGAGACGAGAGGCACGCCCATCATCTTCGCCTCATCTCCTTTTCGCGGCGCCGCGCGCGAAGCGGCGCTCGAGCAGCATCTGGAACGGCGTGAGAATGGAGACGATGACGAGGTACCAAAGGCCCGCGACGATCAAGAGCTCGATCACACGGGAGTTGGCGTAATAGATGTTCTCGGCATTGTGCAGGACTTCGGCGTATTGGATCACGCTCGCGAGCGAAGTGAGCTTGATCATGCCGATGAATTCGTTGCCGAGCGGCGGAAGGATCACTCGCATCGCTTGCGGCAGGATTATGCGCTTGAGCGAACGCAAGCGCGTCATGCCGATCGCCTGTGCCGCCTCATATTGACCCGCATCGACCGAGATGAGGCCGGCGCGCACCACCTCCGAAGTGTAGGCGCCCTGGTTGATGCCGAGCCCGAGAAGCGCCGCCGCGAACGGCGTCATCACGTCCACGGTCCGGGCTTCGAAGAGGCCAGGCACGCCGATCACCGGAAAGACCAGCGCGAGATTGAACCAGAGCAGCAATTGCAGAATGACGGGCGTGCCTCGAAACAGCCAGGCGTAACCGATCGATACGCCGCGCAGCACGGGATTGTCCGACATGCGCATGATTGCGAACACCACGCCCAGAACGATGCCGAGCGCCATGGCCAGAATTGACATGATGACCGTGTTCATCACGCCGCTGAGAATCGCCGGAACGGCAAAGAAGCGATAAACGTACGCCCATTCGATCTGCCCTTGCGCAAAGGCGCGGCCGATGAGCGCCAAGAGCAACATGATGGAACCCGCCGCCAGCCAGCGGCCGATATGCCAGCGCCTGACGATCCGCAGCCTCGATATATCGGGAAGTGCGAAATCGGCCGCAGCTTCGAAGTTTTGCGAAGGCGATGCCATCAGCGAGCGTCAATCATCGGCGGTGGCTCCGAAGGCCAAGGTCTTCGAATAGGTGCCACCCTTGCGGCTTGCCCGCAAGACTCACACCATCGTGCGAGCGGGCTGACTTGAAACAGACGGAAATTTCCACGAGTTTCTCCCCGGGCATGCCACTGAGGGGCAAATGGTGAAACCAGGCGCCACGTCGCTCGATCCGGCTCGCGCCACGATCGGGTGGAAGATTTTGCGGCCCTTTCGCTCGACCGAGGCCGGAAGAACGGCTTTACGTCATCTCGGCTCGGCAAGCGGGATCGTTTCATGAGCATGCGCGAGCACGAGCGCCCCCGCGCAAAAGAGGAGCTCACCATCCTCGTGCTCGGCGGCTACGGAACGTTCGGCGCCCGCATCGTCGCGTTGCTGGAAAGTGATCCGCGCCTGACGCTCATTGTCGCTGGCCGGTCGCTGGAAAAGGCACGGCGATTTTGCGACGCGCGCTCCGGGGCCGTGGCGAGGCTGCACCCGGTCGACCTCGATCGTGATGGCGATGTGGAGGCGAAGCTCGCCTCGCTTCGACCCGATATTCTCGTCGATGCGAGTGGACCCTTTCAGGCGTATGGAGATGAGCCTTACCGTGTCGTGAAAGCCTGCATCGCGCGACGCGTGAACTATCTCGATCTGGCTGACGGGTTGCAATTCGTCGCCGCCATTCGGACGTTCGACGAGGAAGCGTTGTCGGCTGGATGTTTCGTGCTCTCGGGCGTGTCGAGCTTTCCCGTCCTCACCGCGGCGGTCACGCGCCGATTATCCCACGACTTAGCGCGAGTGGACGTGATTCGCGGCGGGATCGCGCCCTCCCCTTACGCCGGCATCGGGGAGAATGTGATGCGCGCCATCGCAGGCTATGCAGGCCAGCCCACGACGCTCAAGCGCGACGCCAAGCTCACGATCGGCCGCCCTTTGCTCGAGCACATGCGGTTCACCATCGCGCCGCCGGGCTCTTTGCCTCTTCACAACAGGCTGTTTTCGCTTGTCGACGTGCCTGATCTCGTCGCGCTCACGAAGTTGTGGCCCGAGGCGAACACCATCTGGATGGGTGCCGGACCGGTTCCCGAGATCCTGCATCGCGCCTTGATCGCATTTGCCTGGCTCGTGCGGTTGCGAATTCTTCGCAGCTTGTCTTTTCTGGCGCCCCTCATGCACTTCGTCTCGCGCCATGTTCGTTGGGGTGAGCATCGGGGCGGAATGTTCGTGGAGGTGGAAGGCGAGAACGCCTCCGGAAAGAAGATTTGTCGCTCATGGCAACTTCTCGCCGAGCGTGACGACGGCCCCCTCATCCCTTCCATGGCGGTGGAGGCCGTCGTCAAAGCCATCCAGCATGGGGACGCCCCGAAAGCGGGTGCACGCGTCGCCGTTCGCGATATCGAGCTTCACCAATATGAGGAGCTGTTCGCCGGTCGCCAAATCACAACCGGAGTGCGAGACGAGAACGGCGAAGATCAGCCGCTCTATCGTCGCATTCTCAAGAGCGCGTGGGAGGACCTGCCCTCCCAAATCCGGGAGATGCACAGGGGCGATGCTTTTTCCCGCGCGCAGGGCCGCGCCACCATCGAGCGCGGCAGCAGCGTCTTCTCGAAGCTTTGCGCCGCGCTCATCGGTTTTCCCGAAGCCGGCGAGGACACAGCAGTGACCGTGGAATTCGAAGCCAAGCACGGCGCCGAGAGATGGACGCGACGGTTCGACCAAATGGCTTTCTCTAGCTGTCAATTTGCTGGCACCGGTCGATCATCGAAGCTCCTTTGCGAGCGTTTCGGCCCGCTGGTCTTTGCGTTGGCATTGGTCCTCGACCCGGGAAAATTGAGGCTCGTCTTACGCAGATGGAGCCTGTTCGGCGTTCCGCTTCCACTTTGGCTTGGCCCTCGCGCCGACGCCTGTGAGTCGGTCGAGCAGGGACGATTTCAGTTCCACGTGGAGATCGGACATGTGCTCACCGGCTTGATCGTGCGCTACCGCGGGTGGCTAGTGCTGTCTCGCGACGTCCTTTCAGGCGAGGACCTGCACGCACCGAAGGCAGAGCTGCCAATCCTGTGAGCCGCGGCATTCCGACGTTTGAGCACAAGTGCTGCCCGGGGCAGTCACACAGCGCGTTGGCGATGCGCGGGCGCGGCCTCATAAAGCAAGGGATCCTCCCTTCTCGACATTCGCGAAGGCTCGAGCAAGGCCGTGAGCTCATCCACCGGCAGGGCCGGGCTCAGCGCGAAACCTTGTGCCATGGTCGCGCCGTTCTCGGAGACGAAATTGAGGTCCTCCAGGCACTCGACGCCCTCTGCCACGGTTTCGAAGCCGAGTTCCTTGGCGAGTCGGATGGCGATTTGCACGATCGATTGCTTTTCGGTGTCCTGCGCCACGCCGGCGACGAGCGAGCGGTCGAGCTTGAGGGTATCGAACGGCAGACGCGCCAGCGTCGCTAGATTCGAGTAGCCAGCGCCGAAATCGTCGATGGCGAAACGGATGCCAAGCTGGCGCAGCAGGCCGATGCGCTCGCAGACGCGATCCGGGTCGCGCATCGCCACCGACTCGGTGATCTCGAGCTCGAGGCACGTTGGCGGAAATTGCGCCTTGCGGACCGCCTGCACGACCTCCTTGATGAATTGAGGATCCTCGATCTCACCCGCCGTCACGTTGACGGCGAGCACGATGCCCGGATGCCGGCGGACCAGATCACCCACTTCCTGCAAGGCCCGCTTGAGAACGAACCGATCGATGTCCGTGATCAAGCCGATCTCCTCGGCCAATGTAATGAAATCGGCCGTCGGCATGAGGCCCATTTCCGGATGGGACCAGCGAGCCAAGGCCTCGACGCCGCGAATTGCGCCGTCGACACAGGAGATTTTCGGCTGGTATTGAACGCTCAATTGCTCATTTCGGATCGCCAAGGTGAGGTCGTTCTCGAGAGCATGCCTCTCTCTTGCCGCTTGGGCGAGCTCGGGCATGAAGAAAGCATAGGTGTTTCGCCCTGAGCTTTTCGCCGCGTACATCGCGAGGTCCGCCTTGACCAGGAGATCCTCATAGCCCGTCCCGTCATCGGGATAGCGCGCGATGCCGATGCTGACGCCGACATTTGCGGTATCGCCGTCACATCTGAAAGGCGCACGCAAGCACTCGATCATTTCGCGCGCCACTTGACTCACCGCCTCGCTCGTCTCGAGGCCGGGGAGAATGGCCGCGAACTCGTCCCCTCCAAGCCGGCCCAAAAGGGCCTTGGCCCCCGAGCAACTCGTCTCCTTCAACAAATTGTCCAATCTTTCGGCGACTTTGCGCAAAAGCGCGTCGCCCGCTTTATGCCCAAACGTGTCGTTGATCGATTTGAAACCGTCGAGATCGAGAAACAGCAAGGCGCCACGCCCGCCCGAGCCGAGCAGCGCCGGCGCGTCGCGGCTCAGCTTCTCCCGATTGGGGAGCTGACTCACCGTATCATAGAAGGCGAGCTGACGAATTTTACCCGTGCTTGCGCGCAGATTGGCGAGCATGCGCTCGAAGGCGGCTCCGAGACTTCGCACTTCGCCCACCCCCGTCGCGCGAAATGGCACCTCGAGATTGCCGCTCGCGATCTCCTGGGCCGCCGAGGCCAATGTGGAAAGACCCTCCGTTGTGCGGCGCACCACGAGAAGAAGCGAAATCACGAGCGCGCTCAGCGCCAGCGCGGCGCTCACCATGAATTGACGCATGAGGGTGTGGGTCTCGCGGGCGCCGATGCGCACCATTTGGTCGCGCGTCGTGCTGATCACCGCAGCGTGGGTGAAGGTGCACACCTTGCTCCCTGCCCGATAATCGACGCAGCGTGCGACATATTTGCCGTCCTCGGAACGAATGAGAGCCGGTCCTTGCGGCCTGATGCTTGCGAAGGCGATGTCCTGTGGGCCGGCCGAAGAGACGATTTCTCCTCGCTGCACGATGGCCACCCCGGCGTCGGCGAGAGAGGTGAATTTTTCGAGGGTCAGCTCGCTTTTGCTGAGAGGCCTGACCACGACGAGAGCGCCGATGAGATCGCCGAAATCGTCAAACACCGGCTCGCCCGCGATGTCGGCGAGGGTCAGGCGAACCGGCAATTTGAGCGAGCGCAGGAGGCCGGGTTCGAGCTCGAGCGTGCTCCCGTGCCCGCGCGGATGAGCACGGTCATTGTTCCGCAAGAGAGGCTTCAGATCGATGGCGATCTCAGTGCCCTGAAGCGCAACGTTGAGCGCAAGAAGATCAAGCGGCGCATTGGCGCCGAGAACACGGCCCTGGTCATCGAAGGCGATCATCCGCTCAAAGCCGGCCGTCTTGGCCACCACACCGAGCAATTCACGGATGGTCACGTCATTGCCGGATCCAATTGCTTTCGCGACATCGCTTCGTTGGGCGAGCTGGCGCAAACCTGTCGCGGTCTCCGCGCCGAGCTCCTCGAGGCGTGCCCGCGCAAGATAAGCTTCCCCGTCCAGCCGATGGGCAAGCTGCTCCTCGGACAGCTCACCGAGCGCGTTCGCCTGTTGGCTGAGCTGCTCATTCAGCCGCAACGCCGCGAGCCCGCCGATCATGCCGAAGCCGAGCACCCCGGTCCCCAGCACGACGAGAACGAGACGCATCGCGATGGAGGAGAAAGGCGCGGCGGCGATCAATCGCCCGAGCACGCTTGCGCTTTTCCGCTGCGGATAATCCATGCCAGTATCGGCCATTGCCACCATCAACCGAATCCTCGGCCCCGCGGAAATTCAGTCGATGTGAACGCTTTCTTCTGCGATCAGCCGATCCCGATTCACGGCAAAGCCCGCGTTTTCAGAACTCATGGAGAATTCCGCCTCGAGGGGCACATATTACGCCGGCTTGCGTTCTCCAATTCTTCTCGTAAACGTTCGAATTTTCGGCAGATGCGGTGTTACGAGGAATAGTTTGAAACCGAGCAGATGAATCAAGGAATGCTTCAAACTTTATCGTCAGCATGGCCGCACGAGCGTAAGTTCTCAGGACAACACACAGATGAATTGCGTCAGGAACGTCGCGGCCGCATTGGTGCCTCTCGCCTTTGCACTTTACCTCACACCATGCGCACGCGCTCAGAGCCGGGTCATGGAGATCGTCGGAACCGGTGACGGCATCGATGTTCTTCGCATGGTCGGCGCGAGCTTCATGGAACAGGAGAGTTCGGTGCGCATCGATGTGACGCCCAGCATCGGCTCGGGAGGCGGCATCGCGGCTGTCGGGGCTGGCAAGGCGGTGCTCGGTCGCGTCGCTCGCGAGCTGACGGCCGCCGAAGCGGCTTCCGGCATCGTCTACAAGCCGATCGCGCGCTTGCCTTCCGCCTTCTTCGTCAATGCTGCCGCCGGCGTCTCCTCGCTGAGCCACGAGCAGCTTCTCGACGTTTACGCCGGGCGCGTCACCAATTGGCGCGCGCTGGGCGGGGCCGATCAGCGCATTCGCGTCGTGCGCCGGGAAGACGCGGACAGCACGCTGACGGTGCTGCGGGCCAGCATGCCGGGGTGGCGGGATCTGGAGATCACCGAGAAATCAAAGACGGCGACGACGACTCAAGAAGCGGTCGACACGGTGCGCGAGGTCGCCGGCGCGATCGGCTTTGGGCCCTTCTCGAAGCCGCTCGAGCAAGGCCTCACAGTGCTGCGGATCGACGGTCGCTATCCGACTGATCCCGACTATCCGTCAAGCGTGGTGCTCGCGTTGATCTACATGAAGGGAATGCAAAATCCCGACGCTTTCGACTTCATCAAATTCGTCGAGAGTTCCAGGGCCCGCGACGCCATCGCGAGCCTCGGCAGCGTCCCAGTGACGCCGTAGGCTGCTGCAGACCAAAGCTGCGCGCGCTTCGTCTCAACGCTCGCGCGGCCCGAAAAGCTCGAGACCCTGCCATTTGCGCATGAACCTGTCGGCCAGCGACGCGGTTCGGACGCTCGCCAGGAACGGGTCGGCGAAGCAGCGCGCATGAGCATCGAGTGCCTTCGATTTGATCGCATCCACAAGGCCGATCGGACCGGCGACGTGGACCGTGTCCTCGAGGCCGAGGAGCGGCAGGTAATGGGTCGGCAACCCACGTTTCACGCTGTTGGACGCCCCTCTCTCGGAAGTCGCGATCACCTCGCGCACGCCGTCCTGGACCAGCCAATCAAGAGCAGCCCGCATATAGAGATCTTCGGCGTCGCGGCTGCCCGCAATGACGATGAGATCGCGCTCGCGCTGGTTGGTGCGCGCGCCGTGCGCCAGCGCCCAGATCGGCGCCCATCCGGCCCCGCCGGAGACCAGGATGAGCGGGCCGTTCCCTTCGCGAAGATAAGCATTTCCGAAAGGCCCCTGCACATGGGCCGCGTGCCCGGGCTTGATGGTTTCGCCAAGCGCGCGCGACACCAGTCCATCCGGCAAGCGCCTGATGTGAAAGACGAGCTCCCCCTCCTTTCTCGATCCGTCAAGGCGGCAAGTGGGGCTGAATTCGCGTGCGGGAAATCCGGAAAGCTTCAAGCGGACGTACTGGCCCGGCCGAAATTCGAGGGGTGAGCTTGTCGTCATCACCACCTCCAAGATCTGCGGTGAAAGCGAGTTGATTTCCGTGATGATGCCCGCACGCTTGACGGGCATCGGCAACTCCTCGAACTCGATCTTCGCCTCGCCCGACACGGTCGCTTGGCATGCGAGAACGGTGCGGCCCTGGGCCGTTCCGTGATCATCGACAGATCCCGACACCACCGTCACCCGGCAGCTTTGGCATTGTCCGGAGCGGCAATCCTGCGGGATGAGCAGCGAGCCGCCGAGCGCGGCGTCGATCAGCGTTTCACCGATGTTGGCTTCCAAAGGCTTGCCGTTGAACGCAAGCTGACAACGCATACGCCTACTCGCTGCTCGAGCTCATTCCTGGGTGGTGACGCGCACCGCGCGAGAATGCACGGTATGGCGCGTCTGGGTGTGGTCGAACACGGCGACCCACATGTAGAGGTCATGCCCGGGCACAAAATCTTTGTCGTATTTCCCACCGCTCTTGAGCTTGCGCTCCGTGATGAGCGTCCAATGCCCATCGCGCCACTTTGCGGCCCCCCGAATTTCGCCGCGCTCGCCCTCATAATCGCCGGTGATGATCACGCCGGGAAGCACGGTGCCGACGGGAATCTTTGCGTCGGCCTGCGGCGTATAAGGCTCGCTCTCTTCCGCGAACATGTACCAGCGCCCGTTCTCGTCATCGCTGCTGTTCGGGTCGAGGTCATATTTGCCGAGCGCTGCGACCTGCGCCTTCCAATCCTTGGGCAGGCGAAGGATGGTCGCGGGGCCTTGATGATCCTTGCGAATGAATTTGAAGTTGTACGAGTAGGACGAGCGGCCCGGTGCATTCCAATAGCCGCCCTGATAGCGCGCATCGTAATTCGCCTCGTCTTGTGTCGGCTCATAGGGAGGGCCGATGTATTGATTGTCGACCCAGCCGAGGAGGCCGCCGCGCGAGGCCTTCCATTGCCACATGCTGATGTAGCTCCCGTCGGTCGTGAAATGAAAGCCCCGCCCGTTCAAAGGCGAGGGCTTGTCAGCTGGAAGCGGGTGAGGACCGAGCGAAGTGGCACCCGAACCGCCAAGCGAAGGGTTGTCGGAGAAGATGACGGCGATCTTGTCTTCGTAGAAATCAACAGCGTCCTGGTTTGCGGTATTCGGGTCGAGCGGGTACCAGCCATCCTCCTTCTTGATGATCGGAATGCGGCGCAAAGAACGCGTCGGATCCTCCCAACGGAACGCGAAATAGACGTTCTCTCCATCGTGCACGGCGCGCACCTCGACGAGGGATTCGCCCGTTCCGCCGAGATTGGCGCCTTGCTGTGTATGGATGAACACGGGCCGCGCGCGCGCCCACACGGGATCGTCGAGGAGCGCTTCGAGCTTTGGGCCTGCGCTCACATGGCTGATCACCAAAGTATCGCGCGTGATCCAATCGAGACCGGCAACGAGCGCGGCGAACAGCACACCAACACCCATCGCGATGAGAAGCGGCTTCGGCCGCACCGCCCTCGTCAAGACGAGGCGCTGCGGGCGAAACACGCGGAACACTTGCCACCACCCTCCTTGGAGATAATGGCCCAGCACATGGACGAAGATGTAGGCCAGTCCCACAAAGGCAGCGGTCGAGTGCAGATAATCCCACCAGCCGCCATATCCGAGATAAAGGATTGCTCCCGTGCCGGTCAGGAAGGCAACGAGCGCGTAGAGAAACCAGTGCAATGCGACATTCACCGCGCCCCATTTCATTGAGGCAGGTGCCGGCATCGAGAGCACGCGCGTCTTTTTCAGGCTGTTGCGGGACGCAAGCCCACTGCGCTTGACATAGACCAAGTAAGCCGAGGCGCAAAAGAAGAGAGTCAAGCCCGCAAGAAAATGCCAACTCCAAATCTCGCCCTGCGGCAGGATGGGCGAAAGCCATTTCGATACAGGTGCATCAAGTGCGTCGGCCGCGATCCGAACGCCCGTGAACAGGCTCACGATGAAGGCGGTCGCGGTTACCCAATGAAGCGTGAGGGTGCCGACATCGGTGCGCGGGGGGGCATTTGCGGGAGTCGAGCGGGCTCCTGCCTCCTCCATGATGGCGTTCCCATCCCGTCGCCCGACCGCCTCATCCATATTTGGGCCCCTCTCCACGCAAAAGCTCGACTCTGGCCCACCTGGGGTTGCAGGGCGAGCAAACAATCGCGCAAGTTTATAACAAAATTTATGGATTTGCACGCCTGAGGCAAAGCCGCTTATCTTTGCTGCGAGACGTTTGCCGACCGGCCTGACCGAAGCCGATGCCTTACCTTCAGCTCAAGCTGCCGGCCGTTCTTCTGCCGCACTCAAAATATCCGGTGGGCTTTCCGGCGAGCGGGTCCTCGTGGCTGATGCTTTCTCTCGTAGCCATTGGAACACCACATACAGCATCGGCACGATGAAGATGCCGAAGATGGAAGCGGCAAGCATGCCACCGAAGACCGGCGTGCCGACGGCGCGCCGGCTGGTCGCGCCGGCTCCGGACGCGACGACAAGCGGCAAGAGGCCGAGAATGAAGGCGAAGCTCGTCATCATCACAGGACGAAAGCGAAGGCGCGCGCCGGCAACGGCCGATTCGAGGATCGATTGGCCCTCTCGCCGCCGGTCCACCGCAAAGGCGACGATGAGGATGCCGTTCTTGGCGGCGAGCGCGACGAGCACGACGAGGCCGATCTGTGAATACACGTCGAAGCTGCGCCCGCTCAACACCACGGAGGCGACGGCGCCCAGGACGCCGACGCTCACGGACAGAAGCACCGGAATCGGTATGTTCCAGCTCTCGTAAAGCGCGACCAGGAAAAGATAGGCGAAAAGAAGCGCGAGACCGAGCACGATGCCACCTCCACCAGCGGCCTTTTCCTGAAGCGCCGTCGCGGTCCATTCGTAGCTGTAGCCGGCGGGCAGCGTCGCCGAGATGCGCTGCATCGCGTCGAGCGCCTGCCCCGAACTGAAGCCGGGCCTGGGAGCACCATTGATGACGGCGGCGCGAAAACCGTTGTAGCGCACGAGAAGCTGCGGACCCTGGACAAGGCGAGGCTGCGCCAGGGCGCGCATCGGCACCATGGAACCTGCGGAATTGCGTACGTAAATCTTGCCGATGTCGTCGGTGGACATGCGGAAGGGCGTCTCGGCCTGGATGTTCACCTGCCAAGTGCGGCCGAAAACGTTGAAGTCGTTCACGTAGTATCCGCCGAGCGTCGATTGCAGCGCGTTGAAGATGTCGCTGATCTTGACGCCAAGGACTTGTGCCTTGTCGCGATCGATGTCGAGATAGATTTGCGGCGTATCGGCGGCGAAGGTGCTGAACACGCCCGCGAGCTCGGGCTGCTGATTCGCGGTGACCAGCAGGCCGCGCATGGTCGCGGCAATATCCGCCGGCGGCTGACCTTGAAGGGCCTCCATCACATACTGGAAACCTCCGGTGTTACCAAGTCCGAGGATCGGAGGGAGGTTGAAGGGAAAGACGATCGCTTGACGAACGGAAGCAAGCTCTGGCCTGAGCTTTTGGATGATGGCGCCCGCGCCTTGCGCAGGGTCGGTCCGCTGTTCGTATGGCTTGAGGCGGATGACAAAGAACGCTTGGTTGGACGCGGCAAGCCCGTCAATGAAGTCATAACCTACGACCGACAGCACGCCTTCGACTCCCGGAACCGGCTTGATGATCTCTTCCACCTGCTTCACGACATCCTCGGTGCGGTTGATGGAAGCGCCTTCCGGCAGACGCATGGCGGCGAAGAAGGCGCCTTGGTCTTCTTCGGGCAGGAAGCTTTGCGGCGTCCTCTCGAAAAGGAACGCCGAGGCCGCCATGACACCAAGGACAAGCACCACCCCGATCGTCGCGACGCGCACGAGCCGGGCTACGATCCCGGCAAAGCCGTCGCGCGCCCGATCGATGCTGCCGAGCACGTAACGCATCGGGCCACGCGCGGCCTTTCCGCGCTTGATCAGGATCGAGCAAAGCGCCGGGCTCAGCGTAAGTGCGTTGAGGGCGGAGATTAGCATCGAGACCGACACCGCAACCGCGAATTGTCGAAAGAGCTGGCCGCTGATTCCCGGAATGAAGGCGACGGGCACGAAGACTGAAAGCAGGACGAGCGTGATGGCGATGATCGGGGCCGTAATCTCGGCCATCGCCACCTTGGTCGCTTCAGGGACCGAAAGCTCGGGCTTCTCCTCGACGACGCGTTCCACGTTTTCGATGACGACGATCGCATCGTCGACCACGATGCCGATGGCGAGCACGAGGGCAAGCAGGGACACGGTGTTCGCCGTGTAGCCGATGAGAAGCATCACGGCGAAAGTGCCGATGATCGAGACGGGAACCGCGATGAGCGGAATGAGCGTCGTGCGAAGCTTTCCGAGGAACAGGAACACGACGATGCCGACGAGCACGAAAGCTTCGCCGAGCGTCCACACGACCTCCTCGATGGTGGCGGTGACGAAAACCGTGGTGTCGAAGAATACCGTGTAGGCGAGATCGTTCGGAAAGCGCTTGGCAAGGTCATTCATCGCCTGCTTGACCGCCTTGGTCACCTGGACCGCATTCGCTCCCGGCGATTGATAGATGCCGATCGAGGCACCCGGCGCTCCGTTGTAACGCGTGAACCGGTCGGAGGACTTCGCGCCGAGCTCAACGCGCGCCACGTCCTTGATGCGCACGACCGAGCCGCCTGGATTCGTGCGCAAAACGATGTTCGCGAATTCCTCCGGCTTTGTCAGTCTGCCCTGCGTCTTGATGGTGAACTGAAGCTGCTGTTCGTTGGCGACCGGAGCGGCGCCGATGCGGCCAAGCGCGGCCTGGATGTTCTGATTCTGCACCGCGGTGATTATGTCGCTCGGCGTGAGGCTGAGCGCCGTCATCCGATCGGGATCGAGCCAGATGCGCAAGGAATAATCGAGAGGGCCGAATAGGCTCGCCTGGCCGACGCCATTGATGCGCGACAAGGTGTCGATCACGTTGATCGTCGCGTAATTGGAGAGGTAGAGCGAGTCGTAGGTGCCTTTGGGCGAATAGATCTCCAGCACCTGGAGAAGGGCGGCCGATTTCTTGCGAATGGTGAGACCTTGCCGCGTCACCTCCGCCGGAAGCTGCGGTTGGGCGAGCGACGCACGGTTTTGAACATTGACCGTGTTGATGTCCGGATTGGTGCCGAGGGCGAAGGTGACGTTCAGCGTGTAGCTGCCATCGGCACCGCTCGTCGACTGGTAGTAAAGGGCATTGTCCACACCGTTGATCTGCTGCTCGATCGGCTGGGCGACGGTCGTCTCCACGACTTCCGCATCGGCGCCGGGATAGTTCGCCGTCAGCGTCACTTGCGGCGGCACGATCTCCGGAAATTGCGCGACCGGAATGGCCGTAATGGCGATGAGGCCGGCAAGCGTGATGACGATGGAGATGACGAAGGCAAGACGCGGTCGATCGACGAAGAGAGAAGAGATCACGCCTCAGCCTCCACTGCTCGGCGTGATCAGCGTGGCATCGACGACCTGCCCTGGCCGCACCTTCTGCACGCCGTCGACGATCACTTTTTCGCCCTGGCGGAGACCGTCCTCGACCACGACGTCCGTGTCGACCTGCGGACCCGTCTTGATGCGCTTGAGCTCGACCTTGCGATCGTCATTCACGACGAGCACGTAATTGCCGGCCTGGTCGACCTGCAGCGCGGCTTGCGGCACCACGAGGCGCTGCTGCTCTTGGCGTTCCTTGACTTCGACCGTCACGAACGCGCCATCGACGAGCTGCCGCTCCGGGTTCGGCAAGGTGGCGCGCATGAGCAGCGTATCGGTCTGCAGATCGACTTGCGTGTCGGTGTAATTCCACACTCCTGGATGGGGGTATTCCCGCCCGCTCGAGAGGCGCACGAGCACCTCGATCTTGATGAGGTGGCCGCTCTCCTGCTTGCGCGCCGTCCTGATGTTGTCGAGCTCGCGCAGGCTTACGGGAAACTGCACATAGATCGGGTCCTGGCTGACAATGGTGGCGAGGACGCCGCTCGCCGGATTCACGAGATTGCCTTGCGTGTAGGTGGTAAGTCCGATGCGGCCGTCGATCGGAGCCTTGATGTCGGTATAGCCCAGGTTCTCCTGGGCGATGGTCACCGAAGCTCGGTTCTGTAGCACGCTCGCTTTCGCGCTTTCGAGATTGGCGCGATTTTGATCGAGGAGCGCCTGTGGAACCGTTTGGTTCTTCAAGAGCTCCTGACTTCGATTGAAGGCGAGCTCGGCATTCAGCTCTTGCGCCTGTGCCGAGGCGAGATTGGCTTTTGCTTGATCCAAGGCAGCCTGGTACTGCGTCTTCTCGATCTGAAAGAGCATGTCGCCTGTCTTGACGTCCTGCCCTTCGGTAAACAGGACCTTTTCCAGAAAGCCTTCGACGCGCGCGCGAAGCTGCACGACATCAATGGCCTTGATGCGACCCACAAACGAGTAGGAACGCGCGACGCCTTTCATCTCCGCGACGCGGACACCGACAGCCGGCGGCGGCGAAGCCGCCGTTTGGGCCTGCGGCTTTTCCCCGCAGCCTGCGAGAAGCGCGACGAGCAAAGCACTCGCGACCAACGTGGTTGCGCTTGCTGCGGTCGCGCGCCCGCCGAAAGCGCCGGACCGCCGGTCTCGTCGCTCGGCGGGACCGAAATCCGTTGCACTGCCGGGGCGCTTGATTGGTGACGTTCCGAAAAGCCCCACGATCCACCTGTTGTGCTGACGCAGAACTTGAGCGTGCTTACCTATTGCTAAACCAAAGGCAGCGACTGTCCAAGTCTTGCCCCGCAAGTCTAGTATTCATTCGATCACGCCACCACCGCGGTCGGCTCGCCTCGTTGACGCTGTTCCAGAAACGAGTTCTGCGTCGGCGCTGCCCAGCGCAACGGCGAAGATGCGCGGTGGCCAAAGGACTGTTGGCTACTTCCAACTCTCAAACGGACATCCACCTTGATCGAGCGGACGGAAAGCCTTGTCGCCGGGTATCGTGTCCAGGAGCTTATAATAGTCGTAAGGCCCCTTGCTTTCCGCCGGTGCCTTGACCTCGAAAAGATAAACGTCGTGCACGGCGCGCCCGTCTGGCCTGATGACGACCTTTCCGAAAAGCTCGTCCTCGATCGACATTGACTTCATCCGCTCGACGACTTTTTCGCCCTCGATCGTCCCCGTGTCACGGACCGCCCTGAGATAGGCGAGCGTCGCCGAGTATGTGCCCGCATGATCTTCCGTGGGCATGCGGCCCTGCATCCGTGCACCGAAGCGCTGGCTCCAAGCGCGCGTCTCGTCACTCAGGTCCCAGTAGAAAGCCTCGACGAATTGCAGCCCCTTTGCAACTGAAAGGCCGAGCGCCTGCACATCCGAAAGCTGGATGAAGAGCGGAGCAATGGTCATCTGTGGCGTGATGCGGAATTCGTTCGCCTGCTTGATCGCGTTGATCATGTCAGCCCCGGTACTCGCTAGCGCCAGGACCGAAGCGCCAGAAGATTGAGCCGAGATCAGGGGCGAACTGAAATCGGCCGTACCGAGCGCCGAGCGCACCGCGCCCAACACCTGGCCCCCGCTGGCCGTGAGGGCGGCGCTCGCGTCCCGCTCGAGCGCCTGGCCGAGCGCATAATCGACCACGAGGAAATACCAGCTCTTGAGGTTGCGCTGCGCAAGCGCTCGCACTGTGCTGTTGGCCTGCACGAACGTGTCCGTGACCCATTGCACCGTGGTTGGAGCGCACGCCTTTCCGGTGAGGTCCGAAGTGAGCGAGCTCGACGTGAGCGCCGTGCGGTGCTTTTCGCGCATGAGATTGGCGACAGCCAGCGCGATCCCCGAATTGGGCAAATCGACGATTGCGGCAACGCCATCCTCGTCGACCCAATGGCGTGCGATGCCAAGCCCGACATCGGGCTTATTTTGATGATCGGCGGAAACAATTTCTACCTTGAGCCCACCGCTCTCCTTGGCGAAATCCTCGACCGCGAGCTCGGCGGCGACAACGGACCCCTTTCCGACCTGGTCCGAAAAGGGTCCGCTCATATCGGTGAGAACGCCGATCTTGACGCCATCGGCCGGGATCTCCGCGGGTGCAGGCGAGGCGCAAAGCAGGAAAAAGAGGAAGAAAGCCGATCGGCACGGTTTCACGTGTTCCTCCTGATCAGCTGGAGACTGTCAACTCGAGTCCCGGCAAGCGCCCTCGCTTATCTTGCCCTGCGCGCACTCGCATTTTCACGCTCCCTCATTCCTGCGCTGGCCTGCGCGTCGGAGCGTCGGCCACAAGGGTGCCGGCGAGAGCATTTGCCCAGCGCTCATCCCACAACCGAATACCGCCGGTAATACCCGCTTCATTGGGCACGATCTTCACATTATCGGGCAGGGCAAATTTGATGAGCCGGGCATTGCCTCCCCCGATGTAAAGCACATCGTAGTTGATCACGGTGTCGAGCACGCGGATGACCCTGCGCATGCGCTTGTTCCAACGGGATTTGCCGCATTCCGAGAGCGCAGCGTGTCCGACATACTCGTTGTAGGTCTTGTCCTTGCGAATGGGGTGTTGGCTGAGTTCGAAATGGGGGGCGAGCCTGCCATTGTCGAAGAGCGCGAAGCCGAGGCCGGTTCCCATGGTGATCACACATTCGATCCCCTTGCCATGGATCACGCCGAGCCCTTGAACGCTGGCGTCGTTGAGAATGCGGATCGGACGCTTCCAAGCCTTGGAAAGCGCAGCGGCGAGATCGAAGCCATCCCAGCGCTTGTCGCGCAGGGTGGGCGCGGTGAAAATCGAGCCGGCACGCACCACGCCGGGAAAACCGATGGAGACGCGGTTGAAATTTCCAAGCGGCTCCACGAGCTTCACCAGCGCCTCAACCGTCGCCTCCGGGGTCGCGGGGTGAGGCGTTTCGACCCTGACCGCCTCTCCTACCATTTTTCCCGCCTGATCGAGAACGGCGGCTTTCAAGTGACTGCCGCCGATATCGATGGCCAAGGTGAGAGGTGCCGAGCTCTCCTCGACGACGGCCATGTATCTACGCCCCAACTCTTCCTCGCCCATCTTTGCTTAATGCCCTCGTTTGCGCAACGTTTACGGAATGGCTTGCTGGATGCCCTGAGCCGACGCCACGTAAAGTCATTCCCGTGGTGAAAATCGGGCACAGACCAAGCGCATTCTCCACGCGCTCTATTTATTTTTCTCTCCCGGAACTGTCCCATTGCGCGGGGATTGGCTCAGCAAGAAGCAGCAACCAACAGCTAATCGGGAGATACCATGAAGACCTCGCACAATCACCATCGCAATAGAATTTCGCGCTCGACGCTCGTTGTTGCGGGCGCCGTTGCGCTGGCCTTGTTGGCAAGCCCGGCTTCGGCTCGCCGTGCTGGAAACAGCAACGCTGGCGAAAGCCTACGCGTGGATCATGACGGCATTTATCTTGTCCAACGTGAAGGCCAATGCCTCTTGGGAGGGCCCTGCAACCTCGAAGGGCAATGTCCAGGCGCGGAGTTCGTTACCGGGCGTTACCCGAACGCGCCTCTTTATTGTGGGCCGTTGCCTTATCGGCGCTTCTAAAAAGCGCGGCGCTTCGCGCGGCCGACCCAAACTCGCCGGCCTATGGGGCGAGTATTATCGAGGTAAGGGGGAGCGGCCGCACGGGCAGCCCATTCCTTACCCGTTACCCGGTGCCGCTCGGCAGCAGCTGAGCCCTGCCACCGCACTCGCCCATACCCGTGCCGGTGAGAGCCCGGCTATGGCTGCCCACTTCCCCCTGCCGCGCCGTAGACCTGACCGGTCGCGAAGCTTGCGTCTTCGACTGCGAGTTGAACGTAGATCGAGCCAAGCTCCGCCGGTTGGCCCGGGCGACCGAGGGGGGTCTGTTTGCCGAAGTTTTGGAGCTTTTCCTGAGTGGCACCGCCGCTCACTTGCAGGGGGGTCCAGACGGGCCCGGGAGCCACGGCATTGACCCTTATCCCCTTGGGACCGAGCTGCTTTGCCAGGGACTTCGTGTAATTCACGATCGCGGCCTTCGTCTGCGCATAGTCATAGAGATCGGGCGAGGGATCATAGGCTTGTTCGGAGGCGGTTCCTATGATCGCCGAGCCGGGCTTGAGATGGGGAAGCGCGGCCTTGATGGTCCAGAAGGGCGCGTAAACATTCGTTTTCATGGTGGCGTCGAAATCCTCCGAGGAGACATCGAGGATGGAGGCCGCCGCTTGTTGACGCCCTGCATTGTTGACGAGAATGTCCAGCCCGCCGAGGGCTCGCACAGCCTCCTCCACCATCTGCTTGCAAAAGGACTCGTCGCGAAGGTCGCCGGGGATAGCTACGGCCGTGCGGCCCTCCTCCTTGATGAGCTCAATGACTTCAGATGCGTCGGCTTCCTCGTCGGGGAGGAAGTTGATAGCAACATCCGCGCCCTCGCGGGCAAAGGCGATAGCCGCCGCCCGACCCATGCCGGAATCACCTCCCGTGACCAAGGCTTTGCGGCCCGCCAAACGGCCGGAACCTCGATAGCTCTTTTCGCCGTGATCGGGTTTCGGCTCCATCTTGGAGGCAAGCCCCGGCCACGCCTGCGACTGCTTCGCAAAAGGCGGCTTTGGAAACTTCTTGGTGGGATCCCGCAGAGGCTGTCTCGCGTCCGTGCGCGATGAGGTTCTCGACCTCGAAGTGGCAGCAGCGTTGTTTTCTCCTTCCCGTAATTGGGAGGACGATGGGCTTTTGTTCATGAGGCGCTCCTTCGGCTTTCGCAGAACAACAAGGCCGGCGCGCTCTCGTTCCAGGCCGCGTCAAGGGCGGGCAGGTGACGCGAGGTGATCGGGCGCGCAGAGAGCCGGTCTGACAAGCGTCAATGAAAAAGGGCGGCCCTCGGACCGCCCTCAACGACCACATGGTCGTCATCAATAGGCGTGCCAGTGGTGGTGATGGTGGTGATGATGGTGATGATGATGATGATAGGGGTGCGGCAGCATGCGACGCCACATCCCATGATGGTGATGATGATGATGGTGGTGGTGATGATATTGGGCGACCTGCACCCCGTCAGTTGCTGCTGTTTCCTGAACGGGCTGTGATTTAGCCTCCGCTTCCATGGCTCTGAGAACAGCGCCGGCATTCGGGATCGGGCTCAACAGATCCCCGAAAGAGCGAGCCTCGAGGGCGGCGCTGGCGTTGGGCGCAGCCGGCGGAGCGGCTTGCGCTCCCCCGATGGTCGCCACCGACGCGACCGCTCCAAGCAGAAAAGCTAGCTTCTTATCCATTTCTCGCTCCCTTGAGTTGAGCCGACATAGCTTCAGCTGCTCGCAACGCATGAGGCTACGGGTTTGTTCCTCAAACCACCTTTACTGTGACCTGAACCGAGCGGAAAACGCCTTCAGTTCAAAGCCTTCGCGGGGCTATTTCCGGGTAGTCCGCGTGCGGTCGGGAAGATCGTGAGCGGCCTTCTTGCCACCTTTTTCTTGGCCGGTGGCCCCTTCGTTCAGCACTTTGGCAGCGGCTTCCTCTTCCTGTTCGAGGTCTCCTGGCAAAGGCCCCGATGCAGGGGTTGCCTCAAGCCCGATGTCGGCAGGTTTTTTGCCGCCGTGGCGCGCTGCTTCAGCGAAGGTCGCCAGCGCTTCGGGCTGTTGACCGCGTTTTGCGGGTTTGTTGAATTTACCGGTATTCATGATGACCTCCTTCTCTCTTTACATTGCCAACCTCAGGCCGGAGTCGCCGGTTCCGTAACCAACGCCCGGAATGAAGGGTTCACTTCGCAAGACGCCGGCGATTGGCGCGCACTTTGCGGCGGTAATGCTTCACGACGGAGTGGCCAGATCTCCCGGTCGCGAGCTTCATGCCAGCTTCGCTCGCGGCAACGACCTTCTCGCTCAGCATGCGGCGCGCCTCCTTGGCGCCTTTGGGGCCGCCGACTGAAAGCTTCATCATTCTCATCGCAATCACTTGCTGTGCTTCGAGCGCCAGTGCATTCATGTCCATGGCGAACTTGAACCACTGATTGAAACTTCGAGGTCCCAAAACCTGCTCCCTTCACCAAAAAGCCCGATCGAGCCTTCCGCGGCTCGACTGACGCGCGCGCCCGAAGTTGTTCGAAGCTCACCGCCGCCTGAGAAGGTAGGAACCGAAGTGCTTGGCAACACGTTCCAAACGACGGAGAGTTTCAATGCCCAGCCCATTGCAGGAAGTTCTGGTTCCTCGCTCAAAGGCGGCGAACGACACTCGCTCGAAGGCGGCGAACGATAACGGTGACATCTCGACCGCCGTCGTAACGCGCAAGGGAAAGATCACGGCTTATTTCACTGGCCGTGTGATCGTGACGGCCTTTGTGTTGAGCTTTTTTCTCACCACGGTAATCGTCTTGTCCCGCCGCGGAGCCAGCGAGCATATGGACGGTTTGCTCGCCCTCCTCTCGACTCTGGGCCTTGGCCTGATCACCTGGGCGCTGGCAACTATTTTCTTTCTCGTGGCGATGGGGGCCATTCTCTATCGAATGCTGCCGAGGCGCCGCTCGCGATAAAAGCCGCGATCCCCGTCATGTCATGGCAATCCGGGCGCGGCGCAGTCTTCAATTGCGGGGATGTGAACTCCACGCTCATGATTCCCCGCATGAGCGCGGGAACGTGAATTCGACGTCTCGGAACTCACGCCCAATTGCTCAAGCCCAATTGCTCAATATGACCTCGGTCGTCACGGCCTCGACCTGCTCGCTGAAGCGCATCTCGTAAAGCTTAAGAAGCGCATCGTGAGTTTCGTCCGAAGAGCTGCAAAGTGCGTCGGTCGCGATCACCACACGATAACCGTAGTCGAGAGCGCCCAACACGGTCGCCAGCACGCAGACATCCGTTTCTCCCCCCGAAATGATCAGCGTGTCGGCCGCTAGCCCGCGCAGATGGGCATGCAGCTTGCCGCCGTGCCAAGGCGAGTAGACGCGCTTATCGAAAATGCTGGCGGGCGGCACGAAGCGAGCAAGCTCCGGCACGAGGCTCAACATCTCGCGCCCGAGCTTCTCGACCGTCATGTCCGACCAGCGCTCGTAATATTTGCGCCAGGCGCCGCTTGCTTCCTTTGGGTGCTGGGCGGGAATGAACCGCGTGAAAACGGTACGATCTGGATGCGTCGCCGTGATTTCGGCCGCAACCGGCGACACGCGTGCCATCCAGGGCGTGCGCCATGGGGTGTCCTCGGCAAAGAGCCGCTGCATGTCGACGCAAAGATGCACGCAGGTGGGACCAAGCGTGCCATGCTGCAGCGCATTGACTTTGCCGGGCATGCGAGCATCCGCCTTTGCGGCGCCATCGTTGAGTCGCGGGCCTTGTGGTCCGCCCTGGGGAGTGCCGGGAGGAAACGCCAACGCCGCGCTATTTGCGAAGTTCCGTCGGCATACCCTGCGCGTCCTGCCGCCACCCTGGGGCGGCTCGATCCTTGAATCCTCGAGCTGGGACCCGCGGAAAGATCAAAAATAATCGGAGGCGATCGAACGAACTTGCGGGAACCGCGTATTGGAACCGTATTTCTCAGGAGGTACCGCCATGAACAAAGACAACATCGAGGGCGGCCTGCGCAAGACCGCTGGACAAGTGGAAGAATTTGCAGGTCGTGCGACCAAGAACAAGCAGGTGACGGGCGAGGGCATTTACGACCAAGCGGTCGGGTCCGCGCAAAGCGCGTATGGACAGGCGAAGGACACGCTTGCTTCTGGTGCATCCGCGGTTCAGAAGGCCGCGGGCAATGCGATGAACGAGATCGCGTCTGGCGACCTCGACTCCTTGCGGGCGGATGTGACGAAACTGGCTCAGACGGTGAGCCAGCTCGTGCAGAACCAGGCGAATTCCACGCGCAATCAGATCACCAATGCAGTTGGCGCGGCAGGCGACAATCTCTCACAGACCGCGGCCATGGCTCAAGACCGCTTCATGTCGATGGAAGCGGAAATGGAATCGCAGATTAAGCAGAACCCCCTCGCGGCCGTCGGTGTGGCCTTTGGGATCGGTCTCCTGATCGGCAAAATGACGTGAGCTCTCAAGACGAGCGGAGCTGACGACCCATGCTCGACACTCCTCCTCCCGCCACTCCGACCCGACAGTTGTTCGAGGACTTCGTCGGGCAAGTGTCGAGCTTGGTGTCCTTGGAGACGAGGCTCTTTCGGGCCGAGCTCAGGGAGACGTCCTCCAAGGTCGTATCCGCCGCTGCGGTGGGCGCGGGCGCTCTGGTGCTCGCGCTCGGCGGCGTCTTCGCACTATTGGCCGCATTCGGGCTTTTCCTTGTGAGACGGCACGTGGCGCCGGATATCGCGTTTCTCATCGTCGCGGCGGTCGCGATCGCCTGCGGCGGCGTGCTTCTTTTCCTTGCTCGGCAAATCTTGTCGAAGAGGCTCGGCGCCCCCCGCACCGTGCGCCAACTTTCGAAGCTGAGGCCGAAATGAACGAAATCGGCGAAACCCTGAGCGCGGATGAACTCGAGGTCGAGGCGGATCGGGCGAGAGAACGTTTGAACGCCACGGTGGACGAGCTGCTCCTCAACTTGCGACCGAAAAGTCTCGCGAGCGAGTGGATGCAAGGCAGTGGGCTAAACGACAAAACGGCAGGCGAAACAATCGAGCTCGCCTATCGGCGCCATCCACTCGCCATCACTCTCTTCGGCCTTGGGCTCGGGCTCCTTGCGGCCGTCGGCACCAAGCGAGCCGTTGCGTCTCGCAGCGGCGCGGAGCAAAGCTTCTCGCACTCTTTCGGCCGATCCTTTGCCGAGCTCGGCGACACCGTGACCGATGTCGTTCGCGAACGCGCGCGCGAGCACAGCGAGCGCCTCTTGAAAATCGCGGAGAAGGAGGTGGCCGCGACGACGGAGCGAGTGGCGGATGCCGTCGAACATAGTCTCGGAGCGTGGCTCACGAGAATTCCTGCCCCTAAGGCCGCCCAACCGCTCCTGACCTCGGGTGCGCAGTTACTTTTCGCAGCGGCCTTGCATGCCATCCTGCGCAAATGAGCGCGCACGCGGCGAGTAGGAAATGGCCGTTCGGGACGCTCTCTGCGGCATGAGCAAAGCGAGGCGAGTGAAAATTGAAGCGGCGGCACCATAAGGAATGGTGGCAGCGGGCCGTCATTTACGAAATCGCACCCATCTCCTTTCAGGACTCGAATGGCGACGGCAACGGCGATCTGCCTGGATTGCTGCGTCGACTGGAATACCTGGAGTGGCTCGGTATCGACGCGATATGGCTGACGCCGATCTACCGCTCGCCGATGCTCGACCTCGGATACGACATCTCGGACTTTTGCGCCGTCGATCCCCTGTTCGGGACCTTGGAGGATTTCGATCGGCTGGTCGAAACGCTGCACGCTCGTGACCTGCGGCTCATCCTCGATTTCGTTCCCAATCACACCTCGGACAAACACACCTGGTTTCGCGGGAGCCGCTCCTCACGCAAGCACCCCAAGAGCGACTGGTACATCTGGGAAGAACCAGCCGCGAATGGCGGGCCGCCGAACAATTGGCAAAGCCGATTTGGGGGCAGCGCCTGGGAATGGGATGAGGTGCGCGAGCAGTACTATTACCACAGTTTCCTCGCCCAGCAGCCTGATCTGAATTGGCGAAACCCCGCCGTTCGCGAGGCGCTGCGCGATGTCATGCGTTTTTGGTTGCGACGTGGTGTCGATGGTTTTCGGGTAGATGCAAGCGCGGTGTTGATCAAGGATGATCTCTTGCGCGACAATCCGCCAAATCCAAAAGCGGACGCGAGAACGCCGCCGCCTCAGCGGCTTGAACCTGTCTTCACGGATGATCGTCGCGAGACGATGGATTGCATCGAAGAGATGCGTGCGGTGATCGACGAGTTCGACGATTGCGTCATCTGCGGAGAGGTGCAGGGAAAAACCGACCGCATCGGTCATTTCTACGGCAACGACAAGCCGCGCCTTCATCTCCCGCTGAACTTCGCCTTGCTCGACACGCAATGGGAACCCTTCCCGCTGCAGGCGAATATCGACGCTTATTACAAAGCCCTACCGGAGGGAGCCTGGCCCGATTGGGTGATCGGAGGCCACGACAAGAGGCGGGTTGCGGGCAAGATCGGCCAGCCGCAGGCGCGTATTCTCGCCATGCTTCTCCTCACGCTCAAGGGAACGCCGTTCTTCTTTGCCGGAGACGAGATCGGCATGGAGCCGGTGAGCATCCCGCCAGAGCGCGTGTGCGACCCTTTCGAGAAGCTCGTTGGAGGTTTCGGCCTCAATCGCGATCCTGAGCGTTCGCCCATGCCCTGGGACGCGAGCGCGCTGGGTGGCTTCACCACGGGTGAGCCCTGGTTGCCTCTTGGGGACACCTCGCAGCGCAACGTGCACCAGCAGATGCAAGACCCGAAGTCGCTCCTCTCGCTTTATCGCGAGCTCATTTCCTTGCGGCGCCGCGAGCCCGCACTGACGCGAGGTGAGCTTCGCCCCGTGCGCAGCCGCAACGACATATTCAGCTTCGCGCGCACGTTTAAGGGTTCGGAGTTTCTCATCGGGCTCAACCTCGTTCACGAGCCGCGTGAATGGGAGTGGCAAGGGGCCGGTACTCTGCTCGTCTCGACGCATCTCGATCGCAAGGAACAGCCTCTCAAAGGACCAACGCTTTTACGCGCCGATGAAGGGCTCATCGTCGAATTGGCGTCGTGATGACGCTCGCACCAGCTCGTAAATCGCTCTCCTGCTCGCTCGACCCAGGTCGCATTCTCCAGGGAACCCCCACGTGACGGACGGGTTAGCGAAGGCCAACGAGATCGAAATCCGCAAAAGTTTCGGGAGGCTCACGATGCATCGAAAAAGTTTGACGCTCGCCGCCAGCATTGCCCTTCCCTTGACCATCGGCGTTGCCCATGCGGGCCCTTGCAACTCGAAGGACGCAGGCTCCGGGCCGACAGTCGGCGCGACCGCGCAGTCGGGCACCACCGGGCCTGCGACGAAGCAACATCCGCCGACTGCCACAATGAACAGCGCGACGCAGGGCAAGGCGGCTTCGTCTCAAGATGCTCAGCGCCAGGAGCAGGGCCAGCCGACTGCGTCCCAACAAGCGATGGGAAAGAGCAACAGCACTGGGCCAAAGCAAGGGTGCTGATCGTTCATCGCGGTGGGAGCGGTTAAAAGGCCCGCCGCATCATCGCCTGCGCTGCTCAGGCGCCCTTCAAGTGGTCCATCACGAGTTCAGGATCGGGACCCCAGCGAGCGGCGAGGCGCGGTTGCGTGCTCTCCGACGTCCCCCTGCAGAGAGCCAGTCTCGGCCGGCGCCTTCACTCCCATTTCGCGAAGTTTCCGATCGAAGCGTTCCCAAGCGGCGGCTTGCTCCTCGGCCGGTCGCTCGTCCTTCAGCGAGAGTCGCTCGATGCCTGTCTCATCGGCCTCGGTGGTCTTCTCGGCCTCGCCCTGCGTCGAATGCGAGCTGATCGCCTTTCCACCCGCGATCGGCAGCTTGAATTGGGGTTGAGCGCGGAGATCTTCGGGGTCGAGGCGTTTGGCGCGGCTCTTGCGCCTGGGAACTCGCGTTGAAGTTGCGCTCGGCTGAGGCGCCCACATTTCGAACGGGCGGGCGAGAACATCGGCTGCCGGCGCCTCGATTTCGTCGAAGAAGTCCTCTCCGAAGTTTTGAAGAAAGACGCGGACGGGTTCGGCGGGCCGGCGTCGAGTCGTCAGGCTTAGGCGCCCAAGGCGCGCTGCGACCTCAGGCGTGATCTCGCGACAATAGCTGCCACCGTTGCCATGGGTCCCGTAGCGGTAGATGCTGTGGCAAACGCCTGGATAGACGCATTCCCAAAGATCACACTCGAGGGCCTCTTCGGAGCTTCGAGCGAGCACCATCGCAGGCGAATAAATCTCCCCGTCTCGCTCCATCCACAAGACGAGCGCGTGGCCTGTTGCGATACGGCTCACGATGCTTTGCGACGCGAGGGCTTCGCGACGCTTTCCTTCGCGACGGCGGCTTTCGATTTTCCTCCCGCGATCGGAAGCTTGAGCTGCGGCTGATCGCGATGGTTCGCCTTGGCACTGGCGCGCTTCTTCGAGACTGGAGCGGCTTGTGCCGGCGGCGTCCGCTCGCCACCCGCGAGGCTGCGCTTCAACGCGTCCATGAGATTGATGACATTTCCGCTCGCCGGAGCGGTCTTAGCGGGCCTCGGCTTCGCGCCAGCCTGCTTGTCGCGCACCATTTGAACGACCGCATCCTCATAGCGATCGTTGAACTCGGCCGGGTCGAAATGGCCCGATTTCCGCTTGATGATGAGCTTCGCCATTTCCTTGAGATCCTTGTCGAGCTTGAGCTCGGGCACCTCTTCGAAATAGGCCTCCGCGCCGCGGATCTCGTAGGCGTAGCGCAGCATCGTCCCGAGAAGCCCCTTGTCCCAAGGCTCGAGCATGATGATGCGCTCTCGGCGCGCCATGACCACGCGCCCAAGCCCCACGACACCCTCTTCGCGCATGGAATCGCGGATGACGGCGAAGGCCTCTTCCCCCACTTTCTCCGTGGGGGCGATGTAATACGGCACGTCCATGTAGCGTGGGTCGATCTCCGAACGAGGCACGAATTTCTCGATCTCGATGGTATGAGTGCTCTCGATCCGGATCTCGTCGAGGTCGTTTTCCTCGATGGCCAAATAGTTGTCGCGATCGACCTGGAACCCCTTCACTTGGTCCTCGGTCTCGACGACGTCACCCGTCCCGGCATCGATGAACTGCCGTTTCAGCCGGTTCCCAGTGTGGCGGTTGAGCGTATTGAACCGGACGCGGGACGAAGAACTCGATGCTGGATAAAGCGCAATCGAGCAAGAAACGAGGGACAATTTTAAAAATCCCTTCCAGTTACTCCTCGGCGCCATGACCAACTCCAACCAACTCGCAAATTTCTAAGTTTTTATCTTTCTGACTGATTCAACTTCTACACTGCTGAGTCAATCGTCGCCCGAGAGGCGGGGCCCTGTTAACCCGCGAAGAACATTGGACAAATCGAGAACGGCGGGGTAGTTCCTCAATCGTCGTTAACGCCCCTCTCAGATTTTCGTTCTCGGGGCCGGAGCTGAATTTTAATCGTGTGCCCCCGATTTCCGACACCTCCGATCGCTTCGCTGTCTTTCCCTTGCGTCAGCTCGACGGATCGATCACCGCGTCCATCCAAGCGGCGAACGCGTCGAGCATGGATCCGCGAATCTGAGCATCGGTGAGGCCGGTTCGGGCTCTTACGTGAAAGGAGTGATCGGCTTCCCGAAACAATTTCAACGTCGCCCGCGGGCCCAGCGCCGCGCACAGGGGCTCGAGCTCGGAAAGATCGGCAAGGGTGTCGCGCGTCCCTTGCAGGAAGAGCATCGGGATTCGCACGTCGAACAGGTGTTTTGCGCGCTCGCGTGAAGGGTGACCGGCAGGGTGCAACGGAAAGCCGAGGAATACCAATCCGAACACCCCTTGGAGCGGAACGGCGGCTTGCGCTTGTGAAGTCATGCGGCCGCCGAAGGATTTGCCGCCGGCGAGGAGAGAGAGCCCCGGCACCAGGCGAGACGCTTGGGCGACTGCCGCTCGCACGGCGGCATGGGCTGTTTTTGGCTGATCCGGACGCTTTCTGCCCTCCTCCATGTAGGGGAACTGATATCGCAGCGTTGCGATGCCGCGCTCGCTCAGCTCATCGGCGACGCTTCTCATAAAAGGGTGCGCCATTCCGGCTCCAGCACCATGAGCAAGCACGTAGCAAGCGCGTGCGCCCTGCGGGACTTGCAGCAAGGCCGAGACGCGAACGGCTTCATCCACCGCGATGGTAAGAGGCTCTGGCAACACCCGCTCTTCTCGCTCCCCGAAAGCGCACTCCGATCCGCTCAGCCTATCCCGTCCATACTGAGGTCCCAAGCGCGAGCATCCGGCCTCTCCAGCGAACTGCGCCACCTTCTCTTGGCGCTAAACATGGCGGGAACGACCAGCTTGCCTTCCTCGTTCTCTCGGCAGCCGAATAGAGCGCGACATAATCGAAAGGAGCGCGACATGGGGCTTTTCGATGAACTCGGAGCCGGAGTTCCCGGCGGCAACGTTTCAAAACCGTTGATGATCGCACTCGCCGCCCTTCTCGCCTCGCGCGCGATGGGCAAGGGTGGACTTGGAAGCATGCTGGGCGGCGGGTCGTCCGCTCCAGTTGGTCAACGTCCGGACGCGCCAAGCGGCCCGCAAGTTCAACCAGATGCGCCGCAAGCCCAGCAGCCGTCCTTCGACGGTGGTCTCGTCGGCGGCCTGGGTGGGCTTCTCGATCAATTCAGGCAAAAGGGTCTTGGAGGGATCGTGGGATCGTGGGTCGGCCCCGGAGACAACCAGCCGGTGTCTCCTCAGGAAGTCCACCAAGCGCTCGGTCCGGACCTCATCGACCAGCTCTCCCAGAGATCCGGCATTCCGCGCGATCAGCTTCTTTCCGAGCTTTCGCGTGTCCTGCCAAATCTGGTGGACAGGCTGACGCCTTCCGGTCGCGTTCCGTCGAACGCCGAGCTTGCTCAATCAATGCAGACGAGGTGAGGAATTCCATGTCGGTCATAGGATGGATCGTGCTCGGGCTTATCGCCGGGTTCATCGCAAGCAAAATCGTCAATAGGCGCGGCGAAGGCGTCCTATTGGATATCGTACTTGGAATCGTGGGAGCGCTCGTAGGCGGCTTTGTTTTCGCGCAGCTCGGCGCCACCGGGATCACCGGCTTCAACCTCTACAGTATGTTCGTTGCGGTGGTCGGGGCGGTCGTGGTCCTCCTTATCTACCACATGATCGCCGGTCGCGGGACAACGCCCTAAATTCAGACGATTGCCCTGAACCAGCACCTGTGCCGACCGATCACGCGCTTACCTGCGCGAGCCTCCGGCCGAGGTCCGCCAGGACGTCCCGTTCGACATTGGCAAAGGCAAGCCGAAGATAACCTTCGAGCCCTGGCCCGAAATACGAGCCAGGCAACCCGAGCACGCCGGCCTCGGTCACGAGCTTCTCGGCGGCAGCCGTCGCGGTGAGTCCCGCGTAAGGGTGGGCGACGAAAGCAAAGTAAGCGCCGATGGAGGCAAGGCGCCATCCAGGCGCCTCGGCGAAGGCGGCACGACAGACATCCGCGCGCAAAGCAAGTTCGCGCCGCACGGCCTCACGCCAATCGCGCGTTTCCGCGATCGAGGCGACGATCGCCCTTTGCACCGGGCGCGGCGGACAAATCTGCAAACTGTCGAGTAATTTGGCCGCTTCGCCGATGAAGCGCGGCGCCCCGACAATCGAGCCGAGCCGTTGCCCCGGAATCGCGTACGCCTTGGAAAAGCTATAGAGATGGATGAGGTTTTCATCCCAGCCGGGTTCGGCGAAAAGGCCGTGGGGGCGGTTGTTGGCTGGCGGCAGGAAATCGCGATAGGTCTCATCGAGCACGAGCGCAAGACCATGCCGGGAGGCAAGGTTCTGAAAACGGGCGATGAGAGCCTCGGAATAAACTGCACCCGAGGGATTGTTCGGGCTGACGAGCACGATCGCTCTGACGCTTGCATTGATCAACCGCTCGGCGGCGTCGTCATCCGGCAGAAATCCACACTCGGGGTTGCAGGCGAGAGGCCTCGCCTCGATGCCGAGCATGTCCAGCGCCATTTTGTGATTGAAATACCAGGGCGCGGGCAGAATGACTGCGTCGCCGGCTTTCGCGAGCGTTTGCATGGCGACGAAGAAGGCCTGGTTGCAGCCTGCGGTGATCGCCACTTGCTCAACCGCGACCTTGCCGTCGTAACGCGTCGAAATATCGGCGGCCAAGGCCTCTCGGAGAGCCAAATCGCCGACGATCGGCCCGTAGCGGCTTGCCTCCGGGTCTTTGCCAGCCTCTCCCAAACGACAGAGCAAGCTCTCCGGAGGTGCGTGCCCGGGAACGGCTTGCGACAAATCGATCAGTGGCCCGTGTTGCCCCTTGTAATGGGTCTTCCAAGCTTGCGCGATCGGGATCGGAGGCGCTTCCGTTCCCATGACGAGCGGATTGACCGTAAGCTCCATCGCAACTCCTGCCGCTCGGCTACTCGCCGTCTGCCATGACGCGGATAGTCCCTGGCCGCGAGAACCGTGGCCCGGCCAAATTCTGCGTTAACCCATCCTTCGAACGGAGGCTTTCGGCAAGGGGTGCGGGCAACCATTGCGCGGGAGCTTGCGTATCGGCTTCATCACATGTGTTATATTCTCGGCGCGTGATCGCCGAGGATGAAAGAAAAAGGATGGACCCCATGGACGCCAAGATTTTGGGCCTGTGCACCGCCGCGATCTTCGTCGCGGCCGCGGGGGTGATCCCCCTATCGTCTGCGCTTGGCGCGCCGGCCAGGAGCGAGGAAGGCGTTTACGAGAGGTACCAGCGGTATTCCAAAGCGCCCGCCAATGATTTTTGGTACTATCATCCCGGTGGGCCGTTCTGGCTCTATGCCGGCCGCCACTACGGCTATGCCGGCCGCCACTATGCCTATGCCGGAAGGCACGCTCGCCACCATGCGAGCTGGCACGCCCGTTGGCATCATCAATACGCTTGGCGGGGACATTACCGCTGGGCCGCGCATCCCGGCTTTGGGCGCTGGGGTGGTCCACCCATCGACGGGCAATGCTGGTCGGGTGAGCCCTCCTTGAGGGGATGGCGCGAAATTTGGGTCTGCTGATCCCGTCACCTTTCACCGCGCCAGAGAGACGGCTCAGCCACAGTAGCGCGTTCCCTGATCGGAAAAGGAAGTGACCTCGCTCAGACGCGGGTCACCTTGATGACGCGTCCGTCGACGGAATGAATTTCGCCCCACGGCACTGTCACGCCCGTGTCGAGCTCGCAGCCATAGACTTCCTCGTCTTGCGCTGCGACTTGGCAATTTAGCGCGACAAGTCTTCGCGCATCTTCAGGCTTTGCCGCCGCCACGGTGAAAATTGTCTGCTCGGCGCCGCTTCTCTCGAAAAGGCAATAGACCGGCATCTCCTAGCTCCGTCTGCGACTCGTACGAGCGCAAATTGAGCAGCGTCGGGAGCTGTTGGTCAATTCCCTCCCGCTCACGATTGTGTTGGGTTGTCTCAGGCGCTCAACTCGAAAGCCGCAGAAGCGTTCCCGCCTAACGGAACTGAAAGGCACGAACAACCAACCTTCTTGCAAGCCTCAGCGGCCGAGCTCAGCCATCCACTCGATCTTTCAGCCTCGCGGCGAACCGAGGGGGAGTTCCCCCGTTATTTCGCGGGGTATGACCGTCACGGATGGCACAGAATGCACAAGCTTTCGACCGCGACACTGCCGCTCGCCCTTGCCCTGTTGGTAGCTCCGACGTGCGGATCGAGCCAGACCTCGGACACCAGGCAAACCGGCAATGGCCAAGCCGAGCGCGTGGCCTGTCCCGTGCCGCACGAGGCGTTGGAGGACGCGCTCAAGAAAAGCGTGAAGCCGGCCGGCGGCCCAAGCAATGGGGGGTTCGACAACAATGAATGGGCCGCCATCGTCAATCGCGAAGGCAAGGTCTGCGCTATGGCCCGCAGCGGCAAGAATGTTGATGACCAGTGGCCTGGAAGCCGGGCCATCGCCGCCGAAAAAGCGAACACGGCCAACGCGTTCAGCCTGGCCACCAAAGCCATGGCAAGTGCGAACCTCTATGCCGCGGCGCAACCGGGCGGCTTCTTGTTCGGAGCCGGCGCGACCAACCCGCCGGTGCCCGAGACTCTGTACGCCGGTGATCCAAACCAGTTCGGGACTGAGCAGGATCCCATAATCGGAAAGCCCTCGGGTGGGGTGATCGTTTTCGGTGGCGGGCTCGCGCTGTACGACGGGAATGGCAGGATCGCAGGCGCGATTGGCGCAAGCGGGGACACGGCATGTGCCGATCACAATGTTGCGTGGCGCATTCGCCATTCGCTCGGCCTCGACCACGTACCGGCCGGCGTCAGCCCCAACATGAAGGACGCGATCATTTATGACATTGGGCCGAACGGGAAAAGCGCGTCCGGATTCGGTCATCCGAAATGCGTCGGACGCGAGGCGCAGATCGCGGTCGATCTGGGTGCTGGCGTGAGCAGCGATGAGGTGCGCTGACCGCTCCTGCGGCAGGATGACGCGGGGTTTCCTCAACCCGTCCGGGAACTCACACCGGCTGGGATGATTGCCGGATAAGCGGTTCGGCGTGGCCACAAGGAGCGGAGCCCTTGGCAAGTTGCGCGCTTCGGCGGCACCTTTCTAATTACCTCGCTTGCGCCGTCGGCCTTCTTGCCCTCGCGATCACTCACGCGGGTTCAGCGCAGACGGGGGTAAATGGACCCTCAGGCGAGCTTTCCAGCCGTATGCAAGACCCGAACCAATGGGTCATGCCATCACGCGATTATGCCAATACGCGCTTCAGCCCCCTCGACCAAATCAACACCACGAACGCGAATAGGCTTCAACCGGCTTGGACCTTCTCGATCGGCGCCGATCGGGGGCAAGAGGCGGCGCCGATTGTAGTGGACGACACGATGTACGTCGTGGGCCCTTATGCCGGACCCTTCCCGAACCGGGTCTTTGCGCTCGACGCCACATCAGGCGAGCTCAAATGGAGTTATGCCCCCAAGCCGGAGCCGGCTGCGGCGGGCGTTGCATGTTGCGACGTGGTCAATCGTGGCCTCGCCTACGACAATGGAAAAGTGTTTCTGAACACGCTGGATGATCACACGGTCGCCATCGACGCCAAGACCGGCAAGGAGCTTTGGCACACAAAGCTTGGCGAGATCAATCAGGGCGAGACGATCACCATGGCACCCATCGTGGTGCGCAAAAAGGTCATCGTCGGCAATAGCGGTGGCGAACTCGGGGTGCGCGGTTGGCTGACCGCCCTCGACGAGGATAGCGGCCGGATCGTGTGGCGCGCTTATGGGACCGGCCCCGATAAGGACGTTCTCATCGGCGATGATTTCGAGCCCTTCTACAAGGATCTCAGGGGCAGGGATCTGGGTGTCAAGACTTGGCCTGCTGACCGCTGGCAGAACGGCGGCGCGACCGCCTGGGGCTGGGTGTCGTACGATCCGGAGCTCAACCTCTTGTATTATGGCACCGCCAATCCAAGCCCGTGGAATTCCAATCAGCGTGATGGCGACAATTTGTGGTCGGCCACCATCTTCGCGCGCGATGCCGATACGGGGCACGCGAAATGGGCCTATCAGCTCAACCCGCACGATGAGTTCGATCATGATGAGATCAACGAGAACCTGCTCGTCGATCTTCCCGTTGGCGGCAAGCCGCGCAAGGTTCTCATTCACCCTGGCCGCAATGGCTACATGTATGTGATCGACCGCCAAACGGGAGAAGTATTGTCGGCCGACGCTTATGATCCTCCGATCACGGCCTCGAAGGGCGTCGACCTCGAGACGGGACGGCTCATCCCGAACGATGAAAAGACTCTCCTTCTCGGCAAGACCATCGAGGATATTTGCCCGGCCGCGCCCGGCGCCAAGGATTGGCAGCCCACGGCATGGTCACCCCAAACCCATCTCCTTTACGTTCCCCATCAGCATCTGTGCATGAGCATGAAGACATCAGAGGCGGGCTATATCGCGGGCACGCCTTTCGTGGGGGCCTCGGTCGACATGTATGCGGGCCATGGCGGCTATCGCGGCGAGTTCATGGCTTGGGATCCGGTCGCGCGCAAACGGGTTTGGGAAATCCACGAGAATCTGCCGGTCTGGAGCGGCGCTCTGGTCACCGCCGGCGATGTTGCTTTCTACGGCACCATGGACCGCCTCTTCAAAGCCGTGGACGCGCGCACCGGCAAGCTGCTCTGGCAATTTCGCGCCGGCTCGGGATTGATCGGCCAACCGATCTCCTACAAAGGCTCTGACGGCCAGCAATATGTTGCGATCCTGTCAGGCGTCGGGGGTTGGCCGGGCGTGATCGCCAATGCGGAAATCGATGCACGCGTGCGCAACGCCGCGCTCGGCTTCGTCGGCGCGACCCAGGATCTGCCCTTCTATACCGTGGGCGGCAGTGAGCTCCTCGTCTTCCGGCTCGGTGAGGCGGCCAGGGACGCGGCGCAAGGGGAACAGGGGCAGGCAGTCGGACGAACAGGAGGTGAGCCGCAAAAGCAAGCTCCTGCGCGGGGAGATAGTGATGCGCAGCCTCATTGAATGCGTAAGCGTGATTTGCTTGTTACTCGCCGTCGGCGGCTTCGTTCACGCTGACGCCAACGCCGATCACGAGACACTTCGCGTTTGCGGCGATCCCAACAATCTACCCTTTTCGAACGAGACGGGTGCCGGTTTCGAGAACAGGCTCGCCGAACTCGTTGCTCAAAAGCTCGGAATGAAACTCAGATATACTTGGTGGGCCCAGCGACGGGGGTTTGTGAGTCACACGCTGAAAGCGGGCGCTTGTGACGTGATCATGGGTGTGCCTGCCGGCTACGGTCCGGTTGAGACCACCCTGCCCTATTACCGCTCGACCTATGTCTTCGTTTCGCGTGTCGATCGCAAGCTCGACATCTCATCTATCGAGGATGCGCGTTTGCGAGAGCTCAAGATTGGCGTTCACCTTCTCGGCAATGAAGGCACGAATACGCCGCCCGCCCATGCGCTCGGCGAGGAGGGTATGACCGGCAATGTCGTCGGCTTCACGATCTATGGCGATTATCGCAAACCGAATCCGCCGGCCCGCCTTATCGAAGCGGTTGAAACTGGGGAGATTGATCTCGCGGCCGCTTGGGGACCGCTCGCCGGATTCGCGGCCAAGCAATCAGCAATTGCACTCAGCTTGATGCCCATCCGCGACATGGAACGGTTTGCGCCGCTGCGGGCTGAGTTCGACATCGCCATGGGCGTGCGCCACGGCGACGATGCGCTGCGCGACAAGCTCGACACCGTCATTGCCGAGAACCGAACTGAGTTCGAAACGATCCTCCGCGATTTTGGTGTGCCGCTCATTCCGCTTTCGGATGAGGCCGTACTCGCGAGACTAGGAGAGGCGCATGGTCGGAAATCACCGATCCGCGGCGATCCCTGACCGCCAACGCGGCACGCTGGCGTTGTCGCGTCTCGCGATCGCGATCGCGATGCTGGTCGGCACGGGCAGTTTTTCTCGGGCCCAGCAGCCGGAAGGTGCGATTTCACCGCCCCCGGTCCCGCAGTCTCGAACGTCCGGAAACGCTCCGCGAGGAATGCTGGAAGTTCCCGTGTCCCATTTGTTTCCGGGCGGCGTGCCGAACGCGCCCGATTTGCAAAATCCGAATGAGGGAGATCCACAATCAGCCACGAGAGGCATGAAGTATTTCGCGAACCTGAACTGCATCGGTTGTCATGCTGACAATGGCGGAGGCGGCATGGGTCCCGCGCTCAGCAACCGCACATTCATCTACGGATCCGCACCCGCGAGCATCTTTCTTACGATTTATCAGGGTCGCCCGAATGGCATGCCGAGCTGGGGCGGCGTGCTTCCGGCATCAGTGATCTGGGACCTGGTCACTTATATCGGGAAGCTCAGCAACGCGCCAGGCTCTGAATGGGGCACGACTTTTTCGCGTTCTCCCCTGTCCCCAAACCTCGAGCAGGTGCCGACCGAGCATATCACCACGGACGACCCCTGGATGCACACGGAAAAATTCACCTCGGGCCAGAAGCCCTGAGCCTCGCAGCAACGGTCTTGGGTCAGTCATGACGCGCGTCCATCTCGCCCATCGGACTAGGCAGATAATCGTTTGCTCATTGGCGCTTCTGTTCGCAATCATAACGGATAGCACATGCGACGCTGCGGCGCCTTTGAGTTATCTCACCGCCAGCGGCTTTCGCTCACGACATATTGCGGCACTCACCTGGGCCTTGATGATCGTCTCGATCGTTGTCGTGATCGTCATCGTCGCATTGCTGATCGAGGGCTTGCGGCGCGGGTTTGCCCGGGGACCCTTCCCGCCGGGCGCTCAGATACCCGTCGCCCGCCCGCCCGGTGCCTCCTGGATCTACGTCGGTGTCGGCCTCAGCACCGTGGTGCTCTTCGTAATGGCGACATGGACGATGATCACCTTGGCGCATGTCGCCAATCCGCCTCGATCAGATGCCCCGTTGAGGATTGAGGTCACCGGCCATCAATGGTGGTGGGAGGTGCGCTATCTGAGCCCTGATCCCTCTCGCGAGTTCAGTACGGCTAACGAGATCCACGTTCCGCTCGGGCGAGCGGTGGAGGTCGATCTGCGCGGCGTCGATGTGATCCATTCCTTCTGGGTGCCGGCACTGATGGGAAAAACAGACGTGATCCCCGGCCAAGAAAACCGCACCTGGATCGAGGCCGACAAGCCCGGTGTCTATCGCGGCCAATGTGGAGAATATTGCGGCGAGCAACATGCACATATGGGATTTGAGGTGATCGCCTCCTCTCCCGATGAGTTCGAGAAATGGTGGAATGCCCAGCTTGCGGGTCAGCCATCATTGCTCCCGGCGCTGTCTGACGCACAAAACACCTTCATCGCCAAATGCGGACTTTGTCACACCGTGCGTGGCACCCGCGCCGGCGGACATCTGGGGCCCGACCTCACGCATCTGACCAGCCGGCGCTCGATCGGGGCTGCCGCGCTTCCCAACACGCAAGGATACCGCTCTGCCTGGGTCGCCGATCCGCAGCACGTGAAGCCGGGGAACTACATGCCGAGGCTCGAGCTTTCCGGCCCCGAGCTCAACGCCATCTCGGTCTATCTCGACACCCTCAGCTAGGGACGCGCAGATGACCACGACAGAAGTCGACCGCGTTCCGGAATTGGCTCGGCGCGATTATGACTCTCCTCTTGCCTCGAAGCTCGAGGAGCTTTGGAAAACCAAGCCCGGACTGATCGGCTGGCTGGCCTCGGTCGATCACAAGGAGATCGGGCTTCGCTACATCGTGACCGCGTTCGCTTTCCTCATGGTCGGCGGCATCGAAGCGCTCATCTTTCGCGTTCAGCTCGCCTGGCCGAACCAGCATCTCCTCACGCCCTCGCAATACGACCAGCTCTTCTCGATGCATGGCGCAACCATGATTCTCTGGTACGCCTTTCCGGTACTCACCGGCTTCAGCGTTTATCTCCAGCCACTCGTGCTCGGCACGCGCGATATGGCAATGCCCCGGCTCAATGCCTTCACCTATTGGGTCTACCTGTTTTCCGGCATTTACCTCTATGCGGGCCTGGCGCTCGGCTCGGCTCCGAATGCCGGCTGGTTCAATTACGTACCTTACGCGTCGCGCCCCTACAACCCAGGCCTCAACATCGATTTCTACGCGCTCTCGAACATTCTGCTCGGCATCTCGACGACGCTCGGCTCGCTGAATTTCGTGGTCACGATCCTGCACCAGCGTGCTTCGGGCATGTCGATCAACCGCATGCCCATCTTGAGCTGGGGGACGCTCACCATCTCGGTCGGAAATCTCTTCGCCATGCCGAGCGTCACGTTGGCCTTCTTCCTCTTGTGGATGGACAGACAGTTCGGAACGCATTTTTACGACCCACCCATCGGACAACCGCTTCTTTGGCAGCACCTGTTCTGGATGTGGGGGCATCCTTGGGTCTACGTCATCGTGCTCCCCGCGCTCAGCATGGTCTCCGAAGCGCTCCCAGTGCTGTGCCGGCGTCCGCTCGTCGGCTACACCGCGGTAGCGCTCGCGACCGTGCTTACCATGGTGCTCGGCTTCGGCGTCTGGCTGCACCACATGTTCGCGACCGGATTGCCGAACATCGCGCTCGCCTTCTTCAGCGCCGTCTCGCTTTTCATCGTGATTCCGAGCGCCGTGTCCAATTTTGCGTGGCTGGCGACCATCTGGACCGGCAGGCCCATATTCAACACCGCCTTCATGTTCTTCGCCGGCTTCATCGTGGTGTTCGTGGTCGGGGGCGTCTCGGGCTTCATGACGGGCTCGGTACCGGCCGATTGGCAACTCACGGACACCTATTTCATC